>JBDKJS010000131.1:0-16269 GCA_039806065.1 Bacteroidota bacterium | reverse complement strand
AATCGTACATTGCTCTTATCTATTCCCATGCCAAATGCATTGGTGGCTACTACCACCCTTACTTTCCCGTCCATCCAAAGTTTTTGTGAATTATTTCGTTCATCATGCGTTAGTCCAGCATGGTAGTGTATGGCTGGTATTTGATTTCGATTAAGTAGTTGTGCGATTGACCAAGTTAGTTTTCTATTTCTAACATAAACTATTCCTGATCCTTTAATTTTGTCAAAAACCTTTACTAATCGCTCAAGTTTATTTTCAGTTTCTATTACTGCATAGGTGATATTTTTCCTTTCAAAACTTTTCCTGAATAATTTGAAGTTCTCAAGCTGCAGGTGTGTTGAAATGTCACTGATAACTTGTTCGGTAGCAGTAGCAGTGAGGGCAATGAAGGGAATTTTTGGAAAGATGGTTCTAAGTGCATAAATATTTAAATAGCTAGGTCTGAAATCAAATCCCCATTGTGAAATACAATGCGCTTCATCTATCGCTATTAATCCTACTTTAAGGTAACTCAGTTTGTTTTTGAATTTATCAGAATCAATTCTCTCAGGGCTGAGGTATAAAAATTTAATCCCACCTTCAGCAGCATTGGCCAATATATTTTCACATTCTCTGAAGTGCATACCAGAAGTAATGGCTGCAGCCTTAATTCCCTTTGCGGTGAGCTGTGCCACTTGGTCATTCATTAGGGCTATGAGTGGAGAAATAACCAAACATATGCCATCCATCATTAGGCCAGGCACTTGGAAGCAAATAGACTTTCCGCCACCGGTTGGTAACAAGGCAATGGTATCTATGCCATCAGTTACGTTGGCAATAATGTCTGCCTGTAAAGGTCTGAAATGAGTATGACCCCAATATTTGGATAGTAAATCAGTTGCTGAGTGAGGGCTCATAAAGTTACACAAATATAAGTTTTTAATCCTATTCCTATTTGTAAATTGCCGCCATGCATCAGCGGGTTTCTCAAGTTAAAAATTTCATAGGCCAATATAATTATGCTAGTGTACTATCAGTAGAAGTTAGGCAATACTTAGCATCACAGAAGCAAATGGGCGCTGGTGATCGAAGGTTGTTTAAACATTTGCTATATAGCTATTTTAGGTTAGCTGCTATATATGACATCGAACTCAATGAAGCAAACATCTTGTATTGTGCTAGGTATTTTAAGAGCAGTTTCAATCATTTATTTGAAAAATGGCATAAGGATGGGATGGATGTAAATGATTGGATCCTCCAATTAAAAAGTAGAACACATTTTGATGAGTTGATGGGATTCGTTTCAAAGTCAATAGATATTAAAAAGTTTACTCAAGCTGTCTTAGAACAACCTGCAGTATTTATTAGAGTTAAACCAAAATTTCTTGAGTTGGTGTTAGGGCAACTGACTGAGCAAGGAGTTTTATTTGAGTTAACTGATTTGGCAGGATGTGTTCAAATTAAGGATGGATCTAAATTAGAAAAAGCCTTAACCTCTTTTAAACATGCCTATGAGGTGCAGGACAAAGCTTCACAAACCATATCATCCTTTTTTGAACCTTCGGCAGGTCAAAAATGGTTGGATGCTTGTGCTGCCTCAGGTGGAAAAAGTTTGGCATTACTAGAAAAAGAAAAAAACATTCAATTGCACGTGAATGATGTTCGAGAAAACATTTTGCAAAATTTAAGGCTACGCGTATTAGAAGCAGGGTATCCGATGCCTCATATAACGCATTATGATTTTTCAAAACCAGTTGCTTTATTGCATCATTCATTTAACCATATTATTGCTGATGTGCCTTGTACAGGCTCGGGAACGTGGGCAAGAACACCTGAACATTTTCATTTTTTTAATATGGAAAGAATTAAAAAATTTGCTGAACTTCAATTTCAAATACTATCCAATACGTCTAAAATGCTGATGCCCGCTGGAAAGTTATTTTACATAACCTGTTCTATATTTGAGGAGGAAAATGAAGGCGTTGTAAGAAAATTTTTGGGAGCCAACCCTTTTGAGTTGCTATCACAAGAATATATACTGGGCAGTGAATGGAAAGGAGATTGTATGTTTTTTAGCATTTTATCTAAAAATTAAAGCCTTAACAAAAGATTGGCATGGTAACTAAGCTATTAAAGTGTAGTATAAATAACGATAATGAAATTGGGCTTCAGTCTTCGTCATAGTTATATTTTTTTACTGGTATTGAGCATGCTGCTCCTAATTACCAGTACTACCACTTTTGGCCAAAAAATAAATAAGGATGAGCAAGAGCTGAGACGCGATGGTGAAAGATTTTTCAAAGATGGAAATTTTAAGGAATCAGTCCGTTATTACTCTCAACTTTTGTCATTATATCCACTTGATCCTGTATTTAACTATCGCTATGCCGTAAGCATTTTTAAAACCTCTCGCGATAAGTCATCATCTTATATTTATTTTGAAAATGCACAGCAAAAAGGCTGTGATGAACTGGACTTAAATTATTACATGGGCATTACATCCATGTTTCAACATAAGTTTAATGAAGCAATTTCCTTTTTTGAAAAATTCATACAAATAGCAGGAGGAGCACGAGCTGAAAAATTAAAAGTTAATCAGAAAATTCAAAATTGCAAAAATGCTATTGAGGTTAAAAAAAATCAAAGTGATGTGGTCCTCATCAATAGAAATGATGTAAGTCAGATAGGGTTTTATTCAGGTCTTGATTTTTCTGATGCCAATGGAAAGTTATTACCGGCAGCAGAACAGTTTCTGTCTTCATTGGATAAAACTAAAATAAGCAATCCACTAATGTTTCTTACTGCTGATGGCAAGACAATAATTTTTGGTAGTTATGCTAAAGGCAGTTTTGGTGAAAAAGATTTGTATAGAGTTGAAAAAAGTGCTGATGGAACATGGGGTACCCCTATTAATTTAGGAAATGCCATAAATACATCTGCCAATGAGGACTATGCTTATTTAAGTGTTGATGGCAATACCTTATACTTTGCAAGCGAAGGACACAATAGCATTGGAGGTTATGATTTGTTTAGCAGTACTTATAATGCAAACACAGGTCAGTGGGCCAAGCCCATAAATTTAAACATGCCTCTCAATACAGTTGATGACGACATCTACTTACTCCCCAATCAGAATGGCGATATGGCAAAGGTAGTAAGTGCAATGGATGCCGAATCAGGTATGTTTGCTATAAAAACAATGAAAGTGGGCAACTCATCTAATGGCCTTTCAGTAATTTATGGTCAATATAATTCGCAAGACCAACCCTTCAGAAGAGATGCAAAAATTTCGGTAATTCGAGCCAAGGATAATGGGTTGGTAACAACGGTAAAAACAGACCCTCGTACCGGTACGTATGAAATAGCATTACCTCCGGGTGAAACTTATTTAATAGTAGTAGAAGCAGGTGGCTATCTGCCACATGTGGAACAATTTATTTTACCAGACGGAATTAAATCATCCAACCTAAGACAGTCGGTAATGTTAAATAGAACAGCCGATACGGAAGAACTCACCGTAGCTAATTACTTTACGGTAGATGATCGGGTAGGTAATAAAGATAGCACCATTCAAGTTAGTGATATACCCTCTCAAATCATTGCTTCAAAATTTGATTTAGCGCTGGCTGATCAACAGAATTTAAAACCTATTCAAATTAAAGGCACCACCATTTATGCTGTTCCTCCAAAAGAGGAATTGATTGCACAAAAAAATAAAAGTGCCCCCAATTCAGATCTAACAACAGGTATTGAACCCCAGAGGGACGAAGTAAAAATAGGAGGTGATAAGAATAATAAATTTGATGAAGATAAAACCGCAAGATCTAATTATGAAAATACCTCGATAGCTAATGAGGTGGATACCAAATATCCGGAAAACCTATCGAACAAAGAGGTTGTGAATATTGCCTTGAATGATTTTAAACAATTGGTTTTTGAAGAGGAACAATTAATAATAGAAGCTGCTGCTAGGAAAGAAGCATCACAAGAGGCTGATAGTAGTGCTACAGAACAGTTGAAGCAAGCACGAGAATTAATATTACTAGGGCCTGAGAATAAAGATAAAGCACAAGAACTTTTCAAACAATCAAAAGAGCAAAAAGAGTTGTCTGATAAATTACTGAGTGAATCACTGGAATTGGAAAATAAGGCATCGATAAAACACCAGGAGGCCAATCAATCAGCTGCTGAAGTAAATTTACTACTGGTAGATTTGAAACTAAAGCCTGAAGATCCAAAATTAACAGCAGCACTTGAAAGTCGTTTAACGAACAGCAGCGGATCTGAAGGAAATTTAACTTCTAACCATATCCAATCAACTGAGGTCATTTCAAAAGAACTAGAAAACACAACTGACACTGGATCATCTAATATTGATAAGGATGAAACAAATTTACTTGATGAACGCAACTCAAACAGCGCAAGCGCTAAAGAACCTAATAATAAAAAGACCGAAACAATCAATGCAAGCAAAGAGGGGGCAAGTACCAATAATTCTTCAAATGCAATAAATGACAACAACCTACCAAATGCTGAAAGCAATATTGATGCAAGTAAAAATTTAAGCTATGGTGTTGCCAATACTGATTCTTCAATTTCCAGGGTCATAGAGGTGGATGCTGGCCAACAGGCAAATAAGCAAGAAATAAAACCACTCCTTGAACAAGCCGTATCTAATAATTCATTTCCTAATGATGATCAACCTGCAGAAGTAAAGCATAATAAATTATTGAATACTGATGAAGCAGCACCAACTGCAAATGAAGATGAGATCAAGAATGCCACCTTGGACAAAGGCAATAAAATTAAAAGCACTCATGATGATACTTTTAAAAACGCAGATACAAGAGGAGTAGCTTCAGTAAAAATAGGTGAAAAGCCATCGCCAAACCAGGAGAATGAATCGGCCAACCAAGCCTTTGCAAAAACGGAAAATAATCCGGCACAGGTCTTTTTTGAGGAAAAACTTTCAGCTGCCTTACTAACGGTTAATGAAACCGTTAGGGATGATGCCAAACAATATGTTTTGTTGCAAAAAGAATCAGAGCGGCTAGAAATTGAATCATTGCTATTGGAGGATAAAATAGAGCAGCTGCAACCTTCGCCTGCACGCGATAGCTTAATAAAAGAGGCCAATCAAAAAAACATTGCTTCGGTAAAAGCTTGGCAAGAATCACAACAAAAGTTGAGGTCAGCAGAAAAAAAGGATCAGGCTGTGATGGAAAAAATGAGCGAAGCCATAGCTGTTAACCTGAATAGTTCAAATCAAGTGCCTTCACATGAGGTTCCGGTTTTAGATATGGAAGTACTGGCCAATCCAATTACCGCCTCAACCAAAGGCATTGATACTACAACGGTGGAATACCAAACTTTTTTAACACAAGACATAACGCTCAATGAAAAGAAAACGGGAACAATAGCTGTTTTTAGTAAAGCATCGCAACTAATTCAATTGAGTGAAAAGTTTAAAGTAGAAGAAATAGCCTTAA
The DNA here is from genome assembly GCA_039806065.1 of Bacteroidota bacterium. Taxonomy (GTDB): domain Bacteria; phylum Bacteroidota; class Bacteroidia; order AKYH767-A; family 2013-40CM-41-45; genus JBDKJS01. The sequence goes on along the minus strand of JBDKJS010000131.1, from coordinate 10,801 downwards.
GAGAAAAAGCAGCTGCTACCAATGATAGTTTGCAAAAATCGCAATGGATGCTTCAAGCCGATGGCAAAAAAAATACAAGCGATTCACTATTATTTGAAGCGCAAATGGAAATGGAAACCGCTAAGGCACTGAACGAAGAAATAAAAATTATTGAAGCAACCCAGCAAAATTATTTAACAGAAATGAACACCCAGGTTGCAAAGCAATCACCTCAAGCCATCAGTACAGCCTATCAAGATGCTAAGCCTTCGAGTAAACTTGTCCAAGGAAATGACAGCATGGCATCAACCTCAACTTCATCTAAACAAAATGCTGAAAACACTTTAGCAACCAATACTCATTCATCATCACAGGAAATTAATAGCGACAGTTCCACACAACAATCTGCTGATTCAATTTATGGATCAATTGCAACTTCTACAGATTCAAACCTAACCAGTGAAGATTTGGTACTCAAGCAAATTACTTCAAAAACAATAGGTGGATTAGATCCCAATTTTAACCCCTTAACCATATCAGAGCAGTCATCAACGATTGATCAAAAATTTAATGATAACGCAGCCGATACGATATTAAGTGAATCTCAATTGGCGGTAAAAAACAATTTGTCATTGCCAACCGAGGCATTTAATCGGGGAGTCACACAACCAACTATTGAGATGGATCCCTCCTTGCCGTCAGGGCTTATTTTTAAAGTTCAGATAGGGGCATTCAGAAAACCGCTACCACCTGCTTCTTATAAAAATATTACACCACTGAGTGCAGAATCTAGCCGTCCGGGATGGGTAAGATATTGTGTTGGATTGTTCAGAACATTTGAGCCAGCCAATTTGGTTAAGTTGGATATGCGTGCCACTGGCTTTAAAGATGCCTTTGTGGTAGCCTATTACAATGGTAAGAGAATTTCTTTGAATGAGGCTGCCAAGCTTCTTAATCTAAACAATCTAGCAGTGAGGCAAGCTTATGTAACTGTTCAGTCAGTAGAAACAGCAGCTCTTGCCAAAATCGACATTACAGCAGCCAAGTATCCAACTACTGGAGACGATGTGGATGCCAATCAATTTAGTAAAACTACAACCATCATTCAAACAAATAGTGATAATAGCCTTGCTAAGTCAGCCTCTAAAAAGATAGGAGTAAATGAAGTTGGTAAATTCACCATTCAAGTTGGAGTTTATAAAAAGGCACAACCACCGGCTATTATTTCAGGTTTAAATAATTTAATGTCAATTAAAACATCTAATGGTTTCTATAAATTTTATTCTGGTGTTTTTGAAACCAAGCAGTCTGCTGCAGTTACTAAATCCCTAATAGCTACATCAGGTATTGCTGATGCATTTGTAACTACTTTGCCATCCAATGCACTTTTAATTTCAGATCAATCAATAGCAGAAGGTGAAGACCCTACGGTAAGCTATAGTAAAGTAATAGCAAAATCAGTTCCAGAATCAGGTACTCCGTTGTTAGCTTCAGGTAATATATCTGAAGATAAAAGTATCAATGCAAGCGTGCCCACTGGAAATGATTCTTTAATTGTTTTTAGAATTCAAGTAGGAGCTTATAGAGAAAATATTCCCTTCACGGCAGTTGAACCCTTGTTGAAAATAAGCACAAAAGGCATCATGCAAAAGACCGATAGTAGGGGATTGCATATTTTCTATGCTGGAACTTATACTACCTTGATTCAAGCGCAGCAGGCACAAACTGAAATAAAGGATGCTGGTATAAAAGATGCGTTTATCGTTGGTTTTAAGGGTAATGAACGTATCACTGTTGAAGAAGCGCTTAGGCGGTTGGAGTAAAAAAATATTTTTTTGTACCTTTAGGGCAATAAAAATATTGACTAAAGATGCTCCACCAATTCAATCCGTCAACCGAAGAAGAAACATTAGAAGCTGAACAAACAGCCTCTGCAGCTGAAAATCATCTGGTTTTATTCAATGATGATGTGAACACATTCGATCATGTGATAACTTCCTTGGTAGAAATATGCAATCATGATATGCTACAAGCTGAACAATGCACCCTAATTGTACATTACAATGGAAAGTGTGCAGTTAAAAATGGAGGTTTTAAAGACTTAGTTCCTATGCGCGATGCTCTTTGCGATAGGGGATTATCAGCCGTGATTCAATAATTCATTAAAACTTTATTTGTACGGTAATGCAAGGCATCAATTTTGAGATTGCCTTTGCTAAAATCCCTTCAATCTATGAATACTAAAATTATTAAAGTCCTTCTAGCTCTCGTGGTGATGCAGGCATGTGCCAAAGTACCGATCACCAAACGCAAGCAAGTAAACTTGCTTCCTGAAAGTGAATTAATGAACATGAGCTTAACAGAGTACAGAAGTTTTCTTTCGAAAAATCCTCCAGTTTCTAATAGCGATCCTAATGCCATGATGGTAAAAAATGTTGGAGGAAAAATTCAAACTTCAGTAATCAAATTCATGGCCGAACAACATTTGGCTAAACGTATTGCCGGATATAAATGGGAGTTTAATCTAGTAAACAGCCCCGAAGCTAATGCATGGTGCATGCCAGGAGGTAAAGTGGTAGTTTATTCAGGTTTGTTAGGCATTACCCAAGATGAGGCAAGTTTGGCCTTTGTGATGGGTCATGAAATTGCACATGCTGTTGCCAGACATGGTAATGAAAGGATGAGTCAAGGGTTGCTACAGCAATTAGGAGGTGTAGCTTTGAATGTGGCCCTGAGCACTAAAGCAGCTGAAACAAGAAATTTATTTTTAGGAGCGTATGGAGCAGGAAGTACGCTAGGAATTTTAAAATTTAGCAGAACTCATGAAAGCGAAGCCGATAAAATGGGTTTGATATTTGCAGCTATGGCTGGCTATGACCCCTCAAAGGCGATAACCTTTTGGCAGCGAATGTCATCACAGGGTGGAGCCAAACCTCCTGAAATCTTAAGTACTCACCCTAGTGATGCCAGTAGGATTGCTGATATTAAGGCATTTCTACCAACTGCCATGAAATATTACAAAGCGAATTAAGTTTTTTTTGTGTTACATAATAAATTCTATCTTTGCACCCCCGTTTAAAAAGGGAAAGTATTGGTTCCTTAGCTTAACTGAATAGAGCATCTGACTACGGATCAGAAGGTTGGGGGTTTGAATCCCTCAGGGACCACAAAAGCGAATCATCTCGGTTCGCTTTTTTTTATTTTAGAAAAAATTCATGGAGCATCCCGATTAAAGATCTGGAAGGTTGGGGGTTTGTCCCGAAGCAAGTTCGGGAGTAAACAATCCTAGAGTCGAAGTAGCGAAAACGAATAGCGCATCCCGATTAAAAATCGGGAAGGTTGGGGGTTTGTCCCGAAGCAAGTTCGGGAGTAAACAATCCTAGAGCTGAAGAAGCAAAAAGGGATAAAGCATTTCAAACTACATTATTAACTACTTGAGCTGAACATAAGCTGCTATGTCAGCGGCAGAAATTTTTTGATCACCAAGAATTATGAGCCTTTCAATCACATTTCTCAATTCCCTAATATTACCTGTCCAATTATGTTGTTGGAGTTTTTTGATAGCATCAGGAGCAAATGTTTTTAGAGGGATACCATAGTCCTTGCAAATTTCAGAAGAAAAGTGAGCTATCAACAAAGGAATATCCTCTCTCCGTTCATTCAAGGAAGGAACTTGAATTACAATTACACTTAGTCTGTGGTATAAATCTTCTCTAAAATTTCCATTGGCAATCTCGGTCATAAGATTTTTATTGGTAGCAGCAATTACCCTAGGTTTCACGGTTATCTCTTTTTCTCCACCAACTCTCGTAATTTTATGTTCTTGCAAAGCACGCAATACTTTAGCCTGCGCACTTAAACTCATATCGCCAATTTCATCAAGAAATAATGTTCCAGCATTCGCTAATTCAAATTTTCCTATCCGCTGTTTCACGGCACTGGTAAAGGCACCTTTTTCATGCCCAAAAAGTTCACTCTCTATCAACTCAGAGGGGATTGCTGCACAATTCACCTCTATTAGCGGTTCAGCAGCTCGGTTGCTCTTTTCATGAAGCCATTTAGCAACTAATTCCTTACCTGAACCATTACTTCCGGTTATCAAGACTCGCGCATCGGTAGGGGCCACCTTTTCAATGATATGTTGGATTTGCACTAACGCATCACTCTCACCTATCATTTGTGATTGCTTCTCTACCTTTTTACGTAATATCTTGTTGTTCTGAACAAGATTTTTTTTATCAAGTGCATTTCTTACCGTTACCAATAGCCGATTCAAATCAAGCGGTTTTGATATATAGTCAAAAGCACCTTTTTTGATAGCTTCCACGGCCGTATCAATATTTCCATGTCCGCTGATCATCACTACAGGCGCTTCGTATCCATCCATCATCAACTTATTTAATAATTCCATACCATCAAGCTTTGGCATCTTGATATCACAAAATATAAGATCAAAATTTTCTTCCATTTTTTTCAATCCATCTTCACCATCCACCGCTTCAACTACGGTATGTTTTTCATATTCAAGAATTTCTTTCAATGAATTTCTGATAGGTTTGTCATCGTCTATCACCAATATTTTTGCCATGTTTTATTTAATTTTTAACTAGGCAATTTTAATTAAAAATCCTTTTGTGAATCATGCAGTATCACATTAGTTATTATCTTTGTAAGAGAAGAAATGGAAAATTTTGTAGTCTCAGCAAGAAAATATCGCCCCATTACGTTTGATACGGTAGTGGGTCAGCCGGCCATAACCACCACATTGAAAAATGCCATAGCAAACAAACAACTGGCACAAGCATTCCTATTTACAGGGCCGCGAGGAGTTGGGAAAACTACCACTGCACGTATCTTATCAAAAACGATCAATTGCTTAAACTTAACTGATACTATTGAGCCATGCAATCAATGTGAAAATTGTGAGGCCTTTGCCGAAGGAAGGTCGCTGAACATTTACGAGTTAGATGCCGCAAGCAATAATTCAGTAGAAGACATTCGAGGATTGGTGGAACAAGTTAGGTATGCTCCTCAAGGTGGTAAGTATAAAATATATATCATTGATGAAGTGCACATGCTGTCAAACAGTGCTTTCAATGCTTTTTTAAAAACATTAGAAGAGCCACCTTCTTATGCCATATTTATTTTGGCAACCACTGAAAAACACAAGGTGATTCCAACCATATTAAGTCGCTGTCAGATTTTTGATTTTGCGCGGATCACAGCAAAAGATGCTGCAGCACAATTAAAATACATTGCCGATAAAGAAGGCGTTAAGTATGAGCCTGCATCGCTTGACCTGATCGGTTTAAAAGCAGATGGCGCCATGCGCGATGCACTGTCGTTATTTGATCAATTGGTTTCTTTTACTGGAAAAAATCTCACTTATAAAAGTGTAATTGAAAACTTACACATACTCGATTACGATTACTATTTTAGGTTAACCACTCATTTCCTTCAGCATGACACCGTTCATGCCTTATTACTTTTTGATGAAATACTGCGGCTTGGATTTGATGGTCAACATTTTTTGAGTGGCCTCTCAAGTCATTTGCGCGATTTACTAGTAAGTAAGGATGCCGCTACTGCAGATTTGCTACAAGTCACACCTTCGCTTATTGATCAATACAAGCATCAGGCCTCAATGGTAGAGGTGATGTATTTGCTAAAAGCATTAGATCTATTGGCGAAAACGGAAGCAACATACAAGCAATCGCAAAACCAGCGACTAACGATAGAATTGACTTTGCTTAAGCTTTGTGCATACGGGAACCAAAATGAGGTTGCCGAAAAAAAAAACTTTGATTTCCAAGACTCAATAGTCAATCTCCCGTTTTCTAATAAGGATGCTCAAAAAATAAATCTTTCTGTTGCTAAACCTACAGTCGAGCCGGTATTAACAACAGCAGGTGTAAACGAACCCAATCCTTCAGACTCAAAACCTTTAGAAGAAATAAAAACACCAATACCAGCTAGGTATAAGAAAGTTGGTATTAAAAGTTTATTGCATTCGGAAGAAAAATCTAATGCTGTTTCATTAGGACAACAAGAGGTAAGAAAAAAAAGTTTTGATGAAAAGGGAGTTAAAGATGCAATTATAAAATATTGTCAATTGCACTTGGTCAATAAGGATGCAATAAGAGTGGCATTACAACAGGCCAAAGTTACTATTGTACAACACCAAGTCAATGTGGAGTTTAGCAATCAAGGTAATATACTAGGCTTTCAAGAAATCCATCAACACTTTACAGATATTGCCAGAAGTATATTAGAGAACGATGAAATAATTTTTGTTCCCGTTTTGGCCAATTTCGATAATAGCGTTAAGCTTACTTACACCGCACAGCAGCGGTATGAGCACATGCTAAGGACCAATGCTTCGGTAGGTAAATTAAGACAGCGTTTAGAACTAGATCTAGAATAACCAGATGGAAAAATTTTCGTCAATGATGGCACTATGGGGCAAGCGGGTATTAAAATGGATAATTTGGTTCAATATAGCTAGTGTTAGCTTGGTAATTATTTACCGATTTGTTCCTCCGCCAATTACCATCTTAATGATTCAACGAATGGTAGAACAAAAGTGGGAAGGCAAAGACTTCAAGCTGTCTAAAACATGGAAATCAATTGATGAAATTAGTACTCAAATGCCACTTGCAGTCATAGCAGCAGAAGATCAAAAGTTTGAAGAGCATTTTGGATTTGATATTGCTGCTATTGAAAAAGCCCAAACGTATAACGAAAAACATAAGGGGAAAAAGACTAGGGGAGCAAGCACCATTAGCCAACAAACAGCAAAAAATGTTTTTTTGTGGCCTTCACGATCATGGATTAGAAAGGGATTTGAAGTTTACTTTACTTTTCTGATAGAAGTTTTCTGGAGCAAGGAAAGAATAATGGAGGTATATTTAAATGTAATTGAAACAGGCGATGGAATTTATGGAGTAGAGGCAGCATCAAAATACTATTTTAAAAAATCAGCATCAAAAATCAGCACTGCTGAAGCCGCCTTGATAGCAGCTGTTTTGCCAAACCCCAGAAGATGGACACCTGCTAAACCAACCGCTTACATTTTAAAAAAACAGGCAAGGATAATCCGCTTTATGTCCAATTTGGGCAAGATAGATTTGTAACCAAATGTTGTTCATTCACCAAAGTGAAACCCATGTTAATCAATATTATCAAAGTGTTTTTGCACAATTAAAAATTACTTTGGAATATTGTATCGTAGATGGTAAAGAAAATTGACCTGAACAATCTTTTTCAGCAGGCCCCATATAATTACATCATGTTGGCCTTATTAATATTGCTCAGCCGCATTCCGTTTTTATTTGATGGCTTAGGTCTTGATGGCGATTCATGGTCAGTGGCTTTAGTAGCCAATAGGATTAAGGTAACAGGAGCTTACGAAGCTTCCCGCTTTCCGGGGTATCCTATACAAGAATTGGTGTGTTCGTTGTTTGCTGGTCGGCAATATTTTTTTTATAATTTGGCAACAGTTGTAATATCTACCATAGGCTTCCTATACTTTGCTGCTACGCTGCGTTTATTAAGATTTAAATATCCATTTCTTGCCACATTCGCATTAGCATTTGTTCCGATCATTTACATCAACAGCGTGGTGCTTATTGATTATCTTTGGGCACTCACTTTCATTTTAGCAGCTCATTATTATTTATTGCGAAGAAACATTTGGCTTGCAGGAGTGCTCCTAGGCTTAGCCATAGGATGCCGAATTACAAGTGGCGCCCTTTTAATTCCATTCGCTGTTTTGGTTTTTACTCCTCAAAGGCCTTTAAATTATAATATCATTCAAATAGGTAAATTAATACTTGCCACAATATTAATAGGAGCATTTTGTTTTTATCCAGTGTATGCAAGGTATGGAGATGATTTCTTTGCTTACTATGATGTAGTGTACCCAACTATTACCAAAATTATCTATAAGTTATTTATAGAAACCTGGGGAGTTATTGGTTGCATTGGAATTGCGCTAGCCATTGCGGCCTTATTTTTACCTGATCGTATTACTTATCGTAAATACCTTTTTCCAAGAAGTGTGAATGAGAAATATGTGGTAGCATGGCTCATCGCACTTGACTTGTTTATCATCGCTTTTTTAAGGTTGCCAATGGAAAGTGGTTATCTTATCCCAGCCATTCCATTTTTAATTTTAATTTTAGGTAAATATTTATATGAAAAAGCATTTATAGCATTTGCCAGCATCCTCTGTATAGCACCATTTTTAGTAAGCATTAGTCCTGCTGGTCGGGCAGATTCACCAAACTTTTCAATTGCCTCCATAGCATTTGAGGCAGGAGAACAACAGCTAAAGTTAGATTTTTTAAAAGGTCCGGTTTTTGCTTATCAAAGTAGAAGAGAAAATAGCCTTTCCTATACTAGACAAGTAGCCAATAGCTTTGATACCATTTCAAAGCCAAGCTTGCTATTAACCGGAAGGTGGCAGAATGCCTTGCTATTTCAATTGCCAGGAGTAGATAAAAAATTTATTACCCTGCGCGATTATCTAAGTGAGGAGCAATTGCTATGGTATATTGGCAAAGAATACCAGATCTATTACCTTCCTGGCGAAGAGGAGTATAACAATAAAAAATTTTCGTATGATCTTAGCTTGTTTGGCGTTGCCCCATATATTAAGGTGAATTAGTGTTATAACATTATTCATGCTATTCTCATAACCGTATTTTCTTGTTAACTATTTTTCGAGTCTAATTCTAGATCAAATCCAATTTCAACTAATTTAAAATTAACGGTGGTTAAATTTTCTGTGAAAGCAATTCGATTTATTTTCTTGACAATACTCATTTGTTTTCCTTCTATAATCATATCGAGTCAAAGCATAGCTGAACAATTAAAGTTCTCAAGAGTAAAGGCTGCCTATAACAAGCACCAAATATTTATTAAAAACATTTTAAAATTACATAACGCAAACTTAGAACAGTATGAATTGCACTTGCAATGTTTTAAAGCTGAAAAGGAAATAGAAGTATGGATCAAGCCAAAGGCCAAAAAGCAATTTCTTTTCCTCTATACCATTCCTATTTGTGCAGCATCAGGCACTTATGGACCCAAAGAGCGTCAGGGAGACAATCAAGTTCCAGAAGGATGTTATGCCATAACCATTTACAATCCTTATAGTTCCTACCATCTTTCAATGTTTATTGACTACCCCAATAAAGCTGATAAATCAAGAACAAAAACAGAAAATAGAGGAGGAGCCATATACATTCATGGAAATTGTGTGAGCATTGGTTGTCTAGCAATAGGAAATGAAGAAATAGAGAAATTGTACTTGCTCTCTATAGGCGGACAAGGGCCAGCAACCATCCATATCTATCCCTCTCGACAGTTGATGAGCTCACTGTTTTTGGAAAATAAACTGCTTAATTTTTCTACAAAATTTTACCCATTTTGGATGTCTTTGGCAAAAGTTTATGCCTATTTTCAAGAATACCATCAACTGCCCAAGCTTACTTATGATGCAATGGGCAACTACCTGATAGCTGATTAACAACCTTGTGTTTATTCTGTTGAAACTGAGCAAAAAGCTTTATATTTAAAGTATCTTGATAAAGCATATTTGCGTAATTTTGAGGCAATGAATCCAGTAAACTGTTTTTCAACAAAATTGAAGTTGTTGTTCCTTTTCTATCTTTTAATAATTGGAAATGGTCAGCTATCAGCTGGAAACAATTTCAACAGTTTTACTATTCCCAAATTAGGGAGTAATGGATTGAGCTTACCTATTAACGCGCCATGCGAAAATTGTGAAGAAGTAATAGAAAAAAGAGCTGGTGATACAAGGTCATTTCATGAAAGAAAAAATGGGGCACAATATATTTACTTACAAAAAAGTTTAGGTAACATCAATTATTTAGTAGATGGAAAGTGGCAACCCATATCACCCTACTTGAAGCCAAGCCAAAACCCCAAAATTTTTATTGCAGATGAACAGCCCAATAAATTAGCCGTGCAATTGGACCCTCTCCAAATAAAAATTGAATCATCATCATTACATTGGATAACTTTTGCCGAAGATTTAGTACTTTATCTTCAAAATAAGAAAGGAGAGAGAATACCACTTGGTAAGCCCTCAAAGGACAATTTTACTGTAGGTGATGAAGGCGTTAAATTTTATAATTATTATGAAGGAATAGATCTTGAAATAATCATAAAAGAAGGTCAGGCTAAAACAAATTTTATTATCAATAAAAAACTAAAGCATCTGGAAGGTGAGTGGTTAGTTATTTCCAACAAGCTACAATTGGCCAATGATTTAAATATAGTAATGGCAAACGGAACGGATTATGCTTCAAATTTTGATGCCGAATATATAATTCAAAATAGTACTCAAACCACTTATTTTGCTCTTGCTAAGAATTACGCCTACGATGCCGGATCAAATCCAACCTCCACAATTCCACTTACAGCCTCAGTTAAGCAGAACATTCAAGAAATATTTATTCCCCTACAGTGGCTCAAGAGTAAGGAAAGGGTTTTCCCAATTACATTAGATCCTTTAGTTACAGCTACTAATAATTTACCTCAAGCCAGTATTACCGGTAGCAGATATGATGCAGTTTGTTTCTCAACAGGGTGTGCCTATAACTTGGTGGTGCCATCTCCTGCAGGTGTTACCATTACTGATGTTCAATATTCTTTTGAATACGAAGCATTGAATATTTGTAGGCTCATCAATGGAGGGTATAGCATTACCTACGGTGGATGCCGAAGTCCAGTTGCGGGTGCTCATGGCTGCGGAACAAATACGATTGGAACATGTGCTGCAATAAATTCCAGT
>JBDKJS010000130.1:0-5232 GCA_039806065.1 Bacteroidota bacterium | reverse complement strand
TAAATTTAGATCGATTGAATAATCGCAATGATCCACAACCAGATGGCGTATTCGATTATATAGAAGGGTTTACTATATTGCCACAAACAGGTAGAGTTGTATTCCCCGTATTAGAACCATTCGGTAGAGATTTAGATTCATTAGCATTTACCGGCTTGCCCATCGCTACAAAAAATAAATATATTTATTATCATCTCTATGATTCTATAAAAGCAATTGCGCAAACTTATGCCAACTTGAATCGCTTTGTAATGCAGGGGCAAGTAAAAAGTACGGGTGGGGGATCGGAAATTTATTTAAATACATTTAATATTCCTCAGGGATCCGTATCGGTTACTGCGGGCGGACAAATTCTCCGAGAGGGTGCCGATTATGTTGTGGATTATAATTTGGGTACGGTAAAAATTTTGAACCAGGGCATCTTAAATTCTAGTGTACCCGTAAAAGTTTCTTTTGAAAATAATATTGGATTTGGTGTACAACAACGTGGCTTTGCAGCTTTTCGTGTAGATTATTTAGCAAGTAAAAAATTAACATTAGGTACGGCAGTAATGCGTTTGGGTGAGCGACCCTTCTTCACCAAAATGGGGTATGGTGATGACCCAATTCGAAATACCATGTATGGATTTGATTTTAATTATAAATCGGAATTACCATCACTTACAAGATTGTTGAATAAACTGCCTTTCTATGCTACCAAAGCAAAATCATCGATCAATGCATATGGTGAAGCTGCATATTTACAGCCAGGCCACCCCCCGCAAATAGGTAAAGATGATCAAGGACTTATTTATATCGATGATTTTGAAGGAACAAGGGCCACCATTGATTTGCGATTTCCTTTTGTTTCTTGGGCACTAGCTACTACACCACAAGGCGTTGCAAAGTTCCCGGAAGCAACACTTACCGATTCAATTGATTATAATAGAAACAGAGCCAAAATGGCTTGGTATAATATTGAACCCAATTTGCAGGATAAGAATAGTCCGAATAACCCACTACGGCGAAACCTTACAGAGTTAAGTGATCCGCGTGTTCGCCAGGTTTTTACAAACGAATTATTTCCACAGCGCACAACCAATATTACGGATGTACAAACAGCTACATTCGATTTAGCATTTTATCCAAGAGACAAAGGGCCGTATAATTTTGAATCTAACCCTACACAAATAAATGCTACAGGTAAATTCGTTAACCCAACTGCTAAATGGGGCGGTATCATGCGCGCTATTGATCAAACAGATTTTGAAACCAATAATATTGAGTTCGTAGAGTTTTGGATGCAGAATCCATTTATTATGACGCCAGGAAGTGTGGGTGGAAAAATGATGCTGAATTTTGGTAATATCAGTGAAGATGTATTAAAAGATGGTCGGCGTTTTTATGAAAATGGAATGAATACACCTACTATCCCTACGGCAGTAGACAGTTCAAATACTTGGGGTAGAACCCCCGTGAATCCTATTCAAATTACACAAGCATTTAGTAATGATCCGAATGATCGTGTGTATCAGGATGTGGGATTTGATGGAATAGATGATGAAACGGAACGAAGGAAAAAAGACTATGTACTGAGAAGATTGGCCAACAATTTCGGTTTGGGCTCTATCGTTTACCAGAACGCTTTAAACGATCCGGCAAATGATAACTATCGATGGTTTAGAGATGCTTTTTATGACGCCAATAGTACAGGCATATTGGGGAGATATAAAAACTTTAATAATCCTCAAGGTAATTCGCCAGTTGCAACTACCAGCGGACAGTTTACTTCTGCGGCAACACTTTTCCCAGATAATGAGGATTTAAATAGAGATAATACACTCAATGAAACCGAAGCCTACTATGAATATGAAATTCCACTTAGGCCAGGCATGGATGTTGGTATAACACCTTATATCACCGACAAAAGAAGGGTAACAGTAAATTCTGCAGATGGTATTACAAGAACGGAAGACTGGTTTTTGTTTAGAGTACCCATTCGTGGTTATTCAAGAAAAGTGGGAAATATTCCTGATTTTAAGTCGATTCGCTTTGTACGTATGTACATGACTGATTTTGAAGATTCTGTTGTAGTGCGTTTAGCAAAACTAGACTTAGTAAGAAATCAATGGCGACAATTCATTTATAATGTAGATACCACAGGTTCTTATACACCCATTAATAATGCAGGTGGTACCAACTTTAATACATTGGCTGTAAATCTGGAAGAAAATAGTAGCAGACAACCCGTTAACTATTTAATACCACCCGGTATTGAACGCGTGCAGAGTTTAAGTAATAATGGCGTAAATATTTTGCAGAATGAGCAGTCGCTAAGCATGCGCATCCATAACCTACAACCTGGTAATTCAAGAGCTGTTTTTAAAACCCTGAATTTAGATGTGAGAAGATTTGCCAGAATGGCCATGTTTGTTCATGCCGAATCAGTAACAGGGGTTCGGCCTATTGTAGATAATGAACTCAATGTGGTAATGCGCATAGGGCAAGATTTCCTGAATAATTATTATGAAATCAAAATTCCGCTGAAAGTTACTTTGCCGGGTGTTTACCCAAAAGGACAAGAAGAAAAAGTGTGGCCCGTAGAAAATAATATGGATTTCGATTTAAGACAGTTGATAGACTTAAAACTAAATCGAAACAATTCAGGCGCATCAGTCACTTCAATCTTCAGACAAGTAATTGGCAATAAAACATTCTCCATTATGGGTAATCCTAATTTAGGAGAAGTGCGTGGCGTATTGGTAGCCGTTGAAAATCCAGATCGAACGGGTGCTTTATCTGCAAGCACAGAAGTTTGGATAAATGAATTGAGATTGTCTGGTATCGACCAAAACGGTGGCTGGGCTGCATTAGGAAGGGTAGATATTGTGTTGGCCGATTTAGGCACGCTCACTGTTTCGGCAAATAGATATACTCAAGGTTTTGGCACACTAGAACAAAGGGTTAATGAACGTGCTAAAGATAACCTGATGCAATTTGATATTGCCGCCAATATTGATGCAGGTAAATTAATACCCAAAAAAGCACGACTTTCCATTCCTGTTTATGCAAGTTATAATTTAAATACGCTTACGCCAGAATTTGATCCATACGATTTGGATATTCGCTATAAAGAAAAATTGGCCCGAAGCTCAGGAAGATCTAGAGATTCAATCAGAAGAGCAGCCGTAGATCAAACAACTATAAAAACTTTGAACTTTACCAATATGCGCGTAATGGCGGGTAATACTAAACCTGGACTATTAAAACTCAGTAATTTTGATTTTAGTTATGCGTTTTCTCAAACTGCACATACGAGCCCAGTAATTACGCAAAATAAAATTACACGACATAGAGTAGGTGTAGGGTATACCTATGTAGGTCAAAATAGTTTTAAAGAGCCATTCAAAAAATGGATAAAAGGGCGCTCTCCTTGGTTGGCTTTTATACGAGATGCTAATTATAACCTAAAGCCATCTTTCTTAAGTTTTAGAGCTGATATTAATAGACAGTTTGGCGAATTCATTCCACGCATTGTAAATACTTTTAACAGCAAGGTAGATCGGGTAGATACTACTTATGATAAATACTTTACGTTTGATCGCTTTTATAATATGCGTTGGGATCTTACAAGATCTGTGAATCTCGATTTTAATGCAACCAATAATGCCCGTGTTGATGAGCCCTACGGAAGAATTGATACGAAAGAGAAAAAAGACTCGGTACGAGGTAATTTTTTAAATGGAGGAAGAAATACTCTGTATCAACAAAAAGCCTTGTTGAATTATAATATACCATTAAACAAATTTCCATTCTCCGATTGGATCAATGCGAGATATAGCTATGGTACCAGTTATAATTGGATAGGTGCTAGTAGGCTTGCCATTAACTTGGGTAATACGATAGAGAATGCACAAGAAAATAATTTCAACGCCCAATTCAATTTTGGAAATTTATATAGTAAATCTAAATGGCTAAGGGCCATTGATATTGTTCCACCTCCCAAAGTAAAGAACGATCCCAATAAACAATTACCACCCAATATTGGCTTAGGTACTATACTTCCGCCAAAAGAAGAAGCGCTGAAAGGATTAACGGGAACAAAGCGAACGGATGCATTGAAGAAATGGCGACAACAAAGAAGAGATCTGCGTTTAGCAGATAAATTAAGTAGGGCTGGGGAATTACCCGAATTAAACGCATTTGAAAGAACAGCCGGAAAGTTTGTAACCATGTTTAGAAATGTGTCGATTAATTATGGGGAAAATTTCAGAAGCCGATAACCAGGTTATATGGATAGTACACAGTTTATCGGCCAGAATTTTAGCAGTATGGCGCCTGGCTTAGATTATGTTTTTGGTAAACAACCAACCCCGGATTGGATAAATAGTAAAATATCGAAAGGCTTGCTTACTAAGGATAGTACTTTTAACTTCTTATTTAGACAGAGCTTTGAACAAAGAATGAATATTACAGCACAAATTGAACCTATTCGAGAACTAATAATTGATATCAATCTAGATAAAACCTTTACTAAAGACTATAGTTCACTCATAAAAGATACAACAGGTACGGGTAATAATTTCGGGATTCTAAACCCATTATTTAATGGAGGATTTAGCGTATCCTATATTTCATTTGGTACGCTGTTTGGCCAGCATAACCCGAATGAATTATCTAAAACATTCCAACAGTTTCAAGATAATCGAATCATTGTTTCAAAAAGAGTAGCCGAGCAAAACCCATACTGGCAAGCACTTCCTAACAACCAGAAATTTACTGCGGATGGTTTTGCTAGGGGGTATGGCCGGTATTCGCAAGATGTATTGATTTCTTCTTTCTTAGCTGCTTATACGGGTAAGGATCCTCATAAAGTAGCATTAATTAAAGATGCTTCACAAACTATTAGCTCAAACCCGTTTAGGGGTATATTGCCCAAACCTAATTGGAAACTTACTTACACGGGATTGAGTAAAATTCCATCACTAGCCGCGAAGTTTAGTAATATTACTTTGAGTCATGGTTATAACGGACAATTAAGTATGAACAGCTTTAATAGCGCTTTATTATACCAAGATCCATTCCGATTTAATGCACCGGGTTTTATAGATACGGTCAGTGGTAATTTTATTCCGTTTTTCTTAGTACCGAATATCAGTATGGCAGAACGTTTTGAACCATTATTGAAAGTGGATCTTACAACAATTAGTCAATTTAATTTTAATCTCGAGTTTAGGAAAAGCCGACAATTAA
>JBDKJS010000129.1:0-8555 GCA_039806065.1 Bacteroidota bacterium | reverse complement strand
TTTAGAACACTTGAAGGAGTAGTAAATAAACTTGCGTATATTTTACTGCTACCAAAATTACCCTCGAACAGCTTAACACCTAAATAATTGTTTTTTAATTCAGAAGAACTTATTATTATATGAGATCCTCCTCCACTTTTCACTGCGGTTATTGCATCCTCTATTGTACTTCCATCCGTTATAATTAAGGCAGCCCCTGCCTCCACTTCTATGCCTTGCCACATGGTATCGCAGGCATAAATATGACTACTTACTATCCATAATGTATCTGGTGCTTTCACTACAACTTTGGCATCGGCTTCCATCACAATATTGCCACAATTTAAGAAAGTAAAACTACTATCTACCTCAAAAACACCATCGATAATTATATTGTTAGCAAAATTAGCAATCATTCCACTCAACTCTGTTGACCTTGAATTCACTAATATGGTGTCTAATTGTTGATTGTAATTTGATGGATAACAACCCAATGACACACCACAATTACAACTATCCACCACTTGAATAGCGAGTTGATAAGTTTGTGTGAGGGCGCTATCTACCAAACTGCCGCAGTAGCTGGTGCCACTGATGCACGTGGTGGTGAATAGGAACAAGATAATTTTTAAACGCATAAAGGGATTACTAAGGTAATCATTATATCACTCACTCGCGTAGTAGTTTGATCGCGTAACATTAACCTTTCGCCCAGAATAAACGACTTATTGTAAATTAAAAAAGCCACCCTTTTTACAGGTGGCTTTTAAGCAGTTGGTAAAAAGGTTTAATTAATAGGATTTAGTACAAATAACTTGTAACTCTCGTTGGTCAAATACCTATTTGCTAATTGCTTGAAATCATCGCTTGTTAATGATTTTACCCAGTTATTGTAATCTTTTATTTCATCAATGGATTCACCATCCAGTGCCGATCGACTAATAAGGTTCAACCAAAAACTATTTTCCTTTAAATAAGTTTCACGTTCTCTTAAAAAGGTTTCCCGCACTTTAGTTAAGTTTTTATCATCGCATCCATTCGCTTTTATTGCTTTTATTTCAACTTCACATGCATCTACCAATGTTTTAACATTCGTTGGCGCGCAGCCAAAGCCAATCGTAATTTCATAATAACCTTTTGGCATTTTTTTCATACTTGGAAATGCACCTACTCCATAAACTCCACCTTTTTCCTCGCGTAGGTTCTCTCTTAATTTTATACTTAATAATTTGAGTAATGCATTCATCTCAAATCGCGATTTTCGATCATATTTGAATGTACCATTATACTTGATAGCAACACTACTTTTGGGCTCTACTCCCTTTTTTACTTCCTTTTCAATTTTGCCTAGTGGCTGTGATACACCGAGGTCTCTGAAATTTTCTTTTTTATAGGTACTGGGTAAGCCGCCTAAGTAAGTTTCTATGAGGGGTTTTATAGTTGCTATATCAAAGTTTCCAACTAATGTGAAAGTAAAATCGCTCGCATCGGAGAATCTCTTTTTATATAACTGTAATGCACGATTCATATCTAGTTTCGATAGCATTTCAATAGTCATCGGTTTGCTTCTCGGATTGTAGCCGCTCATTATATAGCTTACGGTGTCTCTAAAAATATTTTCAGGAACTGATAGTCTGTTTTCTAGGATCCCTTTTTGTTGTGCTATCATTGAGAGAAATGCTACAGAATCCTTTCTCACAGTAGTCATTTTTAAATAGAGTAATTGAAACATGGTTTCAATATCTGATGGTGAACAACTAGCATCAATAGATTCAGTATAATCGCCAATATCCATACCTACGCTCACATTTTTTCCTTGCAGCATTTTATCGATGGTAATTTTATCAAATTCACCTGCACCACATTCCTCGGCTATAGCTGCTGCCATGCTTGCATTGTGATAATCTACATCTTCTACCAATGATGCACCACCCAAGCTATTGGCAGTAAGTAGTATTTCATCGTTTTTAAAATCGGTAGGTTTTAAATGCACTGTAGCACCATTAGCAAGTTTAAGTGTAGTGATATTGTATGATTCATTTTTTGATTCTTCAATTACTTTTCCGGGTGATGGCGTATTGGCCATAAAAGTTTCAGCTACTTTTTTATCAACATATGCTGTTACCTTTGTAAGGCTTCCATCTTTAAATGCACCTCTTACTTCATCGGCAGAAGGAATTTTAGCGCCTTCTTTTTCAGTAGCAAGTACCATTAGGATACTATTTTCAGGATTTGCCATCCACTTACCAACCAATTTATTTATTTCTTCTATCGTGATTCCGTCTAATAAGTCTTTGGTCATTTCAAATTCAGCAATGATTCCGGGAATGGGTTCTTTTTCAAGAAAGTTAGCTACATATTCTCTTGCATAATTGGCACTTTCACTTTTATCACGTTCATTGTAAGCTGATTCAATGGATTTGAAATAAGATTTTTTAGCTCTTTCCAATTCTCCTTCCGTAAATCCAAATTGCTTTACTCTTTGATTTTCTTCTGTAATCACTTTAGTGCCTCTGATGATGCCATCTTGTTTTACTACTGCATAGGTGATAAAGGCATTTTTGTTTCTTACAAAGTTTTCATAGCTAGCCGCAGCAAATAGAAAAGGAGGATCGGTACTTTTCTGCAATTCAGCCAATCTAGTTTGAAACATGAGGGCATAAAGTTGTGATAGCATGCCAGATCTATAATCTTTAACGGTGGTGCTAGCTTCCACGGGCAATCTATAAATATGTTGTATGACATTGAATTGATTTTCTTTATCTGTTACAACCATTACATCCATTTCTTTTTGATCAGGTACAGGCCATACTTTTAATTCTCTTTTGGTGGATTTTGATGGTACTTTACTAAATCGTTCCTTGATCATTTTTTCAATTAAATCTGGATCAAAATCTCCAACTGCTATTACTGCCATTAAATCTGTTCTATACCAATCTTCATAAAATCTCTTTACTACATCATATTTAAATGTTTCTAAAATTTCTTTTTTGCCTATAGGAAGCCTGTCGGCATAGCGGCTGCCGCGAAATAAAGTGGGCCAATATTGCCTGCGCATGCGCTCCTGTGCACCTTGCCCCAATCGCCACTCTTCAATAACCACTCCTCGTTCTTTATCTATTTCAACTGGATCAAGTGATAGTTGATAACTCCAATCTTCCAAAATCTGAAAACCTTTTTCCAAAACTGCTGCTGTATCGGTTGGAACCTGGAGCATGTAAACAGTTTCGTCAAAGCTGGTATAAGCATTTAAATGTGGGCCAAATTTTGTACCTACACTTTCTAAATAATCTACCAATTCGTTCTTTTTAAAATTTTTAGTTCCGTTGAAAGCCATGTGTTCTAAAAAATGCGCCAGTCCTTGTTGGTCATCATCTTCGGCATTGGAACCTACATTTACCGCCAATCGTAGTTCGGCTCGTTTCTCAGGTTTCTTATTTTGTTTTACATAGTATTTCATCCCATTTGGCAGTACACCTGTTCTAACGGTAGGATCCATACCAAGCTGCGAATCTAGGTTTGTTTGAGCTGATGTGTGTAATAATACAAAACACAATACAGCTGTAATTAATTGCTTGAACATAATTTAGATTTTGATAATTTATTTTAGCATGCAATATAAAAAAATAAGTGTTTCACATTATGGTTGGCACTGGAATTATTAGCTCCTTATTATGCAAAATCACTCATTGATAAAAACGCTTTATCTTTTCATGTAAATCGGTAACATCAATACTAGCAGCACTAACAATCATATTGGCCTTGCGATAAATGGGAGCTCTTTCTGCTAAGTGATTGGTGATGAACTGCCTTAAACTTTCATCATCCATGCCTGCTATTATTGGCCTTTTCAATTTTGATTTTATAAGCCGAGAATATAAAAGCCCCACCGTAGCTTCTAAATAAATACAAGTGCCATGTTTTAGCATATAGTTCATGTTGTCATTAAAACAGGGGGTGCCACCTCCCGTGGCAATAAGCACATTTTGTTCAAGCGCTATGGTTTGAAGAATTTCGGTTTCGATTTTTCGAAAGGTTTCTTCTCCAAAAAGAGAAAAGAAATGATGAATCTTTGTATTGGTTTTTTCTTCTATGAGTTGATCAAGATCAACGAATTTTAAATTTAACTTAGCCGCTAATACTTTACCCGTTTTACTCTTGCCACATCCCATATACCCTATCAAAAAAATTTTCATTAAATTATGCTATTTTGGATTTTTTCAAAGAAGCTTACTCTATAATTTTAAGTAAAAGTGGTCCGGTTTATTTTCCAATTGCTCTTTGCACCTTCAGACTGAATGTTTTTTGCTGGACTACCGTTACTTTGACTCATAAAGTGAGCTGATAATAGGGCAGCCAATTCATTGTAGGGTTCATGGTTGCTTATCAACAGATCCGGATTAAAATATTTGGAAACAAAATTGGTATCAAAATTTCCTGATCGAAATGCTTCATGTTGCATTACAAACTTGCAAAAAGGTAAAGTAGTAGCCACTCCATTAATTTGATACTCATCAATTGCTCTGATCATTTTATCAATGGCTTCGGTGCGATTAGCAGCATGCACAATTAATTTTGCAATCATCGGATCATAGTAGATGGGTATTTCCATCCCTTGTTCATAACCATCATCAACTCTAACTCCTGGCCCTTTGGGTGTTTTATAGGTAGTGAGCGTGCCTATATCTGGTAAGAAACCATTGGAAGGATCTTCCGCATATACGCGTATCTCAATGGCATGGCCATCAATTTTTAAATCAGATTGATTAAATGAAAGTGGTTCTCCATTGGCTATTTTAATTTGTTCGCGTACCAGATCTAGACCTGTTATACATTCACTCACCGGGTGTTCCACTTGCAGACGGGTATTCATTTCTAAAAAATAAAAATTTAAATTTTCATCTAATAAAAACTCTACCGTTCCCGCTCCCTCATAATTACATGCTTTGGCAACATCCACTGCGCATTGTCCCATAGCTTGTCTAATGGCAGGAGTTAGCACGCTTGATGGCGCTTCTTCCACAACTTTCTGGTGCCTTCGTTGCACGCTACATTCTCTTTCAAAAAGATAAACTACATTTCCATGCTTGTCGCCTAAAATTTGAATCTCAATATGTCGGGGCGCAGCTACATAGCGTTCTATAAAAACCGCATCATCGCCAAATGCTGATTTTGCTTCACTCTGTGCTAATTGTATTTGCTCCTCAAAGTCATTGGCCTTATTCACTATTCTCATACCTTTCCCACCTCCACCGGCACTTGCTTTTATCAATACAGGGAATCCAATTTTCTGAGCTATTGCTTTAGCTTCGTCTAAATTTTTCAATGCAGTGTCAGTGCCTGGCACCAGTGGTATATTAAATCTTTTGGCTGTTGCCTTTGCCCCTAGCTTACTTCCCATTTGTCTCATACTATCACCGCTAGGTCCTATAAATATAAGACCGGCCTTGCCAACTTCATCACTAAAAGTGCCATTTTCACTTAAGAATCCATATCCGGGGTGGATGGCATCGGCACCAGATTGTTTAGCTGCATTAATAATTTTGTTAATATCTAAATAACTTTTATTGCTTGGAGCTTCACCTATAAAAATAGCTTCATCAGCATATTGAACATGCAGCGCTGTTCGATCGGCTTCAGAAAATACTGCTACCGTTTTTATTCCCATTTCACGCGCAGTGCGCATTACCCGAAGGGCTATCTCTCCTCTATTGGCGATTAATATCTTTTTAATCATTATTTTAAATTTTTACTCATCAATTCAAATTTGGAAATTGTGCCTTTTGATACATTCATCAATGGCAGTCGTACGTACTCTTGACAAACATTCATCGTACTTAGCAATCCTTTAATTCCAGCTGGGTTTCCATCAATAAAAATGGCATTGGTTATATCAAATAATTTATAATGCAATTTGCGCGCTTTATCAAAATTTCCTTCCATGCACAATCTAACCATGTCACTTGTTTCTCTAGGATAGGCATTGGCAATAACACTAATCACCCCTTCGGCTCCAGCAGCTATTAGTGGCAAGGTGATGGGGTCATCACCACTGATGAGCACAAAATCTTTTGGTTTACCTTGAATAATTTTTTGAATTTTATCAAAATTACCGCTAGCCTCTTTCATGGCAATAATATTCTTTACTTCATGAGCTAGTTCAATGGTGGTTTGAGCATCCATATTGGTTGCTGTGCGTCCTGGTACATTATACAGTATTATAGGAATGGCGGCAGCATTGGCAATGGCTTTGTAATGGCTAATTATACCTCGCTGTGATGGCTTGTTATAATAAGGACAAACGCTAAGAATAGCAGCTAAGTTGCCTAAATCAGTTTGTTCTATTTGATTCACCAAAGCCCTGGTATTATTGCCTCCCATACCCAAAACAATAGGTAGTCTGCCTTCATTTACTTCAATAATAAAGTCTAGTACTGCATGTTTTTCATCTTGGCTTAAGGTTACACTTTCACCGGTGGTACCCATTGCCACTAAGTAATCAACCTTACCTTCAATACACTTGATCACCAATTTTTTTAAACTTTTAAAATCGATACTGCCATCTCTGTGAAATGGTGTAACCAAGGCCACCCCTGTACCAGTGGGTTTAAATTGTTTTGCCATATTTGTTGCGCGGTAAATTAATTTGTTCTTATTTTCTTTAGAAACGATTCAACCTCTTCAGAAAATTCTTTGAGGCTTATATCTTTTTTAACATTTAACATTAAATCAAAAATGGCTGTACTCTTTTTGTCGAATCTCCCCACTCTAAATTTTGCCTTTGACATGGCTACAATGTAATTAAATGTTATATTTTGAGTATTTGCAAAGCTTATAAGGATATCAAATTTTTCATTAATAAAATTTGTTACAATAGGATTGCTAGGAAAGAGATGAAAGTTTAATTGTTTGCGAGTGAAAAAGTCAAGACCATACTGAGCGAATTGCCCATGTGGTAAAGTTTTCTTATCTACATAGCCTAACGCCAAAACGTCTTTATGTGTTGCCGATCGCAATGTTTTCACATAGTTTCTTATAAATTCATAGTCATGTACTTCGGTGGCATCATAGAGTATGCCTATTTTTTTAGCTTCTTCGAAATTAACGGTGTTGTGTTCTCCTCTGTGGGTAAGAAGTTCTCGCCTTAATTTGATATTACCAAGTTTAGCCCTTAGTTTAATAGTTATTTTTTTAACTGCCACTGTTCCTCCTTAGCTTATTAGGTCTTTAAATTGCTTTTCTGAAATTATTCTAACTTTTAATTTTTCTGCTTTATCTAGTTTTGATGGGCCTGCATCATTTCCTGCAATTAAGTAGGTGGTTTTAGCACTGATACTTCCCACATTTTTGCCACCATTTTTTTCAATGAGTTCTTTCAATTCATCACGGCTAAAGGTATCAAAAGTACCTGAAACCACAATACTCGCCCCTTCAAGTTTATTGCTCACCAGTTCTTGCGTTCCTGCATTTGCTAACTTCAATCCACTTTGCTTCAAGGTTTCAATTAAAACACGATTGGATGTGATACTAAAAAAGGCAGTAATACTTTCAGCTATTTTTTCACCAATTTCATCTACTGCCATTAAGTCTGCTTTGCTTGCTTCCATTATTTTTTCAATGTTAGAAAAATGATTGGCAAGTTTTTTTGCAACTGTTTCGCCCACATACCTAATGCCTATGGCAAACAGTACTCTTTCAAAGGGAACCTCTTTCGATGCTTTTAATGCTTCCATAATCTTTACTACACTTTTTTCTTTTAATGAAATTTTCTTTGTCTTGCCTTCTAATTCGTCTTCAATAATTTTTTCCAATCCTAACAAATCATTTTCCTTTAACTGGTAAAGATCTGCAATATTATATACTAGTTTATGCTCATAGAGCATTTCTATTTTGCCTTCGCCCAGCGAGTCAATATTCATAGCACGTCTACTAATGAAGTGATTTAACTTTCCTTTAATTTGTGGTGGGCATCCATATTCATTTATACAATAGTGGATAGCTTCTTCTTCTTTTCGATGTAGCGGTGCATTGCACTCAGGGCAGTTTTTGATGTAGATATGAGGAGTACTCTTATCATTTCTTTTTGATAAATCTACTCCTGTAATTTTTGGAATAATTTCCCCTCCCTTTTCCACAAAAACGGTGTCGCCTATTCTTATATCAAGTTTTTCTATTTGGTCGGCATTATGAAGTGATGCACGCTTCACAGTGGTTCCAGCCAGCAGCACTGCTTGTAAGTTGGCCACAGGTGTTATGGCTCCGGTGCGGCCTACCTGGTAAGTAATACTGTTTAATTTGGTGCTTGTATTCTCTGCTTTAAACTTATAAGCTATAGCCCATCGTGGAGCCTTGGCAGTAAAGCCTAATAAGTGCTGGTATTTGTATTCATTTACTTTAATTACTATTCCATCAGTCTCAAATGGAAGTTGGTGCCGTGCCTTGTCCCAATGATTAATAAATTGAAACACAGCCGCCATTCCTTCGCAAACTCGGTAATGATTTGAAACTTTAAATCCGAAATTTTTTAAAGCTTCTAATGATTCACTATGAGAAGCAAAAAGTTGTTCTTCACAGTA
>JBDKJS010000128.1:0-7069 GCA_039806065.1 Bacteroidota bacterium | reverse complement strand
TTTGTAGGTTTGAAGTAAAGCCATTAGGACCTGACCAAGTATAGGCAGTTCCGCCTGATGCATTTAGCTGGACATTAGAGCCAATGCAAGGAGAGGCTGCTACACTTGCTGTGGCATTAGGTAACGTACTTAAATTATAAATTCCAACAGCATCCCATGCTGCTTTCACAGCTAAGACTTCAGGTGAGCAGGGTCCGTAAAGATCTGTGGCGGCTTGAATGGAGTAAAATCCTGCATCAGCATATTGAGAACCTGATGTTAGGTAAACTTCATTATTTCTATAGGCAATGGCAGCCGCCTTGGTAATTCCTATGGCTGGGACATTATAAGCAAATCCAAAATCATTACTTCCAGTACCTCCATTGCAGAGTAAATAGAACCAAAAGTTTTGGACTCCACTATTGTAATGCACACCTCCATTATCACCAGTACCGGTATACCAATTAGTTCCAAGATAGGTATCAGGATCCCCTCCTTGATTTGGGTTATTCATATACCTAAGAGCATCATTGGGAGTAGCAGGCGTATAACAACCTTCTCCCATTTTCCAATTGGCATTGGCCCCATTAACATAAAAATCAATTGCAACACCAAAAATATCTGAAAATGACTCATTTAAAGCACCTGATTGATACGAATAAATTAAGCCCGAAGCATATTCTGTTACACCATGCGAGAACTCATGACCAACAATATCAAGTGTAGTTAATGGGCTGAAAGTGGTACCATTGCCATCGCCATAAGTCATATAAGAGCCATTCCAAAACGCGTTATTATAATTTGAACTATAATGAACATAAGAGATTAATTTGGCACCAGCATTGTTGAAGCTGTTTCGGCCGTGAACGATTGAAAAGTAATCGAATGTTTTTTCGGCACCCCAATGTGCATCAAGTGCTGCATCATCCTGGTTGGTGGTATTGGTCCAAATATTATCCGTGTCAGTAAAATCTACTGCGTTGCCATAGGTGGTAGTACGTTGCATGTTATAAGTTTCAATACCTGAAGCTCTTCCTGTTTCACGAAGTCTAAAATTATTGGTAGCTGTTGAATCACTTACAAAATTTTGGGTTCCGCTGTATTTAGTATTTCCAGAAGCATTGCTATTTGCGTGGCATATTTGATCAACTTCAAACAATAACTTACCATTTTCTGCATCAATAAATACTTGTTTTTTAAACATCGGTTCATGCGCATAAACCGACATAGAGTATGCTAACTTAAAAGAATTTTGCTTCGAACCTGGAGTTGGGGCAAGAATTAGTAGTTCTGGCTTAGGGAAATAGGTCCCTTTATTGTCATTGTTAATTCTTTTTATGAATGCTTCTTCCTCTTCCAAGTTCCATTTAAAAACAGTGTTTGGAAAGGCGCTGATTGCAGCTTCAATACTTTGTTGCGAAGAGATCACGGGGAAAACTTCCAGCCCCAAATTATCCACTACCTTACCATTGATCGAATGGATGCTATTGTTTTTAATATGTACTACCACCTCTGCTTGAGTTATTGTTAATCCCTTGTACTTTTCTATAAATCTAACATGTTGCATCCCCAATTTATCAGAAGAGGACCTGAGCTGCTCAAATGAATATCCTTCTTGCAGGCCAAAAAGAAGTTTCAGAAAGGATGCTATTTCTGTAGCTCCGATAAATTCATTGTCTTTAAATTTTACAAATTCCAGCATCCCAGATTCGCTAAATTTGGTAATACTTGACTTTTTAAGAATAGCAACATTAGGAGCAGCTATGCTATTATTACAAATAAAAAATAGCACTAGCGCCATGAGGCTCTTAGTAAATGATTTCATAAATAGTTTAGGTTTTAATTAATGAGTTGAATGAATACTTTTTCCACCCCTAAGTTAAGTAATGGAAATAATTTTACCAATTTTTTTTAATCGATTGCTAAAACTACTACTAGCGTGCCCGCTAAGAGGATTAAAAAGACCAATATTAGAATCAGCAGATGCGAAAAACCGATGAATTTAGGCGAAAAACGCGATTTGCGGATAGCTTTTCGTTTTAATAAGCTTTGATGCAAGGCTTGGAATTGGTCCAAGTGCTTAAAGGTTTTAATGCCCTTCAAAGCATCAGCACACATTTGACAATTTTTAGAATGAGCTTCTACTTGGTTAATCATTTCTGGAGTAAGCTGGTTAGCACCAAAAGCCAATAAATCCTTTAGCTCTATATGATCATTTGGGTTACTATATTTATTCATCGCGCAGAAGCTTTAGCAAATTTATTTTCAGATTTCGTTTTCCATTTTGAATGTTTGATTTTACCTGCTTATAGGTAAGCATGGTAAGATATTGGATTTCTAGATAAGATAACTTTTCTAAATAAAAATAAACGATACATTTTTTTTGATTTTCGGGCAACTCATCAATGGCTTTGCGTAATAGCATAAAGGTTTCTTCAGCATCAAGATTTTGATCATCTGCTATTTCCAGCGAATGATTCTCGTTAAATACTTTTTGAGCTGCTATTTCAGCTAAGCAATTATTTCGGGTAATGGTGTAAAGCCATCCACCCACATTTGAGGGTAATGAGGTCTTTATTTTATGCATCGCCATTTCGAAAGTAGCAATCACGGCATCGTAAGCTGCTTGTTCATCCTTGAGAAATTTGAGGGCACAAGCAAGAAGCAAGTGGCTGTACCTATTAAAAAGTATTTCAAAAAAAAGTTTATCATCAGAAGTTAGAAATTGCTTCAACAACTCTTGGTCAGAAAGTGAGGAATGATGTTTGGAGCGGATCACCAGTGAAGCGATAATTTTTTTAAAAGAGAGAGCAAAAAAATGGCAATTTCCACATTGAACGTAAAAAGAATAAAAATCTTTATCATTAGATATTAAAAATGACTTTGTAATTCATTTTTTTTCTACCTTCGCAGCCTCAATTTTGGAAAAGAGCTAATTCAGGTGCTCACAAATAAAGTTGATTTTTAAAAGATTATGCGGATGTGGCGTAATTGGCAGCCGCGCCAGACTTAGGATCTGGTGCCGTGAGGCGTGGGGGTTCGAGTCCCTTCATCCGCACTAGAATAATAAAATCACGCAACGATTCAAAGTAGCGTGATTTTTTTAGTTTTAATCAGTAATTGAATTAAGATGCAAATAACTAAAGAAAACAAATCGGCACTAAGTGCAATAGTAACCTTAAAGGTAGAGCCAACAGATTATCAGGATCGTGTAGCTAAAACGCTTAAGAAATATGCAAAAAGTGCTAACATCCCTGGTTTTAGACCGGGCATGGCACCAATGGGCCATATTAAAAAGCTATATGGTAAAAGTGTTCTTGCAGAGGAATTAAATACCCTCTTGCAAGAAAAGCTTCAATCTTATATTAATGAAGAAAAAATTGATGTATTAGGAGTGCCGCTACCTCTTAGTACTGATGTGCAATCATTTGAAGATGGCAGCAATTTTGAATTTCTTTATGAGTTAGGTTTAGCCCCTACTATAGCTCCTGATTTAAAAGCCATCAGTAAAACTCCCTATTACATGGTGAATATTGATGATAAAATGGTGCAGCAAGATGTGGATGATTTAAGAAGACGATATGGAAAGTTTAGCAATCCGGAGGTAATAGAAAATGATTCCATAATATATGGTACCTTCACTGAAGTAGATCAACAAGGGATCAAGATTGAAGGTGGCCATAGTACTACCACTACCCTAGCTATTGAATTTGTAAAATCTGATTCAGACAGAGCATTGTTTATTGGAAAGAATAAGGATGCTACAATCATCTTCAATCCAATGAAAGCAATTAATAATGAAACAGAGGTAGCTGCAATGTTAAAATCTGAAAAAGGGCAAGTTAATCTTCAAAGTGATTATGAGTTAGTAATAAAAACTATTAATAAAGTAGAGAAAGCAACCCTTGACCAAGAATTTTTTGACAAAATTTACGGCCCTGGAGTGGTTTCCTCTGAAGCTGAATTTTATGGAAAAGTAAAAGAAGGAATTACCAATTATTTTGAACGAGAAAGCGATAGAAGACTGAAAAAAGATTTGAAGGCTAAAATGATTTCAGAATTGTCGATACCGCTACCTGATGATTTTTTAAAGAGAATGCTCAAAGCGCAAATGAAAAAAGAAGTAGATGATGCTACTTTTGAGCACGATTACTTGCACGAGTCTGAAGATTTAAAATGGCGATTGATTATTGATAAATTAGCTGCCGATCATTCATTTAATGTGGCCAATGAAGAAGTAGATGAAGCAGCTAGAGGTATGTTACTTTCTCAATTCAGTCAATATGGAGGCTTCAACCTAGAAGAGGATAAACTGAATGAATACACACAAAAGTACCTTCAAGAAGGCAGAAACTATGAACGCATAGCCCATTCTATACTGGAGAATAAAGTTTTTGAGGTCATTAAAAAGGAAATATCACTAGATATCATTACCCAACAATATGAAGAATATATTTCAACAATGAATGCAGGAGAAAAGCATGCGCATTGATTAAAAACATTGTTGAAAACTAGTTACTCAACCCGCTTACACAACAGTAAGCGGGTTTATTTTTGAAATAAATAAAAAAGATAAACGTCCAATATAAAAAAACAACATATGAATTACTCAGAAGAATTTAGAAAATATGCAACCAAACACCGTGGCATTAATAGTTTAACCTACGATAGTTATATAAGCGCCATGAGAGCTGATTATATTTCGCCAACCATTATCGAAGAACGGCAATTAAATGTGGCGAGTATGGATGTATTTTCAAGGCTGATGATGGATAGAATAATATTTATGGGTACAGGTATTAATGACTATGTGAGTAATATAATTCAAGCACAATTACTGTTCTTAGAATCGGTGGATGCAAAGAAAGATATTAGCATTTACATAAATAGCCCTGGAGGATCGGTTTATGCCGGACTAGGAATTTATGATACCATGCAATTTATAAATCCAGATATAGCAACGATATGCACAGGAATGGCAGCCAGTATGGGAGCTGTATTAATGTGCGCTGGGACCAAGGGTAAAAGAGCAGCTCTCAAACATGCTAGAGTTATGATTCATCAGCCATTAGGTGGGGCGGAAGGTCAGGCTTCTGACATTGAAATAACAGCCAGAGAGATTCAGAAATTGAAGAAGGAGCTATATGATATTATTGCTACTCACAGCGGTCAAACTTACGATAAAGTATGGGCTGATAGCGATCGAGATTATTGGATGACAGCTGAAGAAGCAAAAGCCTATGGCATGGTTGACGAAGTATTAACAAGAAGTAAAAGCAAATAATTTTTTACAATTTTGATTTATTTTCAAGGTTTTATCAATAAAATGGTAGAACCTTTTTTATGTTTATAAACTGAACTTAAAACCTTAACTTGCGTAATAAATATTTGACAAACAAAGCATAAATACCTAACAGTGAGACTATTCGTTTATTGGTAAATTGTTAAGCATTTTGATTTTACTGATTCTATTTAAATGAAAAACCCAAAAGAAATAAGATGCTCATTTTGTGGGCGCGATAAAAGTGAGACTTACGTATTGATTGCAGGAATTACCGGACACATCTGTGATCAATGCATTCAACAAGCTCAAAATATATTGGGCGATGAGATGAACAACCGTTTAAAAGCCAATGTTAGCAGCCAAGTATCACTTTTGAAACCCACTGAGATCAAAAAATTCCTTGATCAATATGTGATAGGTCAACATGAAGCCAAAAAGGTTATGGCTGTAGCGGTATACAATCATTATAAGCGTATAGGGCAAAAGGGTAAAAAATCGGATGAGATAGAGATTGAAAAATCTAATTTGATTCTTGTTGGTGAAACGGGGACAGGTAAAACACTCATTGCAAGAACTATAGCCAAGATGCTCAATGTTCCATTTTGCATAGCAGATGCAACGGTGCTCACTGAAGCTGGCTATGTGGGTGAGGATGTGGAGAGCGTACTAAGTAGATTGTTACAAGCAGCAGATTATGATGTAGCGTCAG
This sequence comes from Bacteroidota bacterium, assembly GCA_039806065.1. Lineage (GTDB taxonomy): Bacteria > Bacteroidota > Bacteroidia > AKYH767-A > 2013-40CM-41-45 > JBDKJS01. Next base: position 1,097 of record JBDKJS010000128.1, on the reverse strand, counting down.
CGGAAAAAGGCATTGTATACATTGATGAAATAGATAAAATTTCGAGAAAGAGTGATAATCCTAGCATAACACGAGATGTAAGTGGTGAAGGTGTACAGCAGGCGTTGTTAAAATTATTAGAAGGCACCACAGCAAACGTTCCACCCCAAGGAGGGAGAAAACATCCGGAACAGAAAATGATCCAGATGGATACAAGCAATATATTATTTATATGCGGAGGTGCATTTGATGGAATCGATAAAAAAATAATGAGACGGCTTAATTCAAATGCTATGGGATTTCAATCAAGTAAAGATGGCGAACAAATAGATAAGACAAATTATTTGCAGTACTTGAGTCCTGCAGACCTGAAAGCATTTGGATTAATTCCAGAATTGATTGGGAGATTGCCAATTCTTACCCATTTAGAACCTTTGGATAAGGCAGCGCTTCGAGACATTCTTACGGAACCAAAAAATGCTTTGGTGAAACAATATGAGAAATTATTTAAACTAGAAAACATTGATTTAAATTTCGATGTGAAGGTCTTAGATTTCATAGTAGAAAAAGCACTAGAACTCAAATTAGGTGCCAGAGGCCTGAGAAGCATATGCGAGGCAATACTGTTAGACGCGATGTTTGAGTTGCCATCAGCTGGCAAGGCTACAAAGGAATTCAATGTGACCTTAGGATATGCTAAAGAAAAATTTGGTAAAACAAATATCAATAAACTGAAAGTCGCTTAGCACCTTCAATTTTCAGCGCAATTTCATCAAACATTTGCCATGAAAGCTGTTCTGCTCTTAAATCCATATAAGGCAATTGATTAATTATTGTTTTAGGTGCAATTGGAAGTAGTGCATTACTGATTTTTTTTCTTCGTTGGTTGAAGGCTGCTTTGACTACGTTACGAAGCTCGAAGTCACTCGATTTAGGAAAGTATTCTTCTTTTTTTATTCTGCAGCTAATTACACCACTGTGAATTTTAGGAGCAGGAGTAAAGTCAGCAGGTTCAAGGGTGAAAAGATATTTAACATCATAGTAAGCCTGCATTAGTACACTTAGAATACCATAATTTTTATTCCCGGGGTTAGAAGCAATCCTTAACGCTACTTCTC
>JBDKJS010000127.1:0-40443 GCA_039806065.1 Bacteroidota bacterium | reverse complement strand
TGGGCTATACCAATTTGATATGAGCAACCTTGCACAAGGCGCTTATATTATGCTCATCACTACTCCTACAGGAGAAAGAATAGCCAAGCATCTTACCAAAATATAAATATATCAAGTAGGGGATTGCCCCCTTTTTTAGAAAAAATTTATTCCCCCAGTTACTTTAGCTTCAAAGGCTTGGTTATTGGGGATTTTTCTTGTCTGTTACGTGAGTCTTTGAAACTTTAAACTTCCTTACTTACCAAAACGCCCGCTTGGAAGACAGCCTACCAACTAGCATGGCAACCCGTAAAAGAACCATAAAAATAATTATCAACTTTATTGGATTGGTTATTTCTAGCCGCTGTAGAAAACTTCTTGAACTGAAGCAAGTAGTTTTATGTATTATTACAAAATAAATTTTTTATAACAAGAGTGGCTGCCAAGAAAAAATATAAAAAAAGATGGATCCTATTAATAATCACATTGGGACTGCTAGCCACAGCATGGATTTTTAAAAAGGACATTTATTATTACGGTTATAAGGCTTATAGATATGCTGATCGCAGGGTGAACCCTAAGCGCTATGCGAATAAGATTTGGTACCCTGAAAAATACACTTTGCATGGTATAGACATTAGCCGATGGCAAGATGATATAGACTGGAAAAAACTATCAACTACCAATCAGTTTAAAGATACCATCAAATTTGATTTTGTGTTCATCAAAGCCACAGAAGGCATTTGGCTGGAAGATCCGCTGTTTGATGACTTTTGGACTGCAGCCACAACATTGCCTATTTACAAAGGGGCCTATCATTATTTTTATCCTCAGAAAAATATTAAGCAACAAATCAATAATTTTAAAAGCAGCGTTACTCTAAAACCAGGCGACCTACCTCCGGTAATAGATATTGAAGAGACCGGAAAATTAAGCAAGAAAGAAATAGTTAAAAACTTGAAACTCTTTGCTGATGGCTTAAAAGCTCACTATGGTGTGCGCCCTATCATTTATTCCAATGCCGATTTTATTAACGATTACCTAAGTGAAGATTTTGAAGAATATATTTTTTGGATAGCCCACTATTATGTGCCCAAACCAGTAGTGAGCGGAAAAGTGAAGTGGCTTTTCTGGCAGCATGCCGACAAAGGTGTGATTCATGGTTGCCGCGAGTTGGTGGATGTAAATGTATTTAATGGATCACGAAAAGACTTTAAAAATATTCTAATTAAATAAGTGCTGTAGTTAAAAAGGTGCGTTAAAATGCAGAAAGAACCCGCTTTGTCCTTGTTTATTAAAGCTATAATCTACCCTAAATACGATATCATAATAAGTCACCAGATCTAATCCCATTCCATAGCCATACAGCCAGGTATTGCTGAGTGGGTTTCCTAATTGGTGCTGTGTATCTTGCACGAAAGCGGCATCTCCAAAGAGATTTAAATAGAGTGCCATTGGTATGGTGCTAAATTTTTCAATTGGAATAAAACCAGCTTTAATATTCTTAGTGCCCAAAAGTTTAAACTTTAAGTTACTTTTAAACAATTGCAAAGTTTGCCCATCTACTAAATATAGTTCATAGCCCCGTACCACATCACGCCCTATGCCCAATGATCGAGCATAATAATAAGGCTGTTCTTTCCCTAATACCCACTTAGCCCGGTATCCCAATGCTGCATACCATCTGTTGGTCAATGTCCAATACTTTTTAGCCCAAACACCTAAATTATACAAATCTATTTTATCTCCTAAAAATTGTAACCCTGCTTTGCCCACTTCAGCTTCTAAAAAATATCCTTTGAGAGGATAGGGACGAATGTCGCGATGATCGATTTTGTAAGTGTATTTGACAGAAAAATTAGCAAGGCTGTTGTCCCCAGTTGATAAGAAAAAAAGTGGGTTTTGTGCTATTACCGTGTCCTGAACAGTTACTGTTCGATAGCCCAGCTCTGCTGTATGAGTTTGGTACAACCCCGGCCTTCTTGTATAGGTGATGCTGCCCCCTTGTTCGCGTCTAACATATGACTGATCGTTATTATAAAAATCATAACGGTTGTTAAGGGTGCGCACTGCAACTTCGCGCGTTTGTGCAAAGCTCCAATAAAAACCCAAACCATCTTGCTGCCGTTTGCTAATAAACGGAATCACATAGCTGAATCCCAGCTTGCGGGTATAGCCCCATTTTACACTAGTGGTAAATGTTTCTCGCCTGCCTCTAAAATTATTCCATACCAAATAACCACCATAATTGAGCCGAGATAAATCTTTGGTTTGCCACCACTCGTTAAAATTTCGATCTACTATTTCTAAAATGGGCAATGGGAAAATATACCAACGTTCGGTAAGCATTACATATAAAGCTACACTATTTCCACTCCGCAAATAATTTACTTTAGTGCTATTGAATAGTGCTGTGTTGTATAAATTTTCTTCGCTGCGCTTTAGTAAATCAGGAAGCTGAGAAAACACTATGGTGTCACCACTTTTAACTGTGAGTTCGCGCATAATGATTTGATCCTTGGTAGTTTTATTCCCTATGGCTGTAATGCTGCCGATAATCACCAAAGTATCTTGCGCTGATACAAAATTGGCACAAAACAAAAATACCATTGTCCAATGGCGAAAAAAAAAGGTTGCTATTTTGGGGAAGTTGATCAAGGCTGTTCAGCAAAATAAAAAAAATGCAGGTGGTTGCCAAACAATTTTTGGAACATTGATAAACTATATGTTCAGGTAATTCATCAATGCATCATAGCGGGACTTTAAATCGCCCAAGTATTCACCTTGGTTATAATGCTCAGTTACATTGTAACCATGTCTTTCGAAGCCGGCAATAATTCTGGTAAGGTCGTTTTGATTGATTTTTAGCGTTACATCGATTGTTTCTTTCTCAAGATCGGGCGTAACATAAACTTGGAGTATTTTAGCACTTTCACTTTCCACTATTCCAGCTATGTGCACCAATGAATATTGTTGCATGTGCATTTCCAATACCACTACTCCATTACTGTCATCAAAAATTCCACTTTCGGCATAGTGCTTCATAATATCCGGAAGGGTTACCAAGCCAGCATATTTACCACCATCATCAAGCACAGGTACCGCAGTAAGCTTGTGCTTGCTCAATACTTTTACCACTTCAAAAATGGGTTGGGTAGCTTTAACAAATGGTTTGCTCAAACTTAGTGGTTGATTGGCTAAGGGTTGATCAAGTGCTGCTAGTTTTAAAATGTCTTCTTCTGTAACTAAACCCACATAGTCTATTTGATCCACTAAAGGTAAGTGCTCTAAGTGAAATTCTTCTAACCAGTTGATGGCTTTCAATCCGCTGTCACTCAGCTTCAATGGTGGGAAGGTATCATTAATTAATTCGCGTGCTATCATGCTAAGTAATTTTACGAAAATATTTACTATTCGGTTTTTATTCGGCTGGCAAAAGTAAACTATTTTTGCTCACCTAATGTGTAAGAAACAATCCAAAACCATGCCTGTTTTTATTTTAAAAAGTATTGAACTAAGTTTGACTTTAATATGACTAAGTTAAGTGTTAACATAAACAAGATAGCCACCCTACGCAATGCACGAGGTGGAAATAGGCCTAACGTGCTTCAAGTGGCGCTAGATGCCGAAAAATTTGGAGCTGATGGCATTACTGTTCACCCTCGTCCTGATGAAAGGCATATCCGATTTAGCGATGTGAAAGATTTAAAGCAAAATATAAGAACGGAATTCAATATTGAGGGCTATCCCTCTCCTTCTTTTATTCAATTAGTGCTGGAGCATAGCCCGGCCCAAGTTACTTTAGTGCCCGATGCACCGAATGTGATTACCAGCAATGCAGGATGGGATGCTATGAAGCATCAGCAATTTTTAAAAGATACCATCGCTCAGTTTAAAAAGGCTGGTATCCGAACAAGTTTGTTCATAGACCCCATACCAGTGCAAATAGCTGCTGCTGCTGACACTGGCACCGACAGAATTGAACTTTACACAGAGGCTTTTGCAACACTTTTTCCAAAAAATCCTGAAGGCGCCATTGAACCCTATAGGAATGCCGCTTTAACCGCACACCAACTGGGCCTTGGCATTAATGCTGGTCATGATTTAAGTTTAGAAAACCTGCGCTATTTCCATAGCCAGATTCCAAATTTATTAGAGGTGAGCATTGGCCATGCCTTGGTATGCGATGCCATTTATTTAGGACTAGAAAATGCTATACAAATGTACAAACGTCAATTGAAATGAACGAATTAACTCAACTGCAGGTGACCGAAATAATTGCCCATATGCGCCAGCAGGGAACTGAATCAGTAAGACAAAAACAAGCTCATTTTGCCATTGATAGCAATTTCAATTTAGGATTAACCATGCCTCAAGTGAAAGAAATAGCCAAGCGCTACAAAAAAAATCATGAATTGGCATTAGCTCTTTGGCATACCAATATTCACGAGGCACGTTTATTGGCCACCCTTATCGCTGATCCCAAAAAAACTGATTTAGTCATGATTCAATCTTGGCACAAAGACTTAAATAGTTGGGATCTGGTGGATGGCTTTTGTTCTAATCTATTGCGAAAAACTAATTTTGCTAGCGACCTTATTCATGAGTGGGCTGCTACTTCTGGCGAATATCAAAAGCGCGCTGCCTTCTCTCTTTTGGCTTATCTGGCGGTACATGATAAAAAAGCAAATGATGCCTATTTTATTTCTTACTTTGAATTAATCAAGTTGCATGCTTTTGACGAACGAAATTTTGTTAAAAAAGCAGTGAACTGGAGTATCCGGCAAATTGGTAAGCGAAATCAAAAGTTGTGTAAGCGTTGTATTGCCTTGTGCTATGAACTTCAAAAATTTGATGATAAGGCAGCGAAGTGGGTCTCTAAAAATGCCCTCCAAGAATTAGAATCTTATTTAGCTACTGGAAAAATAAAGTCTCTTGGTGGCAATGCCTGATGCCTATAGTTTACTTAGGTTCGGAAGCATGATATTGGCAAAATCAAGATCAGCTGCAAAAGTTATTTTAATATTCCATCTTTCACCTTCTGTATAATGCAAATGACCAGCAAATTTTTCTACTACTGTAGCTTCATCAGTAAAGCCATTTTCATAGGGTTGTTTGAAGGCTGGCTTTAATATGCTTGATTGAAAGCATTGGGGGGTCTGTATTTGTATTACACCGTCCCTACTGATGGGATTATAAGTGCCCGCTTCCTGTTTTCGCAAGCTTTCGCTAATGGGAATATAAGGAATGGCACTACCAAATTGAGCTGCCTGGCTAAATAATTTTTGGATGAGTGCTTTTGAAACTAAGCACCGCACACCATCATGTACTGCAATCAAATCAGCTGCACACTGCTGAATACCATTGTACACACTTGCAAAGCGCGTATTACCACCAGCTACTACACTGTGTGGAAAATCAAACTGATGCTGCGTACAAATTGCTCGCCAGGTAATCATGTGTTCCTCGGGCAATACTATTATCATTTCAATTTCAGGCTCTGCTGCAGCGAATACTTGTGCCGTATGCAATAAAATAGGAATATTCTTAAGTAATAAGAATTGCTTGGGTATAGAGGATGCCATTCTTGTGCCACTACCTGCTGCAGTTATTACCACTCCCTTTTTTAGCATTGTTTAATTAGCTATTGTTTAATGCAAAAATAAAAAAAAAGTCCGACAGTAGCCGGACTTTTTTTTGTTATACAATTATATTTATTTTATTACCTCTAATCTTCTCACCTCACGTGCACCTGCTTGGTTAGTAATGGCCAGTAAATATATTCCGGTATTTACATCCGTAAGGTCAATTTGAGATTGATTGGCACCTGTTTGAGCATTTACCTTAAGATCCTTAATGATGGCGCCTGTTATACTCATTAATTGAATTGCATAGCGCTGATCATGATCTGTTTCCCACTGTAGTGTTACTTGGTTGTTAGCCGGATTTGGATACACACCGTTTATAAAACTGGTAGCCGCCAAACGGCAGTTCACCACAACCGATATGGAGTTCGTTACTCTTGTACAATTTGATGGAGAAGTTACAATACACCTATAGGCTCCAGCCGTTCCGGCTGCATAGGTAGCATTGGTAGCACCTACTATGTTGGCACTGTTGCGTTGCCATTGAAAACTGCTTCCAGCAATATTGGATGTTGCAGTAAGGGTTACTGTATTGCCAGCGCATATACTGGTACTTCCACCGGCAGCGATGCTTGCAGTTGGAATAGGATTAACGGTTAAGTTAACTGGTGTGGCAGTACTGCTTCCGCAGTTGTTTGAAACCACCACTGTATAATCAAAGCTACTACCTGCTGCAAAAGAATAAACTGCATTGGTAGCTCCAGCTAAATTAGCACCACCTCTTCTCCATTGATAAGTATACCCTAGTCCAGTGGGACTTGCACTCATGGTAACTGCTACACCTGCACAAACACTTGTATGACTGCTGGTGAAACTGGCACTTGGGGCAGTGCCAATTACCAGCTGTGCCACAGCAGAAGTTCCGCTGCAGGCACCGTTACTTACATCTACTGTATAATTGCCAGCAATTGCTGTGCTGTAACTAAAATTTGTAGCACCTACTATGATACTACCTCCTTGGCGCCATTGATAGGTATAACCCACGCCATAGTTGTTGGTATTTAATGCAACAGGATTCCCTCCGCAAATATTGGCATAGGTTAGGTTAATTGGTGGTATTAATCCACTTCCCACATTCACTGTAATGGCCGATGATGTATTGGTACAAGTACTAATACTCACCGTACAGGTATAGTTACCGCTAGTAGAAGCTGCATAGGTTTGGTTGGTTGCTCCAGCTATTGGTGATCCTCCTACATTCCATTGGTAAAGGTAACCGCTTCCTGATGGAGAGGCGGTTAGTACTACAGATGATCCTGTACAAATAGTAGTAGGACCGGTAGCAGCAATGGTGGCTACAATGTTAGATACCACACTAGTGGCAATAACATTGCTTACTCTTGCACAGTTAAAACTATTGTAAACAAATACCCTATAACTTCCTGTTGCATTCACTGAAAGTGAATTATTGGTAGCTCCAACTATATTCACACTGTTTCGTTGCCATTGATAGGTATAACCCGCAGTTGCTGGAACACTTATTACTATGGACGAACCACTGCAAATGGTGGTACTACTATTGGTAGTAGCTGTTGCTTGGGCAGTTGTTGGCAAACCATTAGCGGTAATATTGGTAGGTGTTGAAGTGGCTGTACCACAGCTTCCTGAAACTTGCAATGCATAGCTGGCCGTGCCTGAAGGTGCAAAGGTATAGGTTGCATTTGTAGCACCACTTACATTTAAATTATTCCTCCTCCATTGAAAAGTAAGGCCACTGCCTGCAGTTGTGTTGGTGAGCGTAACAGTTTGTCCAGCACATACTGATGTGGCACTTGCGGTGAACGTTGCAGTAGCGCCTCCGCTATTGCTCACAGTGCCGCTATTGGTTCCTATGCAATTATTAGCATCCGTTACTATAACACTATAGGTGTTTGGGGCTAATCCCGTTATACTTGCTGTAGTGGCACTATTACTCCAACTGTAATTATAGGGAGCTGTTCCAGAAGTTATACTAGCTATGGCTGTACCATTGCTTGAACCACATGATGCAGGGGTGGTATTTACAGTAACCACTGGCAAGGGATTAACAACAATATTTGCTGATGCTGAATTACTACAGCCATTTAAATCTGTATATGAGTATACAAAACTAGTTGATGGGCCGTTATATGGATTAGATACGTTGAATGTACCTCCTGATGGTGTGCCTGATAAGTTAATGGGAGTACCTGCGCATCCACTCGCATTGCTTGCATTTACTGAAGGTTGGTTATTTACAGTTATGGAAGCAGGTGCACTTGTAGCCATACAGCCAAACCCATTCATCACAGTGTAGGTAAAGGTAGTGCTAGCACCATTGTAAGGATTGGCTACACTAAATGAACCTCCGGCTGGTGTGCCTGATAAAGTAATGGGAGTACCAGCGCAGCCACTGGCAGCATTGGCCGTGGGAATGGCAGGTACAGGGTTAGCCACCACTCCAATACTTGAAGATGCTCCTGTGCAATTGGCATTGCTACCAAACACGGATACATTTCCACTAACTCCTGAAGCAGGGAAAGCAATCACCACGGTTTGAGAACCTTGGCCAGAAGAAATTACTGCCCCTGCTGGCACTGACCATGTATAGGTAGTGGCATTAGAAATGGCTCCAACCGTAAAAGTAATAGGCAATCCACCACAGAAATTCGTAAATGCAGTATTAATGCTTCCTGCAGCAGCTACTTGGGCACTAATATTAATATTGGCACCATTATCACTGCCTATTACCGAAGGGTTACTACTGACCACCCTAATTCTATATCCGCTTCCGGTAGGAGTTGTTGAAGGAATGGTACATGCTATGGTTCCAGCTGTAGTGGCGGTAAGTGTACCTAAAGTCTCTGGCGCAGCGAATGATCCTGATCCGTTGGATAACTGAACCGTAAATACATTTCCAGCATTGGCAGGATTATTAGTTGTAAAGGTTACATTTAAATTGGCACCTGCACAAAAATTGGTAGGCGATACCACTCCTGTAGTAATGTTCGACAATACTGCAGCTGATGGGGTGATGCTAAAATTAGTATTACTGATATCAAAAAATATATTTCCAATAGCTTCTACTTTAATTCGGGCAGTAGTAGTATTGATATTGGGTACTGTTATGGATTCACTTCCATCATTGGCTGTACTAGCCAATAATACTGTTGGATAGGTAAATCCTCCATCGGTACTAAGACTGATCAATACGTTAGCCGTATTGATACCGTTAGCAGTGGTACCTGCAACATCCCATGTAACAGTTTGCGTACTATTACCTGCCCAGGTAAGGGCGGTGTTAGGTGCAGTTACTGCAAACGGTGCACCAGTATTCAATACTTGAACAGAGTCATTGGTGTCTCGGTAAAATATACCACCTCCACCGGCTCTATTATCGCGAACGGTTAGTCTAAATTTAAGCAATCGAGTTTGGTTGGGAAGTAACTCTCCAATTGTGGTGGTGTTATTGACCACATCGCTCATTTTAGGAAAGGTGCGACTGGTAGAAGTAGTAGGTGTGAATGTGCGAAACTGTGGAGCGGTAGTAGATTGTACATTCCAAGCTCCTGCAGGGCCCAAGTCATATTGATCCCATGAATAAGTTAAGGCATCGCCATTCAAATCGTTTCCAGAGCCGGTTAATACAAACGGTGTAGATGCCGGAATGGTGCATTTTATAGCAGTATAGTTAAGCGTTGGTGGAGTATTACCTGTAGCGGTTACAACTGGACAACCACTACCACCGCCTGTGGTGATGAACGGCACCATTTGGTCTAAACTATATACATGAAAATAGGCAATGCTATTGGCTGCTAAATTATCAGCACCACATATTCCAGCATAAGCTTGAATGGTGATTCCGCTACCTGGTTCATATGCGGCTGATGAAGTACGATTGCCATTACAACTGCTAGTTACACTATTGAATGTATGAGAACCAGCAAACTGATGTCCCATTTCATGGGCCACATAATCTATGTCAAAGGCATCGCCAGTGGGGTTGCCACGACCTGTTACGCCTCGTGCTTTGCTGGAGCCGCAAACTACTCCTAATCCAGCTACTCCACCTCCACCGGTGCTGAACACATGCCCAATATCGTAATTTGCTGAGCCTATTACAGTATTTATATTATTTTGATTTTCAGTAAGCATTGTACTTCCACTACTGTTGGTGTAAGGATCAGTAGCTGCGGTTAAGTAAATTAATAAATTGTTGTTGGAGATCAATTGCATTCTAACAGACAATTCAGATTCGTAAACCCCATTTACCCTATTCATACTTGTGGTCATGGCTGATGCAGCTCCTGCGGTGGTTCCACCAAATACGGCTGCATATTCACCCGTACAGGCTAATGCCAATCTATAGGTTCTTAATTGGGAGCCATTCACACGCAAATTACTATAACCATGATCAAGATCAACGATGGTTTGATCTACACTTTCGCACACAAAGCTTGACTGCGGAATTAAATCTTTTTTATTATAGATTAAATAAAAATCGTCAGTGCCAGCATGATATGGATCTATAAAAAAGTCGCCCTCTGCTGAACGTATCATTGCATGAAACCCAAATGAGGTTACATCTAATTTAATTGTTGCAGTTTTATTGGTGATGCCTCGTCCGGTGTAGGTTTTAATCATCGGAAATTTGGCAGCCAATTCAGGATGCATGCAGTGATAATAAAACACTTCGAACGATTGGAAGCTCCCATCAGGCATGGGCAACGAAATAACCAATCCGTTTTTTAACAATGCTGTTTGACTTGGTTCCATTGGTGCGGTGGCAAGCAGGGCTCGCATGGCTGTAACATCCAGTTCCATCACCTTATTGGTAGTAGAAATGGTTGAGCGTTTACCCTCTGGAATGCTGGCCATATTGGCTATTTGCCATAGGTTGGTTCCACCCTCTTGCGCAGATAGGATGGATGTGAAGCAGCACATTAGCCATACTAATGAGCGCTTAGCGTAGATAAAATTAAACATGTGAGTCGTTAGATTTTAGGTTTTGAAATTGTTTGAATGATTTGGGTTAATTAAATTTTATTGGTTTTGGTTGTTTAGGGTTGTGCTAAGTTAGTGGTTCTCCAAATAAAATCAAACCCTTTATTAAGAATCCTTACAAAAACACAAATTCTACAAAAAAAGCCTGACCGTATTGGTATAATACAATTACAAACAACAGCTTTTGACCCTATTATCCAAAAAAAAGAGGCTCTTGATCAAAGAGCCTACAATAAATATTTTAAAAAAATATATTTTTATATAATTAACATAGCATCGCCATAGCTATAGAAACGATACTTTTCTTTTACAGCCATTTTATAAGCATGCATGGTTAGGTCATACCCAGCAAATGCTGCCACCATCATCAGCAAGGTGCTTTCAGGCATATGAAAATTGGTAATCATGCTATTGGCAACACTAAAATCGAATGGAGGGAAAATAAACTTATTAGTCCAGCCATTGTATGGTTTTAATTCACCGATAGTACTTACAGAAGTTTCTATACTGCGCATAGCAGTGGTGCCCACAGCACATATTCTTTTTTTCTTAGCCTTTGCATTATTCACCATATCACAGCAATCGCTGCCTATGATTACTTGCTCACTATCCATCTTATGCTTGGTTAAATCTTCAACCTCTACCGGACGAAAGGTGCCAAGGCCCACATGGAGCGTAAGATTGGCAAAGTTGATTCCCTTTAGCTCAAGGCGCTTTACCAAATTCATGCTAAAGTGCAGAGCCGCTGTAGGTGCAGCAACAGCACCTTCTTCTGTAGCAAAAACGGTTTGGTAACGTTCTGCATCTTCTGGTTCGGCTTTTCGCTTGATGTATTTAGGTAAGGGGGTATTGCCAAGAATGGTTATTGTTTTTTTAAACTCTTCGTAATCACCATCAAATAAAAAACGCAAAGTACGGCCACGACTGGTTGTATTATCGATTACTTCAGCTACTAGCAAATCATCATCGCCAAAGTATAATTTATTTCCAATACGGATTTTACGAGCCGGATCTACCAATACATCCCATAGCCTGCTCTCGCGGTTAAGTTCCCTCAATAAAAATACCTCGATCTTGGCACCGGTTTTTTCCTTGTTACCATACATCCTAGCTGGAAATACTCGGGTATTGTTTACCACCATTACATCACCCTCGTCAAAATAATCGACTATGTCTTTAAATTTCTTGTGTTCAATTTTTCCAGTACTCTTATGCACTACCATTAATCGGGCATCTTCTCTATTTTTGGCCGGATGCGTAGCAATTAGATTTTCAGGAACGGAAATTTTGAATTGGGATAGCTTCATAAAATGGGTTTGAGGTTTAAAAAATTAGCGGGCGGCAAATATACTATTGCAAATACCCCTTTGTAAAGTCATTTCAGCAATTTGACAATTAATTAAGTCCTTGTTTTTTAGCAACTTATGCCTTTTGCCAATGTTTCTATAACCATTCAGCCAGAATAGCGGAAAAATTGCCGCTGATTTTCACATTTGCAAGTCATTGCTATTAGTAGATCAGCACAAGTCCTTTTTATAAAAGGTAGTGATGATAGGCTTGAGAATCATTAAGTTTGTGTTGAATTGCATTAAATTTGATTCCGTAAAAAAAGTCAATTGGATCGTCTTAAAATAAACGAAAAATGATTTCCTTATAAGCTCATAGAAAATTTTAAATTGTGGGGAGGGCAGATCTATGAGATAAATTAAACAGCATGAAAGCGAACAAACTATTAATTTATCTTGACAACAACGCAACGACTGAGATTGATAAAAGGGTCTTAGAAACAATGATGCCTTTTCTTACGGTTGAGTTTGCAAATGCTAACAGCATGCATCAGTTTGGGGTCCATGCCTACGAAGCTGTTAAGTTTGCCAGGGTTCAAGTGTCAACCTATTTTAGTAAGAAACAGTTCCCTATTTACCTAACTTTTCTTTGCCTTTTGATGGTGGTAAGAAATTCTCATTTGTAATTACTTTCTTGCCTGTTTTCTCTTCTAAAGCTAGTCTTGCATCTTTAGCAATTTTGCCACCTTTCTTTCCTGCAATGGCATTTTGCTTTACACCTTTTGCTTTTTTAGTCTCGGCAATTTGGCGTGTGGAAAGTTCTGCCAAAGCAGTAAAAATCAATTCAGCTTCACTCATGTGGTCTCTCAAGTTTTGAGATTTTAAGCCTTTTAAATCCTTGTGCTTTTTTACGGTTAAGCCCGTCCATTCTTGGTGAATAATGTTTGTTAAGAAGGCAAATTCATCAGATTTCTGAACGCCACTCTCTTGCCAATAGTCAGTTAGTTTATTTCGGGTTTCCTGCCCCGTCATTCTTTGCTGAATCCATTTTTCACTTCTACCGAGTTTTTGCCAATTTTCTCTAGCTCTTTCAATGCTTTGTTCAGGGTCAGCTATTTCTTGCATCCGTTCATATCCAACTTTTGCAAGCCATTGCTTGAAGGGTTCAGCTTTAGGCGATGGAATGGATTGGATAAGTCTCAACAAATTAGGAGTATCTAAACAGTCTGTAGCATATTTCTTGCCATCTGCTGCTTCAAATTTCAGTTGTACGATATTTTCGTACAACTGACTTCCTTCTTTAGTAAGCTTCTTTTTTAAATCGCTCCAATACCTTTTGGGAATACTGCTACTGGTCAATATTTCAATCACATCTATCACTGAAAAATACCATGTTTCCGTTTTTTCATCCCAGTGGGTTCGGACTTGTTTTCTTTCAAATAATTTAATGTTGCTCATCCTATTGGTTAATTTATTTCTTCCGTTAGATCATCTTCCTGACTAGCTTCTACAATCAGTTTCGCTTCGGCTCCAGGTAATTCCTGAACCTGTCTAAGTTTTCTTTCAATATTTCTTGTTCTTACTCCGGTGTTGTCAAGTTCTTTGGTGGCTGCTATTAATTTATCTCTTGTTTTTTCAATGATCCCTCCAAATTTTCCAAATTCAGATTTCACTACTCCCAATAAATCCCATACCTCACTGCTGCGTTTTTCTATGGCCAAGGTTCTAAAACCCATTTGCAAACTGTTGAGCAAGGCACTTAATGTTGTAGGGCCGGTAATGGTGATTTTATAATCTTTCTGTAACTGCTCAAAAAGCCCAGGCACTCTTAATACTTCGCTAAATAGACTCTCATAGGGTAAAAACATGATACCGTATTCGGTAGTGTTTGGCGGGTCGATGTATTTTTCCTTTATGTCTTTTGCATTCTTCTTAATGCCATTGATGAATGCCTTTCGATAGGTGTCTATACTTTCCAGATCGCCTTTTTCATAAGCATCTACCAAGGCTTCATAATCTTCCTTAGGAAACTTAGAGTCTATTGGCAGCCATAGTGTTTTTTCAAGGTTGTTGCCGTGTGGCATCTTTATGGCAAACTCAACCAAAGCACCGCTTCCTACCTTAGTTTTTACGTTCTTTTCATATTGTTCATTAGTCAATAAATCCTCAATGATGTTTTGAAGTTGATATTCGCCTAAAACACCCCTTGATTTTACATTGCTCATCACCTTTTTCAAATCGCCAACACTCACGGCTAAGGTTTGCATTTCGCCCAAACCTTTATGCACTGCCTCCAATCTATCGCTTACTTGTTTGAAAGATTCTCCAAGACGCTTCTCCAAAGTTTCATTAAGTTTTTCATCAACAGTTTTTCTCATTTCTTCCAACTTCTTTTCGTTGCCTTCTTGCATGGTTTTCACCGATTTTTCTAGACTCAATTTAAATTCTGAAATTTTTTCGCTATTGGCTTCATTCTGCGTTTTCTGAATTCTTTCAAACTCGGCAAATTGGTCTCTCAACCGTTCTTTATAATCTTTTAATGCATCGTTCAATTCTTTTTTAAAAGCATCCAGGTTTTCTTTTAGCTCTATTCTGCTTTCTTTGCTATTAGCATCAATGATTTTTTGAAAGTCAACCAATTTTTCTTCAAAGGTTTTACGAATGGCTTCTAGCTTTTCTTCATTCGATTTGGTGAGATTGCCGAGTTGGTCTGAAAATGTTTGTATAAATTTATTTAACTGATTGCCTATTTCTGTTCTTAAATTAGCAGATGTTTCGGCATGCTCTTTCCGGTTGGTTACAAATTCATCTTTCAAATTTTTCTCTGTGTCTTTCAAATTGGAGCTTAGCATTACTAATAAAGATTTGATTTCTATTAATTGATTGCTCTCTTCTTGCCTATTTGCTTTTAGTGTGAGAACGATATTTAAAATTAACAAGGCCACAACGGCTGAAAGGATGAGGTAGATGATAGTCATTGGCTTATCTATTTAATTTTTTATAATTTTTTGGGCTGGTAAAATGTACCCATTATCAATCTTTTTATTTTTTTCAAGGCTAATTATCATTTCTTGTAAAATTTCTCGTCATGCCTTTTGTATTGAACCTGTACTCATTCCATTTGGCCTTTTAAATATTGGTTCTGGATGAGTGGATGGTATGGTCAATGGAGTAAAAATCTTAAATCTTGATTCGCGAGGTTAGGAAGGTTTGGAGATGTCAATCCTTCTAAACTTTATATTTTGAACCCATTAACCAGTTCATACTGGCAGATTTGATTCCTTAGCATGGCCATTTAATTACAAAGATATATTTTTGATGTGGGAGTTGATGAATTTTGCTTTGCCCCTTTCCATCTAAATTCTAGCAAGTAGTTCTTCCATGAAAGGCGGTTTATTTTTTTAGGTTTTAAACAGGCCCCTGGCAAATAGGCTTATTGAACTCTTCTCCTACTTTATTATTAATGCATCCTTTTACCTCTTGAGCTACCGCTCCCATCATGGCAAGGGAGTTGGTGATGGTGGTGCTTGCCTTAGTAGGCCTATTCGATCTGGAAGTTCATCCACCGCTATACATTGTGATAGCTGGTATTGACCAATTCGGGTTCGGCAGAGTGCTTGTAGATGTGCGCCACTTTTCAAGGCAGTCCCAAAATCGCGGGCTATGGATCGTATATAGGTGCCCTTGCTGCACACAATGCGGAAACTTATTTCAGGAAGCTTCATCTCAGTAATTTCAAAACTATGAACACAAACAGTTCTACTCGTTGGCTGCTTATCGCTGCCTTCGCGTGCCCATTGATAAGCCCTTCGGCCAGCCACCTTTACAGCACTGTGCGCTGGTGGCACTTGGTTTATGGATCCCACAAATAATCGAGCAGTTTCTAATATCATTTGTTCATTTATATGATCAATAGTGAATCTTTGATCTACATTAGTTTCCAAATCGGCACTGGGGGTGGTGGCGCCAAGATGAATGATGCCAGTATATTCCTTATCGAGTGCTTGTATCTGGTCAATGGTTTTAGTGGCTTGCCCAAAACAAATCACTAACACGCCAGTAGCCAATGGATCAAGGGTGCCGGCATGGCCCACTCTATGCCGCTTAGGGTGATTGGGAATTCGCTCAGGTTTACCCATAAGAGTGCGTATGTGTGCTACCACATCAAAACTGGTCCATCGAATGGGCTTATGAACTGGGACTATGCCATTGATGCTGTGCATGTGCCTATACTATTTGTAATGAGAAGCCCATATAATAGAGGATGAGTATTGCAACCCCTACAATAATTCTATAATAGCCAAAAACCTTGAACCCGTGGTTGGTTATATAACTAATAAATGTTTTGATGGCCACTATGGCTACTAATAGTGCTACCAAATTGCCCACGGCAAAGAGCTGTAACTGTGCTGCCGTAAACCCTCCATGGAGTTGGTAGAACTTAAGCATTTTATATCCGGTAGCGGCTAGCATGGTGGGAGCTGCCAGGAAAAAAGAAAACTCTGCTGCTGCTTTCTTGTGCAACCCTTGTGTTAAGCCACCGATGATGGTTGCTGCCGAACGTGATACTCCAGGAACCATGGCAAGACATTGAAATATGCCAATGATAAAAGCTTTTTTTGCAGATGGTTCTATAGGTGCTGTTGATGCTACCGGCTGATGAATTATTTGATCAATCCATAAAAAGACCAATCCACCTACCACTAAGGCAATGGCCACTACAACTACATTCTCTAGTAGGGCATCAATATAATCATTGCATAAAAAACCAATAACTGCTGCAGGCAGAAATCCTAGAAAGAGCTTTACGTAAAAGTTAACATCAATTTTTAAAAATCTTTTGCTGTACAATACCATAACACTGATGATTGCTCCTAGCTGAATACCTACAGTATACATTTTCACAAATTCATCAGCGGCTATGCCCATGATGGAGCTGGCTATAATCATGTGGCCGGTGCTGCTTACAGGTAAAAACTCTGTGAGTCCTTCCACGATGGCTAAAACTATTGCTTGCCAAAAATTCATACAGAGAGGCGATTAAGCATCCTTAGGCTTACGCATAATGGCATAAACCTCTATCACAAATCCAATGATTACCAATAGGGGCGCCACCGTTATTCTTCGTGTGCTAAAAATGGTTTCATCAAATTTTGTTGGATCATCGCTACCACCACCACTCATTAATATAAAGCCAATTACGATAAAGGCTATCCCGATAAGCATGATGATATAATTCTCTTTGCCGAATTTAAAAGGTGCTGTGACACTTGTTTTTTTCTCTTTACTCATTTGGTAGGTTCAATATTTTTTTAACTAATAAAGGTCTTCCATTTTGCTGCGCAAATACCTATTTACTGCTAGCCAAGTAAATATTATTGACATCATAACTCCTAGTAATACCATAGCGGCCATTACTGGCAATAGATGATGATAATTGGCATTGCCAACAAAATCAGGAAACTGACGGTGCGCAAGATACAATATTCCCATTAGAAGTGTGCATCCTATAAAAGATCCATACAACCCATTAATTAGACCTGTCGCAAGAAAAGGCCTTTGAATAAAGCCGCGTGTGGCACCAACCAATTGCATGCTTTTGATAATGAACCTACGAGCATAAATGGTAAGCCGCACCGCATTATTAATAAGGCTAAAGGAAATTAATAACAACAAAGCTGCAAACGTAAGAATAACCAAACTTATGGTCTGAATATTGTGGTTGATCATGGCATAGTCGAGCCGCTGGTACACCACTTCAGTGATGCCTTTAATGGCTCGTAACTGGGATGCCATTTGCTCCATCCCTTCATCTGATTGATGTGTAGCAGCCAATTGTACATCAACAGTTGCTGGTAACGGGTTATTCCCTAACATGGCCAATGCTTCTTTTCCTGCTGAAGCAATGAGGCTATCTAATGCCGCTTGTTTACTTACAAAGTGAGTATGTTTTACCCCTGGCAAGCGGTTTATTTGCTGATGGATACTTTTTTCAGATTCCGAAGGCTCGTTCACATCGATAAATACAACTAGTTGTAAGGAGTCTTTGATCTGTTGTAATTGACTAGCTCCTTGTAAAATGAGAATGGCCACCATCCCCAATGAAAAAAGCACCAATCCAATACTGATGATGGCAGGGAGATAACCGGTTCGGTTCTTTTTTGTTGGTAATTTTTCGTCCAAGGCAGGGCAAAAGTAGTATTTACAAAGCAAGGCACCATCACTATTATGTATCTTCGCACACCTTTTGATTAACAAATATTTTTTAACAATAAATGGAATACGATTTTAAAACTGTAGAAGCCGAATGGCAGCTTTTTTGGAAAAATAATAAAACCTTTAAGGCAGCCAACCCTGGTGAAAAAGGTGCCGAACGTCCTAAATATTATGTATTGGATATGTTTCCTTACCCTAGTGGAGCTGGATTGCATGTAGGGCATCCGCTTGGTTATATCGCATCTGATATATTCTCACGATACAAAAGACATTGCGGCTATAACGTGCTACACCCGATGGGTTATGATAGCTTTGGATTACCTGCTGAACAATATGCCATTCAAACAGGGCAACATCCTGCAATAACTACAGCTGCAAATATTAACCGATACCGTGAACAGCTCGACAAAATTGGATTCTCTTTTGATTGGACTCGCGAGGTAAGAACCAGTGATCCTAAATACTACAAATGGACTCAATGGATATTTATACAACTGTACAATAGCTGGTATAACACTGCGGCCAATCGTGCCGAAAACATCAGCACGCTCATAGCCCATTACCGAAAAACCAATGCTACCTTTGGCCCAAACCAGCTTACTTTTGATCAACTAGATGAAGCGGCACAGGCTGCAGTGCTTATGGAACAGCGGCTTGCCTACCTTGGCGAAGCCTTCGTAAATTGGTGTCCTGCACTGGGCACCGTCCTGGCCAATGATGAAGTAAAAGATGGTGTGAGCGAACGTGGAGGCCACCCCGTGGAAAGAAAGTTAATGAAACAATGGAGCATGCGAATTACGGCCTATGCCGATAAACTTTTAGAAGGCCTAGATCATATTGATTGGCCTGAAAGTTTAAAAGAGCAACAGCGAAACTGGATTGGCAAATCTGTAGGTAGCACCATTCAGTTTAAAGTGAGTGGGCGTAATGATGTTATAACAGTATTTACAACCCGACCTGATACCATTTTTGGCGTTTCATACATCACCCTAGCACCTGAAAATCCACTCGTAACCACATTAACTACTGTTGAACAACAGCTTAGAGTAAACCAATACATTGCTGAGAGCAAAAGCAGGAGCGAACGTGAAAGAATGGCTGATGTGAAAAGAATTTCAGGAGTATTCACCGGTGCATATGCGATACATCCATTCACCCATGAGAGCATCCCTATTTGGGTTGGTGATTATGTACTTGCCGGTTATGGAACAGGGGCTGTAATGGCAGTGCCAGCACATGATAGCCGCGACCATGCCTTTGCCAAGCACTTTGACCTTCCAATAAAAATAGTTATACAATCGCCTAACGATTGGAATTATAAACAAGCATCATACGATGAAAAGATTGGTGTATGTATCAACTCTGATTTTTTAAATGGCATTGATGTAAAAGACGCCATAAAAAAAGCAATTAAAACTATAGCTGAAAGAAATTTCGGAAACCCTCAAGTAAATTACCGCCTGCGTGATGCTGTTTTTGGCCGTCAACGATATTGGGGAGAGCCCATTCCTATTTATTATAAAAATGAAATAGCCCATGCCCTCAGCGATGATGCATTGCCCCTCCTTTTGCCTGAAATAGACAAATACTTGCCCACTGATTCTGGCGAACCACCTCTGGCAAGGGCTACTAATTTTAAAACTGATGATGGCCATGGATATGAAACTAGCACCATGCCCGGTTGGGCTGGAAGCAGCTGGTATTTTCTTCGGTATATGGACGCTGATAATGCTGATGCATTTGTGAGTAGTCAGGCAGCTAATTATTGGGGTAGTATTGATTTATACATAGGAGGTAGCGAACATGCTACCGGCCACTTATTATATGTTAGGTTTTGGACTAAATTTTTAAATGACATAGGCTTGATAAACATTAACGAACCGGCTCAAAAACTAATTAATCAAGGCATGATTCAGGGCAGGAGTAATTTTGTTTATCGTCTAAAAAATGAAAACACATTTGTGAGTGCTGGTTTAAAAGAACAGTACGACTCTATAGCCATGCATGTTGATGTAAACTTGGTTACTAATGATGTATTAGATACCTATGCCTTCAAAAAATGGAGAGCTGATTTTGCCGATGCTAATTTTATTTTTGAAGATGGGAAATATATCTGTGGTGTGGAAATTGAAAAAATGTCAAAGTCAAAATGGAATGTGGTAAATCCAGATGACATTATTGCACAACATGGAGCTGATGCGCTGCGTTTATACGAAATGTTTCTTGGCCCCTTGGAACAAAGCAAACCATGGAACACCAATGGCCTGAGTGGGGTAAGTAGTTTTCTTAGAAAATTATGGCGATTGTTTCACCAGGGAAATAACAACAGTTTTGTTGTAAGCAATGAAGCTGCCAACAGAAAGGAACTAAAAACATTGCACAAAACAATTAAAAAAGTTACGGAAGATATCAATCAGTTTTCTTTCAATACTTCTGTAAGCACTTTTATGATAGCGGTGAATGAACTTACTGAGTTAAAGTGCAACAAAAAAGAAATTCTTGAACCTCTTCTTATCATCCTGTCACCCTATGCTCCACATATAGCCGAAGAATTATTCAAAAAATTGAATGGCCCAAACAATCAAGGCATCAGCTTAGAAAGTTGGCCTGCACATAACGAAGCATTTTTACAAGAAGATAGTTTTGCTTATCCAATTTCTATAAATGGTAAAATGAAAATGAATATTGAATTTCCTTTAGCATTGGATAAAGCTGCCTTGGAACAAACCATTCTAAACAATGACCAAATACAAACCCTTCTTCAAGGTGCAACCCCTAAGAAAGTGATAGTGGTGCACGGCAAAATTGTTAACTTGGTTCTTTAAGGTTAAGCTTCCCACTTACGGTATAGCAAATATATTTGATCATCAACCATGCCATCTTGGTCTAGGTCGGTAGTATAATTTAATTTTAAAAGACTGCCACTGATAGTATAATGATAGGTTTTACTACCTAGTGTAAGTGTATTGTGGTTAGAAGTAGCGCTCATCTTTGTGAGATGCCAGCCTTTGCTGTCGGCAAAAAGCGTGTTGCACGCAGTGCTCGTAATTTCCATGCTGCTAAAAGCAATGTCTAAATTTTCAGTGATGGCCTTGTATCGATAATCAAATGCACAATATAATTGCTTGCTATCAAGCGTATCAATAGCTGCCACAAATTGTATTAACTCATACTTGCCTTCAAGTTGATTTTTAATTTGTACAAACATTTCATCTTCTACAGGTAGCACTGCTTCAGGCCTGGAACATGCTACCATCATGACTGCAAAAATACAGGTAACAAAAAATAGTTTCATAATTTTATTTATTTTAAAATTAATTGCATTATCGTCACATCTAATATTCTATCAAACTTTTCACCTACCGCTTTTAGTTCGCCTACATGTATAAATCCAAATTTCTGATGAATATGAATACTGCCTTCATTTTCAGAGGTAATTTTTGAAATAATGGTTCGCATGTTAGCTATTTTCCCTGCTTCAAGGATAGATTTCATCAGTAGCTGCCCTATGCCTTTACCCCTATAGGGTACATCTATATATACACTTAATTCACAACTGTGATCATATGCTTTGCGTTCGCTCCAGGGACTCAATGAAGCCCACCCTAATACTTCACCATGATGAACGGCAACTAGAACAGGGTGTCTTTGACCATGTGCTGCAAACCAAACTTGCTGTGCCGGTAATGTACGTTCTTGTGTATCGAAGGTGGCGGTATTGTGCATCACTTCATAATTATAAATTCTTAAAATAGCAGGCTGATCTAATTCAGTAGCTTGGCGAATGGTTATGTTCATTTCAAAAACAAATATCTTAAACTTAAGCCTCCGTCAAAAAATAAATTACTTCCATAGCCAAAGTCTAATTGCGGTTTTATATCCAATCCAATATTCAGTGGTGTACTAGGAATTTTATACACGGCTCCCAATACTAAATCAAGCCCAACTATCCATGTGGCATAATCATCACGATAATAAATATGCTGACCTCTGTTTTTATAGATAAAATAGCCTCCCCGGCTCCCAATACTTCCTAGATGAGCTCCACCTCCATAATATACCGCTAGACCTTCTGCAGTGCCAAGAGGTTTATGAATTTCATATAACCCCGTTAGAGAAAAACTTCGAGATCCTAATCCAAAAATAAATTCGAAGGCTTGTTCTTCATTCTTAAAATACATTGCATCAAAGCCTGGATTAATAGGAGCCAATCTTACCCCCAAGCCTATGGTTCCTGCTTTGGCCGGATGGTGTAACAAAGTAAACCAACAAAAAATAATTATAAGGACTAACCTTTGGATGAGTGGTAGCATTGGATATTAATTAAATTTGTTGCCTCAAAGTTAAACTCATTCACCTAATGAATAGCATTAAAATTAATAGTTTTCTGACTGTTTGGGCCTTCTGCTGCTGCTTGGTAGCCTGTAAGCCAGCATCCAAACCTGAAACGGTATTGCCTAAAACTTATTCAGCTGCAGAGATAAAAAAGGAAAGCGATCGGGCTAATGCATTTTTTGATGCCTGCTTTGATGCGTATGTGCTTCGCAACCCTGAGTACGAAACACAAATAGGTGGTAAGGTTAACTTCGGGAAGTGGAACCCGGTGGGTGATGCTTACTGGAATGCCGAAAGAGCTTTTGCCGAACGTGAACTGGATTCCCTTCACAATTCATTTGTTTATGAAAAGTTGGACGCCTCAACCAAACTTAGCTATTTGCTCTTTGAGGAAAAATGTAACCACACCCTTGATGACTTTAAATGGCGCTATTACAATTACCCCATCAATCAGATGGATGGCTTCCAAAGTACACTTCCGGCCTTTCTAATGAGTGTACACGGCATTGATACACTCCCCGATGCTGAAGCTTATTTAAGTAGGTTGTCAATGTTCAAATCAGTTTTCGATGCTCAGCTGCAAGAACTTTACATACGCGACTCTCTAAAAATAATACCACCAAAGTTTGTGTTTTTTATGGCACTCCAAGATTGTAAGAATATGATTACAGGTGCCCCATTTGACAATAGCAAAATCAATTCGCCACTGCTAGAAGATTTTACCGCTAAAGTAAACGGTGCAAAATCTATCAAGGCTACTGACAAGGCTCAATTAATCATGACATGTAAAGATCATTTAATACAACAAGTGAAGCCTGCCTATGAGGCACTCATTAATTTTTTAATAGAACAAGAGCGAAGTGCAACTCTTCAAGATGGTTGCTGGAAATGGCCCAATGGCAGTAAATATTATGCCTATGCCATAAAAAGAAATACCACGATTGGTATTACACCAGAAGAAATTTTTGAAACTGGGAAGAAAGAAGTGGAACGCATTCACAACGAAATGAAAAAAATAATGCGTAATGTGAATTTTAGAAATGATAACATCATTGATTTCTTCAATTACCTGCGTAACGATCCTAAATTTTATTATCCCAATACCCCCGAAGGGAAACAATCATATGTAAACCAAGCTACTGCCATAATAGATACCATGCGCAGCAAACTAGATTTACTTTTTATAACCAAGCCCAAAGCTGCCATGGTGATAAAACAAGTGGAACCATTCCGTGAACAAAGTGCAGGTGGTGCCTTCTATGAACAACCGAGTGCTGATGGAAGCAGACCTGGCGCTTATTACCTGAATACTTTTAATATGAAAGATCAACCAATCTACCAAATGGAGGCACTGGCCTATCATGAAGGTATTCCAGGACACCATATGCAAGTGGCAATAGCACAAGAATTAGAAAACATACCCAAGTTTAGAAAGTACAATGGCAACACCGCCTATGATGAAGGATGGGCTCTTTATTCAGAATGGATTCCAAAAGAGATAGGTCTTTATCAAGATCCTTACAGTGATTTTGGCAGACTGGCCAACGAAGTTTTTAGAGCGGCCAGGCTCGTAGTAGATGCAGGAATTCATTATAAAAAATGGAGCCGCGAACAGGCGCTGGCTTACTTCTTAGCCAATACGCCCAACTCTGAAGGTGATTGTAAAAAGGAAATAGAACGTTACATTGTATGGCCGGGGCAAGCCACCGGCTATAAGATAGGAATGATGAAAATTCAATCTCTTAGAAGAGAAGCACAAGATGCCCTGGGCGACAAATTCGATGTGAGGCAATTTCATGACCTTGTATTAAAAAATGGAGCACTTCCCATGAGTTTGTTAGCTGAACAAATTCGCAATTGGATTGATGAAAATGAAAAGACTGCTAAGTAGTTTTATATTATTTTTTATCCTTCAAATTACCAGCGTTGCTCAAATCGTTGGCACCATTGACACGTTACAATTTCAATTCAATAATCAAGAATTAGCGGTATATGTATGGAAGCATTCACAACACAATGATTCCATTTCTTCAAAGGTGATTTACCTTAACGATGGACAAATGCTGTTTGATACCACTAATAGCTGGAACAAACAAGCCTGGCAAATTGACGAAACCTTAGAACAACTCATTTCTGAAAAACAAATTGATCAATACATAGTGGTGGCTATCCCTAATTTAGGGAAAAGACGCGATGCTTGTTATATACCACAAGATTTATTGGATTATGTAAGCGATACTGCTGCCACTCTTTTAGTTGAACAACAAATGCTTGGTGCCCCGCTCGCCAATGAGTATGTATTATTTTTAGCCAACACAATTATACCTTTCATCAATACACATTACCTAACCAGTGGTAATAGCGAAAATATTATTGGTGGATCAAGTAAGGGGGCGCTCATAGCGCTTTACGCCTTAACGAAGTTTCCCGATCTTTTTGGTGGTGCTCTTTGCTTTAGCACCCATTGGCCTATTTTAATGACTGATACCAGCCGCACTTATGCCATTGGGTTTTTAAAATACCTTTCAGCTAATTGTTACAAACTGAAAGGGAATAAAATTTATTTTGATCACGGCACCATTGGTTTAGATGCTCAATATGAAAAATTTCAATTAGAAGCCAATCAAATTCTTAAAAGATGCAGTATTAAAAGTACACAATTTTTTTACCACATTGCACCCGGTGCCGAACATAACGAAGCTGCATGGAACCTTAGGTTTAAATATGGCTTGCTCAAATTGCTACAGTTAAAAGTAGAATAAACTAATTAGATCGTTTTTAAAAAGTTGTTGAGCACCTCATTGAACTCATGTGACTGTTCCCAATTACTTAGATGACCTGCCTGCTGAATCCAAAATACACTACTGCCTTTGATCGTTTGCAATTGTGCAATCTTTTCCTTTGAAATAATTTTATCTTCACTACCAGCGATGATTAATGTAGGAATGGTAATTTGTTGAAGGACTTGTGTATAATCACTTCTACTGGCCAAAGCCTCTAAGGTGCTCAATACAACTGGCACCTTGGCCTTTGCCATCATGATGGCAAAATAATCGAGCAACTCTGGCCTTTGCGATTGGGCTGATGCTCCAAATAATTTTTTTAAACTATCTACTGCATACTGCTCCATTCCATACATTCGAATACTTCTACCAGTGAGCAAACGATGTGCTTTTACCTGATCATTATCGGCAGTTGCTTGGGTATGACACAGTACAAGCCCATTTAGTGACACGTAGCCTAATGAATATAAAGCTAAGGCAACATAACCCCCCATAGATAGTCCTGCTACTACTACTTTTTTATCCTTGAAATTTTGAAGCAATTGGCCAACCATGTTAGCATAACTCAAGATGTCAATTTGCGCAGGCGCATCACTTAGGCCATAGCCAGGGAAATCTATTGCAAGATACTGCCATCCATATGCCGGCCGTTCCAATTGCGGTAGCCACATATTAGCATTAAAAGGAAAGCCATGTAACAACACCACCATTTTTTTCTGATCGCCTCCGCTACTTAGCGCATGCACAATGCTATTGTTAATATAAAATTCTTGCGATAGGATGGACATAGTGAAATTGCAAAGAAATAAATTATTAGAGGGCTAATTTCTAAAAAAAAATCTTCTTGCTAACCGTTTCCAATAATATTGCAATGCATAGCAACAAGTTTTCTTATGATATTGGTTGTTTAGTTTCACTTTTTGGTTAAAGTACAATTCCCTCCAGCGATTGATTTTAAAAACAATCGGCAGATAACAAAACGGTTCAATTTCAAATTGCCACGCTTCATTTCACAGCAGCCACATCTCAACTTGTTTTCTTTTAGATTTTAATTAAGCCTTTACATTTTTGCATTCTACAACATATCTAAAAAAAGATCACATGCTTTACAGTAAGAGAAATCAAAAATTAAAAATAAGCGAAACCTTGGTTGATATAGCCTTCGGATTAGGAATTGCCGGGTTATTTGTGCTATTAATGAGCCTTTCCTCATTTGCTCAAAATGTTGGTATCAACACACCTACACCCCACACTAAATCTCTATTAGATTTGAATAGTAGCAATAAAGGATTACTTGCACCTCGATTAACTGAAGCACAGCGCTTGGCGATGTTTCCAATTACAGACCCTTCGGCTAAAGGAATGTTGGTTTACCAAACTGATAATGTACAAGGATTCTATTATTATGATGGCACTGCATGGTTCACCTTTACTGTGAGTGGATACGCTTGGGGCACCACAGGAAATAACAACATTGACACTGCCATTAATTTTCTGGGCACTACCTCCAACACTGATTTAATTATTAAAACAAACAGTCAAGAAGTAAGCAGGATCAAATCGAATGGAAATTTTGGCCTTGGCACATCAAGCCCTATTGCCAAGATGCATATCAAATACAACAGCTATCTAGGCTCACAAACGCTAAGATTACACGAAGTAGGCAATGACTTTGCTCGGTTAGGATTTCATAATGATTCCACTACTAAATACTGGGATGTGGCAGGCCAACCGCACAGCGTGGATTCACTTGCTAGGTTCAATATATATAACAGCGGCACTGGAAATCTTCTTTCCATTCTAGGCAATGGGAGGATCGGCATTGGCAATATAAGCCCTGCAGCGCCACTAAGTTTTAATAATAATTTAGGAAATAAAATAAATATTTACACCGGGGTAAATGGCGATTACGGCATGGGCCTTCAACCAGCATTACTGCAGCTGTATGCTGGTGGCGCCACTGATGATATTGCTTTTGGCTATGGCCGTAGCAACGCCTTTACAGAAAACGTTAGATTTAAAGGATCAGGAAATGTAGGTATTAACACTGCCACTCCATTGGCTAGATTACATGTTAAATCCAATAGTACTACTGGCACACAAATAATAAGATTACATGAAACAGGGGATGACTTTGCAAGACTTGGGTTTCACAATGATTCTACATCAAAATTCTGGGAGTTGGCCGTCCAAGCACATAAAGTAGACTCTTTATCTAGAATCAATTTTTATAATAGCAGCAGCGGAAATTTGGTTTCTATTTTAGGAAACGGAAGAGTGGGAATAGAAAATACTAACCCTACCTCACCACTGAGTTTTTCAAATGCAGTTGGCAACAAAATTAACTTCTGGAATTCAGCTAATGGAGAGTGCGGTATTGGAATTCAAAATTACTTGTATCAAATTTACGCTGCAGGAAGTAGTGATGCAATAGCATTTGGCTATGGTCGTAGCAATGCCTTTGTAGAAAATATGAGGATTGAAGGATCTGGAAACGTAGGTATAGGCACCACTTCACCGCAAGCCAAAGTCCACATTCGATCCAATAGCAGCACTGGTTTTCAACAACTAAAGCTCCATGAGCTGGGAAACGATTTTTCCAGAATAGGTTTTTACAATGACTCTACCACCAAATTCTGGGAGCTAGCTGCACAAATCAATAATGTGGATTCACTTTCGCGAATTAATTTCTTCAATAGCAGTAGCGGCAATCTCATTACTATTTTAGGAAATGGTAGAATGGGAATTGGCAACACCAACCCTACAGCTCCATTAAGCTTTAGCAATAACATAGGAAACAAAATAAATATTTGGACTGGTGCAGCAGGTGATTATGGCATAGGCCTTCAATCTAATTTAATGCAGCTATATGCTGGTGGTAGTGTAGATGATATAGCATTTGGATACGGCCGTAGCAGCGCGTTTACTGAAATAATGAGGGTGAGAGGTAATGGACATGTGGGTATTAAAACAAGTACTCCAACAGCCGAACTTGAAGTAAATGGTTTTACCAAGTTGGGCTCTGATGCACCTGCAGTGAAAATTAAAAAAATCACAGGCAATACTGCACCTACACAAGGAGGTACTGTATTCGTAAATCATGGCCTTGATCAATCCAAAATTTTAAGTGTTAGTATACTTGTACTACACACAGGGGGTAATTATTATGGCCCTGATTGCACCAATGGCAGCGCAAGTCTTTATTCCTATTCAGTGAGTGCTACTCAAATTAGAATTACCAATTCCGCAAGCAGCTCTGCCAACATATTAAATGTGCCCTTTAAAATAACCGTAATATATGAGGAGTAAACTCCAGCTGAACCACACTTCATCAGTGAATTAATACACTTCAATGTATTTAAGTGGATTTTGAAAGTTGAATTATTGTACTTTGTGTGAATGAATTGGCGCATCTCCATATTGCTTTTACTCTTTTCAATGCATGCACATGCACAGCTAAAGCCATTAAACATCAAAAAACTAGATGTTAAGAATGGACTCAATGATGGAATAGTAAATGCAGTAATTCAAGACAAGTTCAATCTAATTTGGGTGGCATCGCAAGGTGCTCTCAATTGCTTTGATGGAAAGGTGGTAAATAAATACTATCACCTTCAAGGCGATTCCCAATCAGCTCCCAATGGGTCGCCTGTTACACTGGAAATTGATCAGAATCAAAAATTATGGATAGGCTACTCCACAGGATTGGTTGAATATGACTATGACCACGATAATTTTACCAGAATCAAAGCTTTTGAAAACAAATTTGTTTATTGGCTCAAAGCCATTGGCAACAATAAACTATTTGTAGCTACAAATGATACAGTAGTCCTTTACAATTATGCTAGCCATACAGTAGAGCCTTTCATAATGAATTACGACTCTACATCAGCCGCACTTCTAGCAGATAATTATTTATATGGATTTGTCTACTTCAAAAATAAGATTTACTTCTCCAGCGATGAGGCTTTACTCGTTTATGATCTTTATACTAAAAAGATAATCAAATTGCCACTGGCCAATTGCCAAGGGGCAATCAATAGAATGATGATAGATCATGATGAAAATATCTGGCTAAGCAGTTATTTCACTAATCAATTACTAGTGTATAACCCTTCTACTAACCATTTGGAAGACAGATCTAATATGCTATTGCTGGAGGGCGTGCAACTGGCAGCTATTGAAATGATTGAAGACAACCAAAAAAACAAATGGATTATTTGTGATAAAAATGCTATTATTAAAATAGACACAAAGCTTAACATTACCAGTTTTGAATACCAAAATCAAATTCCGATTTCCTTATCAGCTTCTGTAAACGGGGCTACCCTTTGTTCCAACAACAATTACATTTGGTTTAACAGCATCACTGGATTAGATTATTTTCATCCTTCATCCAATCTTTTTGAGTTAATTGTTCCTGCCCCTACCAACGTTGATATAAAATTTGCAAAACAACTTTTTGAAGATTCAAAAGGAAATATTTGGTCTGCCACTCCAAATGGGCTTTGTAAAAAATCAGGCAACAAAGTGCTTACCTTTTTTGATCAATCGCCTAATGGCACTAAACTAAGCGCTTCCAATACAAATATGGTTTTGGAGGATCACAATGGGTTGATTTGGATAGCGTCATCCAAAGGACTAGATCAGTACAATCCATACACAAACAAAATTGAAAATCTAAATTTAAAATACAATTTACCTATAGGTGCTTATAAAGCCATTTTAAAAGCATCTAATGGTAAAATTTGGATGGCAAACTACTCGAATAATTGTATTTACTTTTTTGATAGCAGCTTAAAAAGAGTCACCTCCATTGAAGAGCACCCGCTGCTTAAAAAACTTTTAGGGAAAAAACCTCGGTGTATTTT
This sequence comes from Bacteroidota bacterium, assembly GCA_039806065.1. Classification (GTDB taxonomy): domain Bacteria; phylum Bacteroidota; class Bacteroidia; order AKYH767-A; family 2013-40CM-41-45; genus JBDKJS01. The sequence goes on along the minus strand of JBDKJS010000127.1, from coordinate 10,366 downwards.
TGAAGATAGTAAAAAACGAATTTGGTTCGGATTTGAAGGCGATGGCCTAGCTGTGTTTAACCCAAGTTCAAACGAATTAAAACATTGGATCAATAAGGATGATAAATATGAGGTTACCATTCCTGGCAATAATATTATCGATATTAAAGAAGATACCGCTGGCACAATTTGGGTATCTTCTCTCAATGGCCTCGCAGGCATTAGACCAGATTTTTCAATGAACATACTCAATCACGAAGATGGATTGCAAAGCAATTATTTTGGGCCATTATACATTGACCTTAAAAACAGATTATGGGTTGGCACATCCAATAGTCTTGTTATGATCCATCCTGACAGAAAAAACTTTACCCGTTTCACACAGAATGATGGATTGGCTTATGCATCGTTTATGGAGTTGGGGGCATCTGCCGACAGCAATGGGTTTTGCTATTTTCCTACACCAAAAGGATTTATTAAGTTCAATCCTGACCTCTATGATCCTTCAACAAGTAGTCTTCAATATTTTCTACAATCTTATACCACCAATGACACAACTGTAAAACTTTCACCTATCTATTCCAATGCTAAAATATCTTTTGACCCAGATCAAAATTTTATCAGCTTCAATATAGCGGCTCCTTGCTTTGATCAATCACTTCCTCTAATAATAGCCTATCATCTCAATGAATGTGATGATAAATGGAGCTACACCTCTAATACTGCTATTACCTTTAACAATCTTTCGCCTGGGAAATATACTTTACAATATGCTGTAGACCATATTAAATCAAAACCTACCAGCTTTAAAACCATCGAATTTGAAATAAAAAATTTCTACTATAAAACTTTATGGTTTAAGCTTTTGATGACATTAGTACTCATGACTATTTTATTTGCATTCTACAGATTTAGAACAAATAAATTAAAAGAAGTGGCACAACTTCATGAAAGAGCTCAGCTGCTTGAAAAAGAAAAATCAGTAGTGCAGTATGAAAATTTGGTGCAACAACTTAACCCGCATTTTCTCTTCAACTCTCTCACTTCACTTAGTAGCCTCATCACCATTGACCCTAAAACTGCCCGACAGTTTGTTGATCAAATGAGTAAAATTTATAGATATATTTTAAAAAGCAGCGATAATGAAACCGTTACACTTAAAGAAGAAATAACATTTGCACAAACTTATGTGAAGCTGCAGCAAACAAGGTTTAGCGAAGGTTTTATTGTAAACATTCATGTGGATGATACATTAATGCATAGAAGGATCGTTCCGGTGACACTTCAAAATTTAATTGAAAATGCGCTAAAGCACAATAAAATTGAAAGAGAATCGCCTCTGGTGGTCACTATTTATACTCACTCAGATTGCATAATAGTAGAAAATAACTTACAACAAAAAGGTGCAGTTGAAACTAGCAATAAACAGGGCCTTAAAAAGATGCAATCACTTTATAGGTATTTATCCAATCGTCCTATTGCAATTACCCAAACGAATGATAAGTTTGAAGTGCATATACCGCTCATATAAAAACCCTAACTTATAAAAACAAGCACAAATTATGAATGCTATCATCATAGAAGATGAATCACTGATTGCCAAAGAACTTCAGTTTAAAATAAAATTGGTAACAGAAAATATAAAAATACTAGATGTGCTTCCTAGCGTAAAGACCGCTAAGAAGTGGTTGATGAATAATGCTGAGCCTGATTTGATTTTTATGGACATTCAATTAAGCGATGGAATCAGCTTCGAAATTTTTGATGCTTTCCAGCTTAATTGTCCGGTCATTTTTACTACAGCTTATGATGAATATGCCATGCGAGCATTTAAAGTGAATGGCATAGATTACTTATTAAAACCTATTGATGAAGATGAACTAAAAAAAGCAATTGACAAATGCAAGGCTATTTACCAGAGCAAAGTTCCTTATCCAACCGACATCAAATCACTCACACATGAAATAAAAAATCCGAGTAGCATCAAATTGTATAAAGAAAAGTTTATAGTAAATTTTCGTAATCAGTGGATTCCCATTAACACTCATCAAATAGCTGCCTTTGTGCGCGACTCACTTAATTACATCTATACTTTTAATGGTGAATACTTCCCATTTGATTTTAATACGTTAGAAGAAGTAGAAGAAGTATTGGATCCCAAATATTACTACCGTGCTAATAGACAATTTATCGTCCATATTGATGCCATTAACACTGTGAAGCCGCTCGAAAATCAAAAACTTACCATTAAATTAAAAGACCCAAATCATAAATTTGATATTGACATTAGCAGGGAAAAAGCGCCCGCTTTTAAAAAATGGTTAAACCGTTAAAATCATGCTCACGATCGATGAAATTAAACTAATTAAAAAAAGCTGGAAGCTTTTACAAGGAGTAGATCCCTTGATTATTGGCGATGTTTTTTATAGGAAATTATTTATTGACGTGCCTGAAGTGAGGCACCTCTTCATCTCGGACCCGGAAGAGCAAGCTCGAAAATTAGTGGACATGCTGAGCATCATCATAGCCCGTCTTGATGAGTTGCATATTTTAACTGACGAAATTCATAAAATGGCCATCAGACATGTAACTTATGGTGTGAAAATAAAACACTACGAGTATGTTGGCAGTGCATTACTATGGACTTTAGAGCAAGGCTTAAGAAATGAATGGAATGAACAATTGGCCAAAGCATGGACTAAATGTTACAACCTATTGGCACAAACTATGATCAAAGCTGCTTATTAATTCAAAATCTTCTAATACACTTTAAATGAACTAATACACGGTTCATTTCCATTCAGCTACGGTTCATCCTATTTTATTTTATGGTTCATTTGCAATCCAACAAATTTGCATCACTAAACTTCAAAAGCGATGCAACAAAGACCTTCAATTTCCAAATTATTTAATCAAAACGACTCCGCTAATTCCTTCACCACATTTGAGTCCTATAAAATTGTAAATGCTAAAAGGATTTGGTATAGAAAAGTTGTCTTTTTTTTAATCATCGCCAATTTACTTTTTGCCATTTCTTCATTTGCTCAAGCTTTCTTCAACACTACTAATGTCACCATTACCAATTCTACTTTAATTTCCATCAATGGCGACCTTCAAAGCAATACCAACTCTATATTTTTTAATAATGGAACCATTACACTTACTGAAGATCTAATTAACAATAGTGGATCGAGCCTATTCGATACTTCTTCTGGCACAGTTGCCTTGATTGGGAATGCGCAAACTATTAAGGGCAATGATCAAACTGTATTTAATAATTTAATTTTAGCCGGATCTAATGATAAAACACTTGCCATCAATACCACAGTAGGTGGTAATTACAACAATCCTAGCGGTCAGCTCTTGATTGATTCTGTTTCCATTCATCTAGCCAATCACACAATTACTGTTAACAATCCTAATTCTTCTGCCATTCAAAGTAACAATGGATATATTATTAGTGAAAGCACCAGTAATCAAAGTCGTTTGGCATGGCATATAAACAATAACACAGGCCCCCATACCATCCCTTTTGCCAATAGTAGTAAGGCATATATTCCGCTTACCTTTGACCTCACTAGTGGTGATGCTGGAAAAGTAGAATTTAGCACCTACGCCACTTCTGCTTTTAACCTTCCAATGCCCACTAGCCCTACGGTGGTAACGCACATAAGAAATGCTGCCGGGAATGACAATAGTGATAATATGGCTGATCGATACTGGGAAATTACCCCTAATAATGGTGGAATAATGGCTGACCTTACTTTTACCTATGCCAACAGCGAAATTCCTGCTAATGGCAATACCGCTATGGTAGCTCAAAATTGGAACAACCCGCTTGACAGCTGGAATTTACCTAAACCTGGACAATCAAAACCAACACCTCATAGCGTAAAAACTACCAACCAAATTTCATTTGGCACTTGGGCCGTTTCGCGCGATGCTTCACCACTGCCTATTACACTTTTAGAATTTACTGCCGTACCAATAAACAATAATACGGTGAACACCCAATGGATCACCGTCACTGAAATTAATAATGATTATTTTACGCTTCAAAGAAGTATTGATGGAAAGAATTATGAAGATTTAGCCTTCATTGATGGGGCCGGAAACAGCAACCATACCCTATACTATAATTATGTAGACCTTCAACCTTTTATGGGCATTTCTTACTATAGATTAAAACAGACAGACTTTAACGGCATCATTTCCTTTAGCGAGCCCAGGCCTGTTAAGCTATTAGAGAAAGGGAAATTTATAGTAGAGGCTTTCCCTAACCCTACCACTAATTTAGTGAACATCCACTCGAACGGAAGGAACTTATCACTTCACCTTGTGAGTAAAGAAGGTAAATCGATTCAACAAATCAATACCTTTGATTTTGCTACTACCCTAAATATAGAAAATCTGGCTGCAGGTGTTTACTACTTGATGGTCAATGAACCTCAATCCGGTGATAGAAAAACTATTTTAATCACTAAAATATAATACAACTGCTAAATCTATAACTTATACATGAACTATTTATTAGCTAGGCCCTAGCCTCTTCTAGTTCATTCTTTAAGTTTACCATTTGCATCAAAAAGTTTGGCCACTTCTTCTCCAGCTGCAACTTTTAAATGGATGGCATGCCATCCGTACTTAAGTGCTCCCACCGCATGCTGTACGCTATCGTCAATGAATAATGTACTCGTTTTGTTTAATTGTGCATCCTTGTTCACGTATTCAAATGTTTCATGATTGGGTTTTCGTTTACCGATGTGATGGCTTAAATACACCTTGTCAAAAACTGAATCAAACCAATAGTGGCCAAATGTAGTTTCTATCATTTTTTTGAAAGCAGCTTCATGAATACTATTGGTATTGCTCAACAGTAGAAGTCTATAGTTTTTTTTAACCCGTTCTAACAGCGCCCTTCTTCGCTGCGGAAACCCAACCAGCATTGCGTTCCATGCCTGCTTTACTTGATCAGTGGTGGTTCCATCTCTCGACAAGGTTGACAGTTGCATCAAAAAATCATGTTCTGAAAGCTTGCCAATTTCCAAGTCATCAAAGTGCCTTGATTGATGCTGTTGTGCATAAGCTGCTTTATTAACATCTATACCTAAATCATTAAACGCCTTTGATGTCTTATGATAGTCAACATCAAAGAGTACTCCTCCTAAATCAAAAACAATGGTATCTATCTGGGTCATCAAATTCCTTTTTTTGCGAAAATATAAGCAATCATAGGTTATTTTTAAAATTGCTAATGAATTATTAAACAAAGGTGCACCTAGGCAAGCGCACCGTTAAAGCTTGAAGAAATATTAATCGCTCCATCTGCTAAATGCAATTACTAGGCTGACTATTGTAGTGATTGCAAGCTAAGGCTTTGCCACATCAATAGTAAAGTGATTCAGCTTGCAGTTCATTTAATTAAAAAAAGTTGCCTGATCACAGGCAACTTTCTTTGACTGGTGGGCCTACTTGGGCTCGAACCAAGGACCAACTGATTATGAGTCAGCTACTCTAACCGACTGAGCTATAGGCCCAATTTTATAATGGAGGCCATTACAAAAAGGAGTGCGAAAGTAGTTTTTCGAACCGAAAAATCAAAAAAACATTTTAAAAATTCCTATTGGCGCTCCTTAAAATACTGAATCACAGCCTTGCGAAGCATTAAATCTTGATCTTTCAAGTTCATGGCTGGAAGCGGTTTTAACTGCTCATAAACAGGCCATCCATCCTCATCATTGCCATTGTAGCGGTAATACCCATCGGCTATTAAAATGCTGCAAGTGCCTATGTGCATTAAATCCTGTTTCTCTTCCTTGCTATAACTGCGGTAACCTTGCCCCGATTCCTGTAAACCAATCAAAAACAACAATGCATTTAAATCTGGTTCTTGACCAAGTATTGATGACATTTGCTTGGTAAGATCATACCACGATCGCTTAATATTTGAAACTTCATCCACGTTGCAAAGGTAGGTCTAAATTAGTTCAACAGCAGAAAAAATATTGGACTCGTTTCGCCCTTTGGCTTACATTTGCCCACTCGATTCACACCACTCACCTTGTTTATCTTAGCTCGCTTTAGATCTCTTGTATTTCAGCTATCATTCATTTTATTATGGATTGGTTTTACACCTGCTAATGCTCAAGTAGATGATGATACACTCCATGTGGATTTAGTTTTTTGTCTTGACTTAAGTGCCAGCACCAATGGGCTCATAGAACACATTCGAGAACACCTTTGGGATTATACCTATCTCTTTGACCAATGCACACCAAAGCCACAATATAGAATTGGTTTCGTAGCTTTCTCACGACCCAGCTTTAAAAAAGAAAATCAATACGTGAAGGTGGTCAATGATTTAACCACCGATCTTGATTTGATATCTAACAATATGTTTGACCTTATTCCAGAGGTAGAAAAAGGCGATCAATATGTGGGCGCAGCTTTGCAGACTTGCCTGCGCAACATCAGCTGGACCAAGCATACCAATAGTCTTAAAATAGTCTTTATTGCTGGCAATGGCATGATTAATCTGGGCGAAGCAGATGCCTTGGCCGCAGCAGCAAAGCTTGTACAATCCAACATCTCTGTTTTTCCAATCTATTGTGCCAATAGAACCATTCCGCAAGAATTGCGCAGCTGGAATGAACTTGCTGTAGCTAGCAATCAAACATTGCAAACCCTAAGCCTTAATAACCATTACTATGAAAGAGTAAATCCACTTCTAATAGACAAACTAAGAAAGTTAAATAAAAAACTCAATGCCACCTATCTCTACTATGATAATGATGGAAAAGCTAGATGGAAAATACTCGACAAAGAAGACTTTAATATTTTTTTAGAAAATGCTGAAGGCCTCCGCTATAGATCCATCTTCAAATTATCGCCCTACTATGCAGATGTGCATTACAATTGGGACTTGGTAGATTTAAGTTTGCAAAAAAAAATTGATTGGAATAGGTTTGACCACAAACAGTTTTCAGATACCATGAAATTCATGGACGACAATGAATTAAACGCTTATTTAATTTTTAAAAAGTACGAAAGAAAAAAATATCAAACCTTAATTAGTAAACTGCTTGAAGAAATTGAATTAGACGCTGAGAAAAATTTCCCTCAGCGTGATAAATTGATGCGCACTTTCGACACCATTACGATTCAAATTCTCGAGGATCAATTGAAAATTCGTGATATAGCACTGAAGCGAAGCCTCATTCATGCCGTATTACCCAATAAACCTTAACCTACCCTATGTCAACTTGGAATAAATGGATATTCGGGGGCCTTGGATGGGCACTTGGAGGACCTATTGGCGGCATTCTTGGCTTTGCTGTGGGTGCCATTAGCGAAGATGCAACCCGTAAATACAAACCAGGTGAAAACAAACCTAACAATGTGCTGCCTAATGACTTTAGTGCTGCCTTAATGGTACTATGCGCTGCCGTAATGAAAGCCGATCAAAAAGTGATGCGCAGCGAACTCGAATTCGTTCGCGACTTTTTTACCCGGCAGTTTGGTGAGTCCATTACTCAGCAGCGTATGATTATTTTCAGGGAGCTCCTAAAGCAAGATATTGCCATTGGGCAAGTTTGCCAACAAATAAGAGGCCATGTAGATCATGCTGCTCGTTTGCAGTTGCTCCACTTCCTCTTTGGAGTAGCCGCTGCAGATGGATCTGTGAGTACTAGCGAAGAACAGGTAATAAGTCAAATTTCTTACTTATTGGGCATTAGTGAAAAAGATCTGCTAAGCATAAGAGCCATGTTTGTGAAAGATGCCACAGCTAATTACAAAATATTGGAAATAGCAGCAGAAGCCTCAGATGACGAAGTAAAAAAGGCGTATCGTAAAATGGCTATGAAATACCATCCTGATAAAGTACATCACCTAGGGCCAGATTTTCAAAAAGATGCACAAGAAAAATTTAGAAAAATTAACGATGCATTTGAACAAATAAAAAAGCAACGCGGCTTCAGTTAAAAAAAAATTTCAATATTTGCCTTCATGGAAATATTTGACTGGGTTATAGTGGGTATTATTGCTTTTGGTGCTTACCGTGGATTTGTAAAAGGATTCATCTATCAACTCTGTGTGAGTGGAGCACTTTTTCTGGCCATGTTTCTTGGATTTAAATTGGCACACCTACTTACACCGTGGCTTTCTGATTTATTAAACTATGAGGAAGCCACCATCAAGTGGATGTCTTTTTTCATTATTTTCTTAGGTGTAATCATTGGACTTTATTTCTTAGCAAAAATTTTAACCAATATGGCCGATGCCACCGGCCTAGGGCTCCCTAATAAAATTGCTGGTGCTGCTTTAGGAGGTGCCAAACTGGCTCTTATCATCAGCATGTGTATTTGGTTTTATCATAAAGCCGATGAAGATGCTCATCTTATTACAAAAGAGGAACGAAAGGCTTCTTTTACTTATCATCCGCTACTAAAATTTGCCCCAAAATTATTGCCCATGATGAAAGAAATCAATAAAAATAAATTGATAGAAGAGCTTAATAATACCGTTAAGCCTACTTCCAGATAGCAGCCTTATGCAAGGTAATTTTACTACCGAAAAAGTACTTAGTACTTTCCTGAAATGATGGCGTAAAATCTGAAACGTAAAATTGGTGTGAACCAGACTGTGCTCGCATCCACTTTTTCGTTCGCAATACTTTTACTACTGCCTCGGCCACCAAACCCGCACTGTCCAATACGGTGATGTTATTTTTATAATAATCCATTATTTCTTCTTTTATCAATGGATAATGGGTACAGGCTAACAGCAGTGCGTCAATTTTTTGCAACTTTTTATGGTCTAAATAAGATCCTATGACCGTGCGTGAAATTTTATTGTTGAAAAAACCTTCCTCTATCATAGGTGCCAGTAACGGTGTGGCTAAACTACTTACTTGAATTTGTGGTGCTGCGGTTTTTATTTTTTTTGCATAGCTATCCGCTTTTACTGTTCCTTTAGTAGCTATTACTCCTACCTTATTCCATTTTTTTTGTTTTGCCACGGCTGCCACTAATGGATCTATCACATTAATAACTACGGCACGCTTTCCAACAAAATCTTTCACTGTTTCATAAGCATGGGCCGATGCCGTATTACATGCAATTACTATCATTTTACAGCCATGCTCTAAAAGAAATTGTGCTATCCTTATAGAATAATATTTGATACTATCTGGCGATTTATCGCCATAAGGTAAATGAGCCGTATCACCAAAATAGATGAGCTGTTCTTTAGGCAGCGCTTTGTGAATGGCATGAGCTACAGTAAGCCCACCTATCCCTGAATCAAAGATACCTATCGGTGATGTTTTCATTGTTTCCATCTTGGTTTTTGCTACCCTTCCAGGTGCGCTTTATATTGTTGTTTAATATATACTTTAAGTGCCTCTCGCTCTAAAATTGCATAGGCCAATGCCTCTTTATTTGCACACTTCTGTACTTGTTTCTCGCTCAAATCTACCCGATAAATTAATTGTTGCAAAGTGGACGCTGTCAAGCTAGGGCTGCTAATGGCTGAAACTATTTGTGCTACTATGGTTTCGGCCTTGCGATCCACTTCGTTATTCAATTCTAGCCGAATGCCCACTGCCAAAAAATCTTTTAACAACTGCTGCTTGGTAGCAGTAATCAGCTCCCTATGTTGTATTACTATTTCTAATGCAGCACTCAATTATCAAATTTTATCTCCAAGTCGGTTACCACCGCATTGTTAATCAAATGCTGTTCCAATATTTTATTTACTCCCGATGCAGTTAAATTCCCATAAAATACTCCTTCAGGATATACTACTGCAGCTGGGCCGTGCTCACACACATCAAGGCAGCCTGCACGCTGCACCCTTATCTCCTTATTCAACCCTAAATCCTTTAGCTCCTTTTTTAGTGCCTTTACAAAGGATAGGCCACATGCTTCACCACAGCTTTTTTTTTCATTTGCTCCACGCTCATTGGTGCATATAAACATATGCTTTTTATACTTCATCAATATTTAAATATTTAAATTAGTTCTAAATAGTTTTACTGCTATGGCTAAAAGTACGATACCAAAAACTTTACGCAATATATTAATACCTGCAGGGCCTAGCAATTTTTCTAACCACTTTAAATTTCGAAGTACTATGTACACTACTATTAAATTAAAGGCTATTCCAAGTATGATCGTAAGCATGTCATACTCTGATCGAAGACTCAATAAGGTAGTCATAGTACCTGTACCAGCTATTAATGGAAAGGCGAGCGGCACCACACTAGCAGTTTCAGGCAGTTCATCTCTGTAGAGTTTTATTCCTAATATCATTTCCAAAGCAAGAAAAAATATGACCAATGACCCTGCTATGGCAAATGAGGCTACATCAACTCCTAAAAACTTTA
>JBDKJS010000126.1:0-2879 GCA_039806065.1 Bacteroidota bacterium | reverse complement strand
TTTACCGGCATTAGGAAAACCAACCAGACCAACATCTGCCAAAATTTTTAACTCCAATACTTTCCACTCTTCCAACCCTGGTTCACCAGGCTGTGCATGCCGTGGTGCCTGATTGGTGCTGGTTTTAAAATGGTTATTTCCCAAACCACCTCTTCCACCCTTGGCAAGAATAAATTCTTCTCCATCTTGCTGTACTTCAAAATGAGTTTCGCCTGTTTCAAAATCTTTGGCCACTGTACCTAATGGAACTTCCAAAATAATATCTTCACCATCGGCACCTTTTTTTAAGGTGCTGCCTCCATTTTGTCCAGGACTGGCTATGATGTGTTTTCTATATTTGAGGTGTAGCAATGTCCACATTTGTTTATTGCCCCTTATGATGATATGCCCCCCTCTACCTCCATCACCACCATCAGGTCCGCCTTTGGCAGTTTTCTTATCTCGATGAAAATGCATTGCCCCTGCTCCACCTTTGCCACTACGACAACAAATTTTTACATAATCAACAAAATTACTCATGACATTTACCTACAATTTTTCTATCAATTAAACTATTTACTTGACTTAGCTTGCTTTATGGTTAAGCAAATTTTGTCGAAAATAGCATCAACGGTGCCCACACCTGGAATACCAAAAAATTTACCTTGCGCAGTATAAAAAGCTTTCAGTGGAGCTGTTTTGGCATTGTACTCTCTAATTCTATTTTCAATGATGGCCTCATCTTGGTCATCGGCACGGCCACTATCCTTGCCTCTATTGATAAGCCTTCTTATTAATTCAGCTTGGTCTACTTCTAATGCCACCATCATGGTAATGGCGGTTTGCTTTTGAATGAGTAACTTATCCAATGCCAATGCTTGTGCTTCAGTACGTGGAAAGCCATCAAAAATAAATCCACCTGCCTCTTTATTTGCATCTAGTTTTGAGCTAATCATTCCTATCACCACCTCATCTGGAACAAGTAATCCTTGATCCATTAACTTTTTTGCTTCCAATCCTAAGCTGCTGCCTTGAGCAATTTCACTCCTTAAAATATCGCCTGTGCTCAAGTGAATCAAGTTGTATTTATCTATCAGTTTTTCTGACTGTGTACCCTTACCAGCGCCCGGAGGACCGAACAGAACTATATTTAACATTGCTATTATTTATTATATTAATTTATAAATATCTTTAAGATTGCGACCTAGCTCATCATAATCTAGGCCATATCCTACTAAAAAGTCATTAGGAACTGAAAACCCTATATACTTTGCTTCAATAGTGTGTTGTAAGGCTTCTGGTTTTAGTAGCAACGATGCAATTTCTATTGAGGCGGGTTGATGCTTCATTATTTCATTCAATAAAAAGACCATGGTATGACCTGTATCAATAATATCCTCTACAATTATTACATCACGATCTTTGAGTGATTGAGATAATCCCAAAACATTTTTCACTGCACCCGTAGTGCTGGTACCTGCATAGGAACTTACTCTGATAAAGTTAACTTCGCAATGGATGGTGGTTGCCTTTAAGAGATCAGCTGCAAATAAAAACGCCCCATTTAGGACGATTAAAAAAACTGGTGTCTTGTTTTGATAAGCACCATCTATCATCCGACCCAATTCCAAAATCCTATTTTGGATTTCTATAGCTGGGATATTAATTTCGAAACTCTTATCGTGGAGCTTAACCTTTGCTGACATAAGCGTGCAAAAGTATAACAAAAAAACCTAAAATTAATAACCTTTCTGAGTCACTTATAGATTAACTAGATATATTGCTCAGTGGGTTTAAACCTCAAAAAAAAAGATTATTATTGCGCTTACAACAACTATTTGTAATGCTAGATTCTAAAATAGGCATTTTGGGAGGTGGTCAATTAGGAAAAATGTTACTTCAGAAGGCTGCTGATTTTAATCTTCAAGTATCGGTTCTTGATCCAGATCCTGAAGCCCCCTCAAAATCACTATGTGCCCGTTTTGTAAATGGTAGTTTTCAAGACTTCGATACGGTATATAATTTTGGTAAAGATTTAGATCTTATAACCATTGAAATAGAGCATGTAAATATTGAAGCACTATTTGAACTTGAAAGGAATGGTGTAGCGGTTTATCCCCAGCCACAAGTGTTGGCCATCATCAAAGATAAAGCGCATCAAAAAGATTTTTTCGTGAAGCACCAGTTACCCACTGCTCCTTTTGAGTTAGCTAACGGGGCCGCTGACTGTATTGCAAAAAATTATCCCATACCTTTTGTACAAAAACTTCGAACGGGTGGTTATGATGGTAAGGGAGTACAGATTATTAGGCAAGCCGCAGATCTAAGTAAAAGTTTTGATTCACCCATGGTGATTGAAACAATGGTAAATTTTAAATCGGAATTATCTGTAATAGTTGCCAGGAATAGTGCTGGAACCATGGCCACATTTCCTACTGTAGGAATGGAGTTTGATCCTGATGCTAATTTGGTAACATGCCTTTATACGCCAACGCAAATTAGCCAACAAGCAGAAGCTCTTGCACAGAAAATAGCCAAGCAAACCGCTGAAGCCCTACAAATTGTGGGACTCTTAGCGGTAGAACTATTTTATTGCAGTGATGAGGAAATTTATATTAACGAAATCGCTCCTCGACCCCACAATAGTGGTCACCATACTATTGAAGCCAACAATACTTCACAGTATGAACAGCATTGGCGAGCCATCTTAGGTTTACCACTGGGAGATACTACACCTATAGCTGCTGCAAGTATGATTAACCTATTGGGATCAAAAAATCATGAAGGCCCAGCCATTTATGACGGTATAGAATATGCACTAAAAACAGCTGGAGCACACATCCACCTCTATGGAAAAGCAATGACAAAGCCATTTCGTAAAATGGGACACATTACCGTGG
>JBDKJS010000125.1:0-12868 GCA_039806065.1 Bacteroidota bacterium | reverse complement strand
TAAAGTAGCTGATAAAATGAAACAGCATGGTGTTTTAGGGGCATCTACTTTTAGCGATTGGTGGGCTTATAAGTATGAAGTGGTGGATGCTATTCCACAAAATGCAGCCATACTTACCAATGTTGGTGTAAATGTTGCCATCAATAGTGATGATGCTGAAATGGCCAGAAGGCTCAATCAAGAGGCGGCTAAATCAGTAAAATATGGCAACATGACTGAAGAAGAGGCGTGGAAAATGGTGACCATCAACCCTGCTAAAATGCTGCATGTTGATCAGTTTACAGGAAGTATAAAAGCAGGGAAACAAGCTGATATTGTTTTGTGGAACACTAATCCATTGAGCATATATGCTATTGCACAACAAGTGTATGTGGATGGTGTGAAATATTTTGATGTTGCTGATCAGGAAACTAAGTTATTGGCAATGCAAGCTGAAAGAAGTAGGCTAGTAAAAAAAATGACCGAAGCTAAGGCCAAGGGCGAACCAACGCAACCACCAGTGATCATCTTCAAACACCTTGAACACTGCAATGATCATGAGGATATGCCCCACTAACTTGGCTTTGATTAATTAAATAAAAAAATTATGAAAACATTTAAATATATATTTGCTGCAGCAGCTTTAATGGTAACAGGCGTTTATGCACAGCGACCAACACCAGCTCCTAAGCAAGAAAAATCTGTAATCATTAGAAATGCTACCATACATATTGGCAATGGGAACGTTATTCAAAACGGGGTGATTGCATTTGATAGAGGTAAAATATCATTAGTTGCCGATGCTACTACCATTCGAATTGACTTTAGAAAGTATGACGAAGTAATGGATGCATACGGAATGCACGTTTATCCTGGACTTATTGGTTTGGCAAATAATTTGGGATTAACAGAAATTGATATGGTGCGATCTACCCGCGATGCCTACGAAGTAGGGGAATTCAATCCTAATGTAAGAAGTGTGATTGCTTACAATGCTGACAGCAGAATTATTCCCACAGTACGGAGTAATGGCGTTTTGTTATCTCAAGTAGTACCTGCAGGTGATGCCATTACTGGTAGCAGCAGTATCATGCAGTTGGATGCTTGGAATTGGGAAGATGCCACAATAACTGCCGATGAAGGAATATGGGTGGTATGGCCAAATATGTATATTAATAGATCGCCCAATGCAAAGCCGGAGGAAAAGCAGCGCGAACGTATTCTAAATGAACTTGCAAAATTAGACCAGGTCTTTGCAGAAGCTAAAGCTTATAATGAATCCAAAATGAGTGAAACGAATCTAAAATTTGATGCCATGAAAGGATTGTTTAACGGATCTAAAAAACTTTACGTACTTGCATATGATGTGAAGGCAATTACCGCTGCATTAGATTTTGCTTCTAGGTATCAACTCACATTGGTTTTAGTGGGAGCTAATGATGCTGTAATGATGGCAGATAGAATAGCGAAAGCAGGCGTGCCAATCATTTTAGAACGTATGCATAGATTACCATCACGAGATGAAGAACCCGTTGATGCCCCATATACTTTAGCCACCAAGTTGACCAGAGCAGGAGTTAAAGTAGCGCTTTCTATTGATGGTAGCTGGCAAGTACGCAATCTTCCCTTCATGGCTGGAACTGCTGCTGCTCATGGATTAGATAAAGAAGAGGCCCTCCAATGCATCACCTTAAACCCTGCACAAATTACTGGTATAGATAAAAACTACGGTAGCTTAGAACAGGGCAAGTCTGCAACATTAATTCTTTCTACAGGCGATTTATTGGATATGAAGTCATCAAAAGTAACTGCAGCTTTTATCGATGGCCGAAAAATTGATTTAAACAACCATCAAACTGAATTGAATAATCAGTACAATGAAAAGTACGGAATTCATTAATCTCCATCATGGTGCGTAGTGTACTTTTCTTAATTCTTGTTTGCATTAATACTTGCTCTTACGCACTGGGAAGCTTGGGTGCCAATCAAACCTTTACACATGAGGATTGTATTAAATTCTACGAGCAATTGGCATTAAAGCACCCAGAAGCGAAATTGACTATTGGAGGCACTTCAGACATCGGAAGACCCATTCACACTTTTGTTATAAGCAATACTCAATGCTTTGATCCTAGTGGGATTAAATCGAACCAGTTGGTTTGGCTCATTAATAATGGCATTCATCCTGGGGAGTCATGCGGAATAGACGCCACTGCACTGTGGGCTGAAAAACTTTTGAATAACAAAAAATTACTGGAAAAATTAAATGACGTTATCATAGTAATTGTGCCTATATATAATGTTGATGGCGCACTAAATAGAAATAATACTTCCAGAGTAAATCAAAATGGCCCAGAGGCTTACGGATTTAGAGCCAACGCTCGGAACCTAGATTTAAATCGGGATTTTGTTAAAAGCGATTCAAAGAATGCATTTACCTTTGCACATATATTTCACCAATGGAAGCCTCACGTTTTTATCGACACCCACATTAGTAACGGAGCCGATTATCAATATACCATGACGCTTATTGCAACCCACCACGCACCATTAAATTCTTCACTACACGAATCTTGGAAAGTGTTAAACACAGAAATATTCAAGGCCATGGAAAAAAATAATTTTGAAATGGTGCCCTATGTTGATTTGGTGGGTCAAACACCCGAAGAAGGAATCTTAGGATTTGTAGATGAACCTAGATACAGCACCGGATATGCTGCGCTGTTTAACTGCATTGGATTTATGACTGAAACGCATATGCTAAAACCCTATGCCAATCAAGTTAAAGCCACTGAAGTTTTCCTTCAACAGTTTTTAAAAATAGTGGTTGATAATAAATCATTATTGGTAACAAATAGAAATAAGGCCGATGTTGAAGTGTCAAAGCAACAACGGTTTATTTTGAATTGGGAATTGGATACCACTCGTGCAGATACTATTGCCTTTAAAGGCTATACTGCTATTTGGAAACCTAGCGAAATTAGCAAGCTACCGCGATTGTATTATGATCGGTCTAAACCCACCAATGTAAAAGTGCCTTTCTATAATTATTTTTTACCCACTGATAGCATTGAAAAACCTACTGCATACATTGTTCCTCAGGCATGGCATCAAGTTATCGATAGATTGAAGGCCAATAATATTAATTTAACCTACCTGACAAGCGATACCATTATAAATGTTGAAGCCTATTTTGCTATTGAATACACCACTGCACAGAAAGCTGTCGAAGGACACTATCCATTAAGCAATTTAAAATTGGGAATGAGAAAGCAACCTATTAAGTTTTTTAAGGGCGATGCATTTGTTCGATGTGGTACTCCTTCCGATAAGTTTTTAGTAAATGTGCTCGAGCCTTCGGCTCCTGATAGTTATTTTAAATGGAATTTTTTTGATGCTGTTTTACAACAGAAGGAATACTTTAGCGATTATGTTTTTGAGGAATTAGCAATTGAAATCCTGGCGAAAGACCCCAAACTCCAATTAGAATTAAATTCTTTTATTGAAAAAAATAACCTACAAAGAGATCATCAATCCTATCTGGATTTTATTTACAGTCACTCTATATATGCTGAACCTGGTTATAACAGGATACCTGTGTTCAGAGTGGTGAATGATTAAATTATAAAATTAAGTAAAAATATAAATAGAACTTATGATTAAGCTTAAATACATCTTTGCCGTTATACTAGTCGCAATTTCGGCCTGTGTAGCACCTGATCAAAAACAACCTATTGAAATATCAGAGAAGAATAATTTTAATTTCATCGCTGACCGCTTTGCTGATATTCAACTTTTAAGATATGAAGTGCCGGGGTTTGAAAACTTGCCATTGAAGGAAAAAAAACTTGCCTACTTTTTATGTCAGGCTGGGCTTGCAGGCCGCGATATTTTTTATGACCAAAAATCGGCATTCAACTTACGAATAAGAAAGTGCATTGAGGCAGTTCTGCAACATTATAAGGGTGACACTACGAGCCAATCTTATCAATATTTTACATTGTATGCTAAGCAATTCTTTTTTGCCAATGGCATTTACCATCACTACAGCGCAAATAAAATTTCTCCATTATTTTCACCAACTTATTTTGATGAGTTAATTAGGTCAATGCCTGATAGTGTGTTGCCATTGGCCAACAATGCTACAGTCGAAGATCTTTTGAACCAAATAAGTCCAATTCTATTTGATCCAAATTTTTTGCCAAAAGGTGTAAACCTTAATGCCGAAGGCGATTTAATAATGGCTTCCGGAACAAACTTTTATTCAGGAGTTACACAAGCTGAAGTTAAAAAATATTATGAAGATTTGAAGGCTAGCAATCCAGACAATAACAGTTTAATTGGTGTCAACTCATTTGTGACTAAAGAAAATGGTAATGTGGTGGAGCAACCTTATAAGATCGGGGGCAAGTACTCTAATGCGATAGAAAAAATAGTTTATTGGTTAGCGCAGGCAATAACAGTGGCTGAAAACGAACAGCAAAAAAATGTGCTTCTGTTACTCATCAAATTTTATCAAACAGGTAGTACTATTGACTTTGATAATTACAATATAGCTTGGGTGCGCGACACGAATTCACGTTTTGATGCTGTGAATGGGTTTATTGAGGTGTATCAGGATGCGTTACAAAAAAAGGGAGCTTTTGAAAGCGTAGTAAGTATGAAGGATTTGGAAGGAACCAAACGCATAGCTGCCATAAGCAATCAAGCACAGTGGTTTGAAGATAATAGCCCCATTCAAAATGAACACAAGAAAAAGAGTGTAGTGGGTATAACAGCCAAAGTTATCACTGTTATAGGGGAGTGTGGCGATGCTGCACCAAGCACACCCATTGGAATAAATTTACCTAACAATGAATATGTAAGAGAAAACTTTGGTAGTAAATCAGTGTCGTTAAGCAATATTGTGGCCGCCAATAATTTTTATAAAAGTAAAAGCCCAGTTATAGATGAGTTTGCTGCCACCGATGCAATGAAGGTGCGTGTTAAAAAATTTGGTGGATTGGCTGCCGATTTACATACCGATATGCATGAAGTAATTGGGCACGCTAGTGGAAAAATAAATGCAGGAGTACCGTCCTCCGATATTACACTCGAAAACTTTGCAGGCATTCTTGAAGAGGCTCGTGCCGATCTGGTGGCACTTTATTACATTATGGATCAAAAATTAATTGATATAGGTGTAATGCCTTCTTTAGAAGTGGGGAAAGCCCAGTATGATAGCTACATCATGAATGGTTTGATGACACAATTAAACAGAATTAAATTAGGTGAAAACCTTGAAGAGGCGCATATGCAAAACAGGCAATTGAATGCTTTGTGGGCCTATGATCAGGGTAAGGCAGAAAACGTAATTGAGAAAGTAGTTCGCAATGGAAAAACTTATTTTATGGTGAATGACTACTTAAAGTTGCGCACTTTGTTTGGTAAATTACTTCGAGAAATACAAAGAATTAAATCAGAGGGAGATTATGCTGCTGCAAAAAAACTGGTTCAAACGTATGCTGTAAAAATTGATCAGGGTATTCATAAAGAAGTTATAGCACGTTATCAACCTCTAAATGTAGCACCATATCTAGGTTTCATTCAGCCATTACTCACACCAGTGATGAAAAATGGAGATATAATAGATATTGCAATTTCATACCCAGAAAGCTTTATTGAACAACACTTGTTCTATGGACGTGAATATAGTTTCTTGCCGCCAATCAATTGAGGTAAAACAAAAAGCCCCTTTGTAAAGAGGCTTTTCGATCAACAATTCAAAAATTACTTAACTTAAAACTTAACATGAAACAGGTAGTCTAACGCCTGTTTTTTTGTAAGGTTTCAGCAATTTTTAATTTAACCACTGCATAATAGAAGATTAAATAATTAGCCACTTTTTTACTTGGTTAAATTTGAATTTAAACCCTTTTTTTGTCGATCCGCCATAATTTGTAATAGAAACTATTACAAATTAAAAATATACATAGCCTTTCTAATTATTAATTCAGAAATGATCATTCAAGAAATTGGATAAGAGTGATCGCATTTCTGAGGCTGTTTTAAATCCCTGCATGCGCCAAATTTCTTTCTGATCATGAAGCAGCACCAAAGTAGGAACACTCTTAATTTCCATATTTTTTGCCTCCTCAGCATGCTCGTCAATATCTACCTTCTCTAATTTTATTCTATCCTCAATGCCTCTTAAGGCTTCGATTAGGATAGGTTCCACCCATTTGCAGGGTTCACACCAAGTGGCATAGTAGTCTTTTAAAATCAGCATTTTATACTAACGGGACATTGGTTTCTTTGATTTTTGAAAACCCCCCATATACATTTTTAACTTTGGTAAATCCTTTTCTCTTAAGCCAGCTCGCGGCTATCATACTTCGGTAACCACCAGCACAATGGATCATATAAGGATGGTTTTTCTCAAGTGTTTGAAGTGCTTCTTCGATATCTGCCAAGTTTGCATGAATGGCATTTTGTACATGGCCACCTTCATACTCCCCAATTTTTCGAACATCTAATACACTTCCGGTACCTGAATTTATACTATTAGCTAATTCTTCCGGAGTAATGGATTCAATTTTGTCAAGTGATCTTTGGCTCGATGCCCAAGCAGCCACCCCACCAGTTATGAAGCCCAGGATGTTTTCATAACCTACTCGCGCTAAACGCATGATGGACTCTTCTTCTTGTCCCTTTTCGGTTAGCAAAATGATTTTTTGGTGGATAGGTAGTAAGGTTCCGGCCCAAATGGCATATTGACCATTCAATCCTATATTAATTGAGCCTGGAATAAATCCTTTTTCGAACTCATCAGGATGGCGTGTGTCCAATATTATGGCTCCTTCTTGCAAGCCCTTTTCTACAGATGATAAATCTAATGCTACCAAATTTTGAGCTATTACTTTATTTATATTCTTATATCCTTGCTTATTTATTTTTGCATCTTCAAAAAAATAGGCTGGTGGTTTCCCTAGGCCATAAGTAACGGATTGGATAAAAGACTCTTTTGTTTGATCGGCTAGAGCATAATTGCTTATTTTTTGCTGTCCTATTGTGCTCCAAGTTTCCTTTCCAATATTTTTACCACAACTGCTTCCAGGGCCATGTGCCGGATACACAATGACTGAATCTGCTAGGCACTTAATTTTCGAATTTAATGAATCATATAAATGCCCGGCTAGTTCTTCACTACTCATTTTGCCATCAAGTAAATCTGGTCGGCCCACATCGCCCACAAAGAGTGTATCACCGGTGAAAATGCAAAAGTCTTTTCCACTTTCATCCATTAATAAATAACACGTACTCTCTGGTGTGTGACCGGGTGTGTGCAGGGTTTTGATCTTGCAAGTGCCTAGTGTAAATATCTCACCATCAATGGCGTTGTGAACTTTGTAAGCTGTATGCGCTTCAGGGCCAAAAACAATTTGTGCACCAGTTGCTGCTGCCAAATCTATGTGTCCACTTACAAAATCGGCATGGAAATGTGTTTCAAAAACATACTTCAACTTTGTACCTCTTTCAGCCAATAAGGCCAGGTAGGGCTCGGTTTCCCGAATAGGATCAATAATGGCTGCTTCGCCATTGCTTTCTATATAATATGCTGCTTCGGCAAGACAATTAGTATAAAGTTGTTTTACTTCCATATATTTTAGGTCGAGTTTCTATAACAAAGATACAATTCTGCTGACGATTCACCTAGCGGCTCTATTGTAGCCTTTGTAGTGGGATTGTATTACCTTTATCAGAACTTCCGAATTCAACCTTTTTGCTTTTCTCAGTTTAATATTGATTCTCCAATAAATTGCAATTTTATAGAGCATTCAAAAGAAACAATTACTAATTTAACAGCTTCATTTTAAAAATTTAATCATGTCAAATTATAACTTTATAAAGATTCGATTAGTTGCTTTAACATTGTTTTTATCGCTCAGTGTGGTGGCGCAAACTGATTTTTGCAGTTTAGCTCCACGATTTGACCAGGAAGTTTTTCCCAATGTAAATGTAACCTCTGATGTAGTATTTGGATCTAATGTAGATTATCAAGGTGATACCGTTCAGCTCACCATGGATATTTATCAGCCGGATGGTGATACACTTACCCAACGACCAGTAATAGTTTGGGTTCATGGCGGAAGTTTCTTAGGTGGAACTAAAAATGATATGGATGTAACTGCTCTTTGCAATCAGTTTGCTAAAAGAGGTTATGTTACCGCTAGTATTAACTATAGATTGGGAATGGTTTTTCCTCCTAATCAAACTAAGGCCACACAAGCTGTTTACCGTGCCGTGCAAGATATGAAGGCAGCCATCCGTTTTTTGAGAAAAGATGCAGCCACTAATAATTTATATCAAATAGATTCAACCTTAATTTTTGGTGGGGGAAGTAGTGCAGGTGCTTTTACTAGTATCCATTTGGCTTATCTTAATGATGTAAATGAATTGCCGCCTGCTATTGATACCACTTTATTGGGAAACTTGGATGGTGAAAGCGGTAATCCAGGTTACGGAGCTACCATAAGTGCAGTTCTTAATCTTTGTGGAGCCATTGGTGACAGTAGTTGGATCATTGAAAACGATATACCTATAGCCAGCATGCACGGTACCAATGACAATACGGTACCTTATGGTCACAGTATGCTTACCATCGCTGTGTTCTTTCAAATTATGATAGTAGATGGTTCACACGCCATTCATGATCATATTTTTGCCAGACTTAATAATGTAAACCAAGCTATGTATACTTGGGCTGGGGCCGATCATGTACCCTATGCAGGTACTTCTCCTACAGCCATTGCTTACATGGATACCACAGTACGATTCGTTAGTAATTTTCTTTATCAATATTTAGGTTGCAGCCCCATAGACCCAAATCCA
Source organism: Bacteroidota bacterium (assembly GCA_039806065.1). Lineage (GTDB taxonomy): Bacteria > Bacteroidota > Bacteroidia > AKYH767-A > 2013-40CM-41-45 > JBDKJS01. Next base: position 4,018 of record JBDKJS010000125.1, on the reverse strand, counting down.
TTGCCCAATACATTTTCTACTACTGATCTTCCCCATACCAATGCCATCCAACCAATAGTATTGTATCCTAATCCCACTCAAAATAATTTATCCATAAATACACTTAGTCTTCCTGCAACTATTACCATTCATGATTTGTTGGGAAATAGAGTAGGATCTTATAGTATTACTGATTTCAATAGCATTTTACCAGTGAATGACCTCCCCAAAGGTGCTTATAGTTTGACCTTGAACTACCAAAATCAATTTATCACCAAAAAATTTATCAAGTACTAAAGTTGGGGCTCTTGCCAGATAAACTTGTCATTAACTCTACTGACCATACTTAAGATTCATTTTTTAATTTTGTAATAAAAAATTATGACACTCGAAGAAAAAATAACCCCCGCCCTCAAGGCTGCTATGATAGCAAAGGATGAAGCAGCATTGCGTGCACTGCGTGCAGTGAAAGCAGCCATTCTACTAGCCAAAACATCTGGAAGTGCTTTCGGGGCTGATGAAGAAATTAAACTTGTACAGCGATTGGTGAAGCAGCGAAAAGAATCCATAGCTATATACAAGGATCAGAATAGACCGGATCTTTTTCAGCCTGAAGAGGACGAACTTAAGGTAATAGAGCAATTTCTTCCTTCGCAAATGAGCGAGTCCGAGATAAAACTAGTTTTGCAAAATATAATCACCGAGGCCGGCCTTAATGGGCCCTCAGCATTAGGCAAAGTGATGGGCATAGCCAGTAAACAATTGGCTGGCAAGGCTGATAATAAGCTGGTTTCTACTATTTTAAAGGAATTACTTGGTGCCTAATTTAAGCCAAGTGGCTTTTTAACTTGTTTTTTACTCATAAAGCCATTAAAAAATTGCGTTTAAATTTGTTAAAACAAGATTTAAACGTACCTTGCGCACCTTAATAAATTATCAATTAAATATTTAATGAAAACAGGTAAAGTAAAATTTTTCAATGAAGCCAAAGGTTTTGGTTTTATTGTAGATGGCGAAAGCCAAAGAGAAGTATTCGTTCACCATTCAGGATTAATTGACAAAATCCGTGATAAGGATGATGTTACTTTTGATGTGGTTGACGGAAAAAAAGGTCAAAACGCAGTTAATGTTAAGAAAGTAAGTTAATACAAGTATAACAAGAATTGCCGAAACGGAAGCTTAATCAGCTTCCGTTTTTTATTGCCAATAATTCTTCAATGTTTTTTCGGTCGTTGCTTAGCCTGGGCACTTTGTGCTGACCGCCTAACTTTTGTTTTTGCTTCATCCACTGATAAAAGGTTCCATTCCGGGCTGCATGTATGATGGGTAAACTCAAAGCCATGTCCTTATAGCGTTTGGCTTCATAGTCGCTATTAAGTGATTTTAATGCGTTGTCTAATACATTGGTGAAGTAGTTTAAATCTGATGGAGCTTGCTCAAACTCAATGATCCATTCATGCGCGCCACTCTGCTGCCCTTCAAAATAACGAGGTGCCACAGTATAATCTTTGATCATGGCATTGCATTTATCACAAGCAGTTTGAATTGCAGTGTCGGTATTATCTATCATCACTTCCTCTCCAAATGCGTTGATGTATAATTTGGTTCGACCAGTAATTTTTATTCTATACGGATGAATACTTGTAAATTTTATTGTGTCGCCTATAATGTAACGCCATAATCCAGCATTGGTACTTATTACCATTGCATAGCTTTTACCCAGCTCCACTTCTTTCAATGTAAGCGTTTGTGGGTGGTCTTTGCCATATTCTTCCATAGGCATAAATTCATAATAGATTCCGTAGTCAAGCATTAACAGCATTTCATCTGTGTTCTTCTGATCTTGAATTCCAAAAAAACCTTCGCTTGCATTATAAGTTTCTAAATAATGAAAATGATCGCTTGGTATTAACTTTCGAAATTGTGATCGGTAAGGATTAAAATTGACTGCACCGTGTATATATAATTCTAGGTTTGGCCATACTTCGAGCAAATGTTGCTTCCCAGTTTGTTCTAAAATTTTTTTTGATAATACAATGATCCATGTTGGTACACCGCTTAGATTGGTAACGTTTTCCTTGATGGCTGCTTCGGCCATGCGCTCTATTTTTGTTTCCCACTTATCTAATAGTGCAATATGCCGATCTGGAATTCTATTAAACTCTGCCCAATAGGGTAAATGTTCTAAAAGTATCGCACTAATATCTCCATAAATACTATCAGGATTATAGCTATTAATTACGTGACTTCCGCCTAGTGCTAAACTTTTACCACTAAAAATCTGAGTGTTGGGATATAGATTGCAATAAACTGAAAGCATGTCTTTGCCCCCTTTGTAATGACATTCTTCAAGTGCCTCATTTGAAACTGGAATGAACTTACTCTTATCTGCTGTAGTACCACTTGATTTTGAAAAATTTTTAATCTCACTTGCCCACAGTATATTCTGCTCCCCTTGCATTATTCGCATAATGTAGGGCTTCAGTGCATCATAATTAGAAATGGGCACATTTTTTTTAAAATCTTCTACTGAATTAATACTACCATATCCATATTTTCTCCCCCATTCAGTCCCAATGCTCGTTTGAATTAACCGAGTTAACCAATCCTGCTGAACTTCGTGTGGATATTTTAAAAAAAGGTCTATCTGATGTAGCCGCTTCTTTATCCACCAACTGAGTATAGAATTTATAATTGCCAATTTGTATTTGTATTTTATTGGTAAGAACCTTGGTTATGCGCTCTCTGCAATGGCTTCTTTGTTAATTTTTTTGATAAGCCCTTGTAACACTTTTCCGGGCCCAACTTCCGTGAAGCTGGTGGCTCCATCTACAATCATTTGCTGTATGGTTTGTGTCCACTTTACCGGACCTGTGAGTTGTGCCATTAAATTTTCTTTAATTTGATCAGCATCATGTACGGCATTGGCAGTTACATTTTGATAAACAGGACATATAGGATTAGTGAAAACGGTACTGTTAATGGCCTTGATCAATTCTTGCCTTGCGGGCTCCATTAGTGGAGAGTGAAATGCTCCACCCACTGGAAGCACCATTGCTCTTTTGGCTCCCTCAGCTTTCATTCTTTCACATGCTAGGTTTATTCCATCAATACTCCCAGAAATTACCAGCTGACCTGGACAGTTATAATTTGCCGGCACCACTTGATGACCCTCATCGTTTAATGCAACACATATTTTTTCTATCACTTCTTCTGCTAAATTAAGGATAGCTGCCATTGTTCCTGGCTCTTGTTCACAAGCACGTTGCATGGCCAAGGCTCGTTGTTGCACCAAGGTTAAGGCTGCTTCAAACGTAAGTGCTTTATTAGCTACTAAAGCTGTAAACTCTCCTAAACTATGACCAGCCACCATATCAGGTTTAAAATTAGGAAGGCAAAGTGCTGTTATAGCCGAATGTACGAAAACAGCCGGTTGAGTAACTTTGGTTTGTCGCAAATCATCTTCGCTGCCATTAAACATGATGGATTGTAAGTCAAATCCTAAAACTTCATTGGCTATCGCAAAATATCGCTTTGCTACATCATTGGATTCATACAAGTCCTTACCCATACCCGTAAATTGAGCGCCTTGTCCTGGAAATACGTATGCTTTCATTTTAATATTAATTTGGTTGTTTTAATGTACTAAATAGTGAATGGCCTTAATTGCCAAATCAGTTTTTTGGATGAGCAAAGTAATGGAATATTATGGCATTACAAAAAAACCAATAGGTCATTTCCAATCTCACTACTCCCATTTTTAATATTCCATTTTTTAAAATTTTCCTCATCAAGAATACTTAACCTTTCTTCTCCATTAAGCGTTTATTTTTTAGTTACTTTAGCAAAGAATTTAGTTATGAATATTTCAGAAAATAAAGTTGAATCAGTTTTACCGAACCAAGATTACGTACTTAATCTTAGGAATGAATTTCCTATATTAAATCAAAAAATTTACGGTAAACCATTGATTTATTTAGACAATGCGGCCACTTCTCAAAAGCCCAAAGCGGTGATAGATGCGCTGGTGCAATATTAC
>JBDKJS010000124.1:0-46304 GCA_039806065.1 Bacteroidota bacterium | reverse complement strand
ATGCTCAAACTCAGCCCTGATAGTGGCAATGAGTTCTTGTTGAAAATTACTAACGTTGTTCCCAGTTTTATACATTCTTGGAAGCAATGAGTTAGGAGATATTCTTTCCATCAACAGTATGAGCCGCTCATAAGCTTGCAGCTTGTTTTGAAGTGAAAGTTTGAGATTTTGTTTTTTTATTTCTATCAAGGATAGTTCGCGACTTTGTTTTAAATACTGCTTATTCATAAAAATAAGAGCTGCCATACCGGCTATGGCAGGTAGGGTATAAAAAAGTGCCTTTGAAAATTGATCTAAAGTTTCCAATATTATTTAATGAATTGTTGTTGTAATAATAAATGTTTGTATAGCTCATTCACCGCAATTGCCCTGTGTGACAACTTATTTTTTTCTTCTGGACTCATTTGAGCAAAAGATAAATTACTTTGCTTCGGCACGAAAATAGGATCGTAACCAAACCCACCATCGCCTATGGGCTCATAAGCAATGGTACCTTCAATGACTCCTTCAAAAGCAAACCTTCGATCATCTAAAATAAGTGCTATAACCGTTCTGAACAAAGCATCACGCTTGGTCTCTCCCTTCATTTCTGTTAGTAGCTTTCGCATATTTGATTCAGCGGTGGCATGTGCACCAGCATACCTAGCACTATAAACTCCTGGCCTGCCCCCCAGAGCAGCCACTTCCAGACCGGTATCATCAGCTATACAGTTTTGTCCATATTTTTCGAAAACATAAAGCGCTTTTTGCATGGCATTGCCTGCTATGGTACGTTGCGTTTCAGGCAATTCTTCTTCGCAGCCAATATCTCTAAGCGTGAGTAATTGGTACTTGTTTTGCAATAATTGCCGCGCCTCCTTCACTTTGTACATATTGTTAGTGGCGAAAACCAGTGAGTTCATCAGGTATATTGTTCTATTGGCGAAAATAGGTATTATTTAACCACGATTTTATTTGTTATATTTGCATTTTACAACAAAAATCAACCTAAATTTACTTTTTAAAATCACCTAGAAAACCAATCAATCTCAATGAAAGTTGCTTTAGTAACCGGAATCACCGGACAAGATGGGGCTTATCTAGCCGAATTTCTTTTGAAAAAAGGCTATGAAGTACATGGTATAAAAAGAAGAAGTTCACTTTTTAATACTGATCGAGTTGATCACCTTTACCAGGACCCACATGAAAAAAATGTTAGGTTCAAAATGCACTATGGCGACCTGAGCGATTCAACTAATTTAATCCGACTCATTCAAGAGGTGCAGCCTGATGAAATTTACAACCTTGGTGCCATGAGTCACGTCAAGGTTAGCTTTGACACGCCAGAATATACAGCCAATGCCGATGGTATAGGTACCTTGAGATTATTAGAGGCCATCAGGATTTTAAAATTAGAAAATAAAACTCGCATTTACCAGGCTAGCACATCCGAACTATATGGCTTAGTGCAAGAAACACCACAAAGTGAACGCACTCCTTTTTACCCGCGATCACCCTATGCAGTGGCTAAACTGTATGCTTATTGGATTACCGTTAACTATCGCGAAGCTTATAACATGTATGCTTGCAATGGCATTCTATTCAATCACGAATCACCATTGAGAGGTGAAACTTTTGTATCAAGAAAAATAACCAGGGCCGTAGCAAGAATTGCTCTTGGCTTACAGGATAAAGTCTATCTAGGTAACATAGATTCAAAACGTGACTGGGGCCATGCCAAAGATTATGTTGAGGCGATGTACTTGATCCTCCAACAAGAAAAACCCGAAGACTTTGTGATTGCTACTGGTAAAACTACTGAAGTACGAGAGTTTTTGAGAATGTCATTTGCGGAAGTTGGAATAGAAGTGGCCTTCAAGGGAAGTGGATTAGAAGAAAAGGCAATTGTTTCAGCTTGTAACAACCCAGAATTTCAAATTCCAATTGGAAAAGAGGTAATGGCCATTGACCCCAAGTACTTTAGACCTACCGAAGTAGATTTACTCCTTGGCGATGCTAATAAAGCAATGACCAAATTGGGATGGATGCCAAAATATGATTTGGCAGCTCTAGTAAAAGAAATGATGGCAGCCGATGTTGATCTTTTTAAGCGTGATAAATACTTGAAAGAGGGAGGCCATAAGATATTTAATTACCATGAATAAAAATTCACGAATCTTTGTGGCAGGCCACAAAGGGATGGTGGGTTCTGCAATTTTTAGATTACTTCAAAATAAAGGTTATGCAAATCTTATTATTGCCAGCCGAAATGAAGTGGACCTTAGAAATCAAGAAGCCGTCAACCGCTTCTTTGAAAAATATAAACCTGAGTATATTTTTCTATCAGCCGCTAAAGTAGGTGGCATCAATGCAAATAACGTTTATCGAGCTGAATTCCTATACGACAATTTAGCCATACAACTAAATGTAATTCATGCAGCCTACATTCACCAATCTGAAAAATTACTGTTTTTAGGTAGCTCTTGTATCTATCCTAAAAATTGCGAACAACCCATGCGCGAGGAATCACTATTAAGTGGATACCTTGAACCTACCAATGAACCTTATGCCATAGCCAAAATTACAGGTATAAAAATGTGCGAAGCATATAGGCATCAATATGGTTGCAACTTCATTGCCGGCATGCCCACCAATTTATATGGCCCAAATGATAACTACCACTTAGAAAATTCACATGTGTTGCCCGCTTTAATTCGTAAAATTCATGAAGCCAAGATAAATAGCCACCCCACTGTAGAAGTATGGGGCACTGGCAAGCCGCTCCGAGAATTTCTTCATGTAGATGACTTGGCCGCTGCTTGCTATTTTATGATGCATCATTACAATGAAGCATCATTTCTAAACATAGGCTCTGGAACTGATATCAGCATTAAAGATCTTGCTTTGAAAATTCAACAAATTGTTGGCTATACTGGACAATTAACCTTCAATACCAGTAAACCTGATGGAACTCTTAGAAAGTTGATGGATAGCACCAAATTAAATCAAGCAGGGTGGAAACCCACCATCACACTTGACCAAGGAATTGCATCCACCTATCAAGATTTTATATTGGCTAATGAGAATCATAGCTTAGCCATAAGATAAGCCCACATCAAATATCTATTTTTACTTTGCACCTGAATCATTTTTTTTGATTTGTAGTCATTATAATTAAGTTTGCATAGAATAGAAGCGCTGCGATGGAATATCACATTAAACCACAAAAAAAATTAGCTTTCAACTTTAAAGAAGTGTGGGACTACCGCGAACTTTTTTTCTTTTTCACTTGGCGCGATATTAAAATTAAATACAAACAAACAGCTCTTGGTGTAGTTTGGGTAGTGTTACAGCCACTTATTTTCATGAGCATATTTGTAGCCTTCTTTGGTAACTTTGTGAAAACTCATACATCATCAAGTCTACCCTACCCGCTATTCGTACTAGGCGGTTTATTATTATGGAATGTATTTAGCAACGGCCTATCTAACGCTTCTAATAGCATGATTACAAATGCCAATATCATTAAAAAAATTTACTTCCCTAGACTAATCCTTCCAGTTACAGGAATTATAGTTCCCTTCTTTGACTTTTTCATTTCATTGCTACTTTTTGCATCAGCCTGTATTTACTTTGACTTTATTCCATCGTGGCATTTATTTTATGCATTGCCAATCGCATTGAGTATTGTGTTAATCACCACACTGGGTTTAGGGCTTTTAATTTCTTCGCTGAGTGTAAAATTTCGAGACTTCAAATACATTGTTCCCTTTCTGATTCAAATATTGCTTTTTCTAACCCCAGTTATTTATCCTTCAAAGTTAATTCCCTTCGGCTGGCTGAATAAATTATTAGAACTAAACCCTATAGGTGCTGCAATAGAAATATTAAGAGCTGGGCTCACCGCTGATTCAATTCAATTAATCCACCACTCCCCTGCTATATTACTTTCCATTGCCTTATTATTCATTGGAGGAAGTTATTTTAAAAGCACGGAACATTATTTTGCCGATCTCGCCTAATGAAACCATTATTAGAAATAAAGGAAATTAGCAAATCGTACAAACTATTACACGAACAGCAATCCTATTTAAGCCTTAGAGATATACTTTCCAAGCCTTCGCAGTTTTTTAAGAAAAACAGTACCGAAGTATTTAATGCTTTGGATAGCGTAAGCTTTGAGGTGATGCAGGGTGAATCTATAGGCATCATTGGGAAAAATGGTGCAGGCAAATCTACCTTATTAAAAATATTATCTAAAATTACACCACCCACTAGCGGAACAATAACTAGTAGAGGTAGAATAGCCAGCCTACTTGAAGTGGGCACTGGATTTCACCCTGAATTGAGCGGTAGAGAGAATATCTTTTTAAATGGATCCATATTGGGTATGAAGCGAAAGGAAATACTAGCCAAGTTTGATGAAATTGTTGATTTTAGTTCCGTAGAAAAATTTTTAGACACCCCGCTTAAACACTATAGTAGCGGTATGCAATTAAGATTGGCCTTTGCAGTAGCAGCTTTTCTAGAACCTGAGATACTGATCATTGATGAAGTGCTTGCAGTAGGTGATGCAGAATTTCAAAGAAAATGTATCAATAAAATGGATAGCATTACACACCATGAAGGTAGAACCATTTTAATAGTGAGCCATAATATGAGCGTATTGAAAAAACTTTGCTCACGGGCTATAATGCTTCAAAAAGGCAAGGTGCTGATGAATGCTGATGCTAATACGGTAATAGATACTTACCTAAAGCAATCCATTGAAGATAATCCTAGAATTAAAAAGGGAAATAGTAAGATCACAGTCAATGATATCGAAATTTTTGATCAATCACATAATAGAATAACCTCCTTTCACACTTTTGATTCAGTGAATTTTGTACTAAACTGTACAGCCTCTCAAGATTTCGACAAAGTTTCTATTGCACTTTGTTTTAATAACATGGATGAGGTTCGCATCAGCAGCCTCTGGAGTAAGCTTACCAATCAATTGTTTGATATAAAGGCAGGTCCATTCAAAGTTCATTTTAACATCCCATGCATTCAACTCATACCGGGTGAATATAATCTTGTAACTTATATAGACAGTAATGGTTATGAATTAGAACAAGTCGAAAATTTTAAATTAATAACCGTAAGCTTCAAACCAGGTAACGGCTATATTACCGAGCCTGGCAAATCACAGGCACTTTATTTAGAAAATTTTAACATGAAAATAATAGACTAATGCTATCAAGATTAATCATTGAAGCCAAATATATTTATCATAAAATAAAAAATCCAAAGTTAGATCATCACTACTTTGTAAAAGATATTTTATGGCGCAACTATGCTTTGACTTCGCCCAATTTTGAATATGAACTAAAAAATCATGTGAAAATAAATCTTGACACCAGAAGTATTCTAGCAAAAAATATATTTTTTGATAATTATGAATTAAATGAAATTGCTTTTCTAAATAAGATATTAAGGCCTGGCGATACCTTTCTCGACATTGGGGCCAATATTGGATACTTTTCCCTTCATGCTGGTCAAGTGCTTAGAAACAATGGAAAAATTATTGCCATTGAACCAACACCAGATACCTTTTCGAAATTGAAAAGAAATTTCGAATTAAATAACCTAACCAATGTAAGCACCCTTAACTTGGGTTTATCAGAAAGCGAAGCAACGTTAAATTTCAATGTATCCAATGATGGTTACGAAGCTTGGAACACCCTTGGCACCCTTAACATTGGAACCAATACCACTACTATTCCTATTCACGTAATCAGTTTTGACCAATTATTAGTTGACCAACAATTAGATATCGATAAAATTAAGCTAATAAAAATTGATGTCGAAGGTTGGGAAGTACCGGTACTCAAAGGAGGAATTAAATCATTTGCTCAGATGAAAGATGTAATTATAATGATGGAATTTGCTGACAGAAATGCGCAAGGAGCTGGATTCAGTTGCAAAGAACAATTCCAACTACTTAAAGAAATTGGCTACAATTGGTTCGAGTACGATGCGGATACCAATTCAATTAAAAATGTTGAGATTAAGGAGAATTACACTTATGATAATTTAATTGCTGCTAAATCAATTTCAACAATTGAAAATAGATTATCATCATGAATTTACTAGAAAAAATTTTATACAGGATTGTAAAAGGTTCGAACCCTATATTTCAATCACTCTGCCACCAACATAGAAATCACCTGGTAACTTTGGATAATGAATTCCCATCTTTACTCCATAATGGTTACCGTCATTTAGATGAAGCTACCAAATTAATTAACAAATATAATATTCAACATTATCCAATTTTAGATGTTGGCGCAAGCATAGGCGATACGCTTTCTTACCTCTCTCCGTTACTACCTAATAGTGTGTTTCACTGTTTCGAACCTACTAGTCAAAGCTTTTTACATTTACAATCTTTAGCAAAAAAATACCCGAAATGTAAAGTATATCAAAAAGCTTGTGGTGCTCAACCTGGTAAAGCTATTATTTATCTCAATAGCCGAACAAGCAGTAGTTCTTTATTACCTACTAATGTGACCAATGCCGATGACTACTTACAGCAAAGCCTTAACACCCACGATTCAGAAGAAATTGAAGTAACTACACTTGACACGCTTTTTCAACAAGAAAAAGTAGTCGCACTTCTTAAATTGGATGTGCAGGGTTTTGAATTAGAAGTACTTAAGGGAGCAGTAAAAGTATTAAAAAATACAGCCATCGTAGTTACAGAAATGAATAACCACGATTATTACAATGGAGCATGTAAATACTATGAAGTGGATGAATTTATCAGACAAAATGGATTAACCTTCTTTCGCCACTTCCCTACTATAAGAGAGAATGGTCAAGTTGTTGAATGGGACAATATTTATATAAATCCCAATATAATTAAGCCGTAATTATGATTACCTTTTTTACCACTACCAAAGCATTTAATGGCAAAAATAGTGTAAATCAATTGAACGCTATTGACTCTTGGTTAGCAGCTGACCCTAATAGCGAAATAGTAATATTTGGCAATGCAAAAGGAAGTGATTTATTACCGAATACATCACGTATAAAAATTATTGAAAATATTAAAACAAATGAAAATGGAGTACCTGTATTAAATTTTATGTTTAGCCAAGTAAGTATGATTGCACATAATCAATGGTGCTGCTATATCAATGCCGATATTTTAATTAGTTCTCCATTAATTGACATTTTAAAGATTATAAAACAACAAGAACACAAAAAGGTACTAATAGTGGGTCAAAGAATAGATGTGGATGTAAATGAAAGGCTAGCCTTTGCAGATGGTTGGGTAGGAACTTTTGAAGAAAAATATAAGGATAGCTTCAAACTCCACAGCCCTTCCGGTATCGATTATTTTTTGTTTCCAAAAGGGCAATATACCGAAACTAATATGCCCCCAATGTTAGTTGGAAGGCCGGGGTGGGATTTATGGATGATTGGGAATGCTGTAAAATCAGGTTATAAAGCAATAGACTTGAGCAGGAGCTATAAGATATACCATCAAAACCATGATTACAATCACAAAAATAAAAATGTACATATTAGAGCATTTGAAGATGAATATAATTACCAGTTTTTAAATGAAGATGAAAAATACAATTACACCCTCTATGCCTGCAACTATAAATTTGAAAAAGGGAAGGTGAAAAAAAACTATTCTAGAAATAATTTAACCGAATGGATAAAAATAAATGCCACACTACATCCTGAGGGTTCAATAAAAAGAAAATTCTATAAGCTCAGTTGGTATATAAATTCAATAATTAGAACAAAATTAAAATGTGTGGTATTTTAGGTTCCATAGGATTTACTGAGAAGGAGTTTTTCAAAAGAGCTCTGGATAATTTGGCACACAGAGGTCCTGATGCTGAAGGCCTGTGGCATCATGAAAATGTTATGCTAGGTCACCGAAGACTTTCAATCATTGATTTAAGTGAAAGTGCTAATCAACCATTTGAATTTTTAAATTATGTAGCAGTTTTCAATGGAGAAATCTACAACTACCTGGAATTAAAAAAGGAACTCGTTAGTTTTGGTTATCAATTCACCACCGATTCTGACACCGAAGTACTCATTGCTGCCTATGACAAATGGAAAGATAAGTTTGTAAAACGACTGAATGGAATGTGGGCTGTGGCCATTTGGAATAAAACCCTCAATTCACTTTTTCTATCCCGTGATCGAATTGGGAAAAAACCACTTTTTTATTTGCATCAAAAAGAAAATTTCTTTTTCGCTTCAGAAATGAAAGGACTTTATCCTTTTATTGATCACTTAGAATTTAATATGCCAGTGATTCAAGATGCAATCAAAAACAATTTTGGCTATGAAGTAAAAAATGAATCATTAATTAAAAACATTATAAGATTTCCTGCAGGATGTAATGGCTATTTGGTAAATAATAAATTGAGTATAGACAAATATTGGCACCCGCTTGATGAATTAATTGAAGTACCCAACAAGTATGAAGCACAGGTGGAGATGTTTCGAGATCTTTTTTTAAACGCCTGTAAAATCAGAATGCGCAGTGATGTACCCATAGGCACTGCACTATCTGGAGGCCTCGATTCTTCAAGTGTAATCTGTAGCTTAAATCATCTTGCTCAAACTCATGATGATATTAAAACAAAAGATTGGCAACATGCCTTTATTGCATGCTTTCCAGGCACCTCAATAGATGAGACAGGATATGCTAAAAAAGTGACTAATGCATTAGACATAGGAAGTAATTTTATAGTCATAGATCCTGAATTGGAACTTGAAAAGCTATTTCATCAAACTTATATGTTTGAAGAAATTTACTACGCTCCTACCATTCCATTCGTTCAATTGTATAGAAAAATGCGCCAAGGGGGTATTAAAGTTTCAATAGATGGCCATGGTGCAGATGAATTGTTTGCGGGATATCCATTTGATATGGAATTGGCTTTGATTGATGCATTTCCTAACCCTACTAAATTTAAAGAAATAGCATCCATTATTCAAGATGCTTATAGCCGCAAAAATCCTGAACTTTACAAAAAGTTTAAATATAGTTTGGTCAACAATTTTAAATTTTTATCACCGATTGCTAAAAACACTCCTATTTATAGGAAAATAGCCCCACTCGACTATTTAAACACCCAGCTATTTAAATCCACTTATTCTAATATACTTCCAACCCTACTTCGAAATTACGATAGGTACAGTATGATGAATGGTATCGAAATAAGAATGCCATTTTTAGATTATAGAATTTTACAATTTGCATTTTCTATTCCTTATGATTCAAAAATTAGAAAAGGTTTTGGCAAGGCCATTATTCGCGATGCCATGAGAGGAATTGTTCCGGAAGAGATTGTAAACAGAAAAAGTAAGATAGGTTTTAATTCTCCTCTGCACACCTGGCTGCAAGGAAGAATGAAGAAATGGATCGTAGACCAAATCAATAGCAAGTCATTTGCAGAATCTAATTTAATAGATGCCAAGAAAGTAAAAAAGGATTTAGAGCAGCTGCTTGCTAAAAAAGAACTTTCTTACACTGAAGCTGAATTAACATTTGCCAAAATTATTCCATACATATGGGAAACAGGCATGAAATCATTTGCAAAAGGGAAAAACCAGCTACCCTTATAAAATTATTTGCTAGGATTCATTTTCACGATCTGTTTTGTAATCACCGCTTCATTGTCTCTAAAGCTGCATCGTAAAAAATAAATGCCAGAATTAAGCACAGTGCCATCGATAGCAAAACTATTTAATCCAGCGTTTCCATTAAAAGATGCACTAACCACCACCTGGCCCAATGTATTGTACAATTCTAACTGTAGATCATCTTCGAAAGGTAAAATTGATTGAATCAATATTTGATCGGTAAATGGATTTGGGTATGGCGACACTACCACAAACTTTTGATCAAAACTTTCACATGCTACATTATTCAACTCCACATCATCGGCTTGATCATTGGGAAGGAGCGCATTCACACAGTAATAACCTACCGTTACACCTTGTGGTATTTGTAATGCTGCTGTAAAATTATACATTGCTACTCCTGCAGGCCCATTGGGTAAAAGTGAAATAACTGATTCTTGTAATGATGAACCACCATCAACTCTTGCTTCCATTTTATAGCTATTAATATCGCGCGTGCCTAAATTAGCCACCTCGGCATTGATGTATAATAAATTATTCTCTATCCGGTATGTGGTGTTCAATATAGCAATGTCCAAAATTGGTTTAATTACATATATTTTCTTAGTCAGGCTATCAATGCAATTGTGAATGCTGGTAGCAATAAGTTGAATATCGAACCGACCTGTATCTTGATACAAATGCTGAGGATTAATGGAACCGCTGCTTCCACCATCTCCGAAATGCCATTGATAGGTATTGCCATTGATGGTTGCATTACTAAAGGCTACTAAGAGTGGAGGATTACCAAATTGCGGGGTGAAGGTGAAATTTACATTGGGTAATTCGAATACTTGTATAATTTTAGAAATAGAATCTTTACAACCTATATCTGACGTAACTAACAATTGGACAACGTAAGAGCCCGTGTCACCAAAGAAAAAACTAGGATTTTGAAGACCTGAAGTGTCTATACCATTGATACTCCACTTCCATTGTGTAATTGCACCGTTATTGATAACTGAAGAATCGTAAAGCGAATAACTATTTCCCACACAATAGGGTTGGGTAGAAAACCTTGCATCAGGTATGGGCGATACTTCTACTTGCTTAGAAATACTACCCACGCACCCAGTATTGGCTGTAACCGTTAAGGTAACATTATACGTTCCGGGAAATGCATAATAATGCGCTGGATTTTCAAGTTGATTGAACTGTGTATCACCAAAATTCCATACCCAAGCCGTATCAGGCGCACCCGTTGTTAAATTAGTGAACGACATCAACGACCCAAAGCAAGTAGGTGTGTATTGAAAATTGGGAACAGCACTTGGTTTAACGCTTATTATATTAATAACTGTATCAAGGCAACCAAAATTGGTTGTTACAATTAATGAAACTACTCTTGTGGAAGTATCAGTATACACATGGGAAGGATTGATAGTTGAGCTAAAATTACTGCTACCACTTGCCGGATCACCAAAGTTCCATGCATAGCTTGCAATACTAGATCCGCTATCTACTATTGCCGTGCTTAAAAAATTACTAAATAAATTACTACAAGTGTTACTGGCAGTGAATGAAGCCTGTGGGTTGGGGTAAACAGAAACTGTGGTAGAATCTGTGTTGGTGCATCCGAAGTTATCTGTTACCATTAGTGTAACATGATAACTTCCAGTGGCTCCATATAAATATTGAGGATTTGGGAAGGTAGACACATTGGTGTCCTCAAGCATCCATAAATAATCTGTCAAAATGCTTCCTGCAGCTGGAATTGAAGCATCGGTAAATTGCGTAATGGCACCCAGACAAACATTGATAGATGTGATACCTGCATCAGGACTTTCTCTTACTGTAATTGGGGTGATAATACCATTGCCACAGCTGGTGGGTGAAAAAGCAATTAAGGAAACATTGTAACTTCCTGCATTAGCATATATATGCGATGGATTTTGAACGGTATCTGTTTGGCCATCTCCAAAATTCCACAACCATCCTGATATGGTGTCGTTCAGCACACTTGATTGATCTATAAAGTTTACCACATTGCCTTCACATAAATTTACTGATTGAGTAGTAAATGCTGGCGATGGAATATTACTTATTCTAATTTCTTTCAATAATGTATCTATACAACCATTAGCAGCAGTAGCCACACACATTACTTGATAGTTGGCCTGAATAGCACCATACGAATGTGTTGGATTTTGGGTTGATGCTGTATTGCTATCACCAAAGTCCCAATCATAACCAATAATAGGTGAAACGGAAGTTGTAGCATTTACAAATTGCACTGTTTGCCCAACACAGGTATTGGTAACATTAAATGACACCTCAGGTGTGGGTGCTATGGTGATCGGGCTATTATTGGAAGCTGTACATCCACTATCAGACGTAACGGTTAACTGCACACTATAACTTCCACCTAAAGGATACAAGTAAACTGGATTTTGATCAATGGCTGTATCTCCATTACCAAATTGCCAAAACCACTGCGCTATAGTACCTGCGCCAATAGTAGAATTATCAGTAAAATTGATGGCCGATCCAGCACAAGCTGCACTAAAAATAAAAGCTGCCGATGGTTTTGAAGATATGCCTATCACGGCAGTGAGCGTATCAGTACAACCTGCATCTGAAACTGCTATAAGTGTTACATTATAAGCGCCTGTGCTACCATAGGTATGGCTAGGATTGATGGCTGAAGAGGAATCATTGTCGCCAAAGTACCATTTGAAACTATTGATACTTCCCGAACTAATGGTGGTGCTATTTACAAATTGTGATAAATCACCGAAGCATAAATTATTAGCCGTAAAACTGTTGTTAGGCACAGCTGCTAGTACTAAACTATCTGTATAAATATTCGAGTTGCCTTGAGAATCGTACGCTGTAACAGCAACGTAAACCGTACCTGAGCTTTGATAATTCACAGATGGATTTAACTGTGTTGAATTATAAATAGAAGCAGTACATCCATTACTTACTTTAATGGTGCTTACTTTGCTATTATCAAAATTTGTTGCAACTAGATAATAATTATTGGTTTCATCAATGGTCATGGCTAAATCATAACCTCCTGCTACAGCCCCGCTAAAAGTAAATGCTGCATTTACAGGACTGTCATTATCGATAGCACTTCCGAAATCTATGTCTATAATTCCCCCTCCTAAATTTTGCACCAAGCCCTTCCACTTCAATCCATCGTGCGCTACCAATACAGCTATTGGGTTTACAAATCCATTTCCACTTGGGGTTAATACGGTTTGAACTGGTGCGGCCGTGAAATCATTTTGAAATTCTAATTTTATAACAGCGCTAGCCGAAAGTGATGCAGCAAAAACATATATTTTATCGCAATCGCGTACAGCAGTCACATCTGCAACTAAACCAGCACTGCCACCATTGACACTTACATTCACTGAAGTAGGCACATTGCTCATACTATTTCCAAAACTTACTATTTCTATCGAGGAATTAGCCATTCCCACTAGTAAATAATAATTTCCATTATCGATAAAAAAATTACAGTAGCGGGCATTCCCTGCTAAACTTGGAAAACTATGTGCAATACTGGTTGGTGCATTCATTAAATTATTTCCAAAGCTATAAACCACTACCGTTCCATTAGAAAAGGTTGGAGTGGCTGCATACCAATTTCCATTGTCATTCACAAAAGATAAATTTGACCGCTGTGGTGAAGAAAGGTTATTATCCGGATTGCCTAAATTTGTTTCAGTGGGCACATTGTCATAACTATTACCAAACTCCATTCGAGTGATGGTGGCGTTTCCATCATTAATAGTAAATATATACTTCCCTGATCCATCAAAAACAGGAGTAGCTGCATAGGGGCTATTGATAGTTGTATTGTTTAAAGTGGTACCAAACCTTGTTCCATTGGTGAGTGCGCCACCGCAAAAATTCCACTGATAGCTTGTTGCCCCAACCGATCCATTATTGAAATTAACTGCCTGACCAGCACAGGCTCCACCGGCTATGTTGTAACCAGCAGTTGGGCATTGGCCATACATAGGCCCAATACCTATAACCAGAAAAATAGCCAAGGCTACTCGATATAATAAAAAATTAGGCGATGCTTTAAATAATCTATTCATAATGCTCATTCTGGATATTGTTTGTACAATATAAAATATACGAAGGCTATGATTTTAAGTTACTTATATTAAGCCACACCTGTTCCGAACAACTATTGAAAAAAAAATTATATTTGAGTGCGAATATTTCTTTTTACTTGTTTAGATGAGCATCAGTATTGCAATAGCCCTTTTTGTATATAAAAGACCAGACAAAACCACTATTTGCCTGGAATCTATTTCAAAAAATGAAGGTTTTAAAAATTATCCATTATATATTTTTGCTGATGGCCCTACTGCTGGTGCCTCACCTGCTGATTTAGCAGCTATTTCACAAGTAAAAGCAGTCATCAACAAACAGTGGGCCCCACACCAAGTAATTGCTCTCAATGAGACCAATCAAGGATTAGGTAAATCTATCATTGCCGGTATTGATAAATTATTAGAACAATATGATAGTGTTATAGTACTTGAAGATGACCTAGTTTTTGATCCAGAATTTTTAAATTATATGAATTATTACCTCAATTATTTTAAAGATTCTTATCAGATTAAATCAGTAAATGGGTACATGTTCCCATTGAATATGGCTTATAAAAATGGAGTACTATTGCCATTAACCTCATCATGGGGCTGGGCCACTTGGCGTAAACACTGGATGGAGTTTAAAGAGTTCTTAGACCAACCACTTCTGGTAAATCTTGATCCACCTTTGATTCAAAGATACAATTTAGGCAAATTTAATTTTGCTGGTATGCTTGAATTCCCAATAGAAAAAAGTTGGGGGATCAGATGGTATCACTATAATTTTGTAACAAATGGTCTAGGAGTGTTTCCATCCCAATCATTAGTGATGAATGATGGGGCCGATCATTCTAAAACTAACCATTATGACCCCTCTACTGCTACTAGTTTTGGTCAAATACCATTCAATTTTTCGCATCCAAAAACAATTGATATACATTTGTACAACAAACTTCTTAACCACCTGGCCATAAAAAATGACTCGGTGGCAAGTAGGGCTTGGTCAAGGCTAATTAATTTATTTAAATAATGAAAGGAATTATAAAAAGTATTAAATCAATATTTATTGACCAATCAGTTAACTCTAAGCTTTTTGAATTAGAATACAATATTGAAAAATCAAAGTTATTGATTGGCAAATCACTCACCAACCAAGTGATAGAGAAGGCTGATCAATGTGTAGCCAATATTCATTGTGCTGAATTTAGTGTTTTCTCGCAATGGGGCGATGATGGAATCATTCAGTTTTTAACCTATTACTTAGGATTGAAAAATGGCACCTTCATGGAGTTTGGGGTAGAAAATTATACTGAATCCAACACTCGTTTTTTATTGATGAACAATAATTGGAAAGGATTAGTGATTGATGGCAGCGAAACAAATATCCATCAAATTAAAAACAGTTATTATTTCTGGAAATATGATCTTACTGCCCTTACCCATTTTGTTACCTGTGAAAACATCAATCGTATCATCACTGAAAATGGATTTGCAAACGATATAGACCTACTTCACATTGATATTGATGGAAATGATTATTGGATTTGGGAATCTATCAACACTATAGATCCTACGATAGTAATTGTTGAATACAACAGCGTTTTTGGAATTGAAAACCCTGCAAGCATACCCTATGAACCTAATTTTCAAAGGAAGGTTGCGCACTACTCTAATTTATATTTTGGATGTTCCATAAGTGCCCTTATTCATTTAGCAGCTACCAAAGGCTATATTTTTATTGGTACCAATAGCAATGGTAATAATGCGTACTTTGTAAAGGAATCGAAGGCTAAGAATCTAAAGCAAATCAGTGCTCAAGAAGGGGCTGTAATGGCACGGTTCCGAGAGTCGAGAAATCAATCCGGTGAGCTTACCTATCTAGATCAGAAAGCAGGATTAGCCTGTATCAAAGGTTTACCTATACAGAATGTAGTTGACCAAAGCATTTCCAAACTTTAGCCACTCACCATCGATTGATAAATGGAATTCATAACAGCACCAGCTTTATTGTCATAAATTAGCTTACCACTTTCTTTTGAATCTTTGGCATTGGATTCCAAAGCTTGAGGATTACTTAAAAAGTGATTCAACTTAATGGCTATCTCGCCCACATCATTAGGATTGAACATGTACGAATTAAATCTCAGCACACTAGGAAGACTGGTTACTGCTGAACAAATTACAGGAACCCCTAATGATACCGCCTCCATCAGTGGAAAGCTTCCAGCTTCATATTTTGTAGGTACCACTACTAATCTACAAAACTTATAAAATTCGAGCAATTTTTTACGCGGCACCAGCCCCAAAAACTTCACTTGATCTTCTAATTTCAATGAGTTAATTAGTGGGAATATAACTTCATTATAATACGGTGTCTGGTGCCCAGTGCAAATTAACTTCACCACCTTTCCTTCATCTTTCAATTGACGGATAGCCTTCAGTAGATTAACATGGTTTTTATGTGGCCAAGTATTTGCAGCGTACAAAATAAATTCCCCTTCGCCATTTGCACTAGTATCTAATTTTTCAAATAACTCAACCTCCTCCTTGCTCCATATTGCACCCATATCCATCAGGCACACTGCCACCTTTGAATGAGGAAGCCTAAAAAATTTCATCAAATCATTTTTAATAAAATCGTAACTGGTAACTACCGTATGGGCTCTTTTTATATAATCAGCATAGCTTACGGCCCTCAAACTTCTTTCTTCAGGGGTAAAATACTCAGGAAACAGGAGTTCTTGCACATCATGCATGGTACAGATGGTTTTACAATCTGATTCGGGAGTGTATTGATAGGGGCAATGTAAAATATCAATCTTTAATCGATTCACTTTACTATTTATATGATTTACAATTGGGATTTTTAATTCGGGAAAAATTCTACGTTGAAAAAAAGAAATAGCACGCCATAGCGCAAAATAAAAACGCTCTACCAGACCGGGCTCATTACTGATCAGCGTAACATTGTCATTGGCACAAGCTATTTGAATCAATTCAACATCATTTGCATTGCCATAAATATAAAAGTGATGCTGTTTTAAATTTACAATAGACCGTAAAATTCCCAAAGCATATTGCCTGATACCACCAGCTGATTGCTCTAAATGATTAACATAGTAAATAATTTTCACAGCTATTAATTCAATTTTATGGAACAAATAAAAGCAATCTAACCCTATATTTCTACTATATTTGTAAATAATGATTCAATAGAGATGTCAATATTTATAACAGATAAGAAGGGGCAACTTGGCAACAGACTTTTTTTGTATGCCCACTTCATTGGATTTGCAAAAGAATATGATTTCGAACTGTATAATTTTGCGTTCATAGATTATCAATCATACTTTGAAAATAGTAACCACCAAGTTTTACCAAGTTTTAATACAACTAAAAAATGGAGCCGGAGTGCGGCTTTCACCTTCTTGTTCATTTCAAAAATAATTATAGCCTGGTATAAAGTAACCAAACTTAATCTGCCTGGATTCAAAGTACATTATATAGATAGCTGGGATAAAACCGTGGAATTGGATGCTTCTAATTTTGATTCAAAAAAATATCACTTAATTTCCGGATGGGGATTCAGGAACCATTCACTCCTAGCCAAACACCAAACTACTATAGCCAATCACCTATCCCCTAAAAAAAATTACTTTACAAAAATTACAAACTTAAATTTAGATAAGAGCAAATTTATTTACTGTGGTGTGCACATTCGTAAGGGAGACTATGAGAAATTTGAAGGGGGGAAATACTATTTCACATTGGAAAATTATAAAACTTGGATGGATCAATTTGCAGCTAAACATCCGCACAAATCTGTGGTGTTTATCATTGCGAGTAATGAAAAAATAACTCCTAAAGATTTCCCCGATCATAAAATTATTTTTTCAAACGGAGAACCTATTGAGGATATTATTTGCCTCACCTCTTGCAACTACATCATTGGCCCTCCAAGCACCTTCTCGGGGTGGGCATCCTACTATGGCACTACACCTCTGCTACATATGCAAGCCAAGGATGCTGTTATAGACATGGAGCACTTTAAAGTTTATCAATAATTTTTTGGGTACTCAATTTTTAAAACTTATTTTCACCTGCTCAATATTACAGTTCCATTAGCCAATGAAAAATACTATCAAAGATCTATTACTTAGCTTAGGACTCTACTATCCAATCAATGATAGGCGCGCAGAGCATCAACATAGATTTCTTAATCAAACTAAATTTTACCAACAACATATTTCCAAAGCCGATTTAGTTTTTGATGTAGGCGCTAATGTAGGGCAGCGTAGCACCATTTTCTCCAAACTTGCAAACAAGGTAATTGCAATTGAACCACAACCACTTTGTCAAAAACATTTAAAGTCAAGATTTAAATTTAAATCCAATGTGATTATTGAACAAGTGGGCTTGGATGAAAAACCCGGAACCGCTACTCTTTTTGAAAGTGATTCTCACACGCTGTCATCCATGTCAAAGGATTACATAGACACTGTAAAACAAAGCACTTTTAAAAATAACTCTTGGAATAAATCTTATACCGTAAAGACAACCACTCTCGACTTATTAATCCAAAAGTATGGAAAACCAAAGTTCATTAAAATAGATGTAGAAGGCTTTGAATTAAACGTATTGAAAGGACTTCGCCATCCTATTAGCATGATATCTTTTGAGTTTAATCCCGCCTATATCCAAAACACAATTGATTGTATTCAATACCTATACAATTTGAACAATACTTATAGATTTAACTATTGCATTGGCGAAGACCTAGAGTTTGCCTGTGACAGCAATCTCACCGCTGACACCATCATTAAAACAGCAACCAATCACATAGGAAGTGGCAACTTCTTTGGCGATGTGTATGCCATTTTAAGTTAAGCTAACTGGCCCATGAACAAGCATCAACATTGTAATATTTGCCACGGTACCAAGTTTACAAATATCAATAAATATCAGCATGCTCATCTAGTGCAATGCTGCAATTGTAGCTTTGTATTTGCCCAGCTTATTCCTGATGCCGCTACGCTATCAAAACACTACGCATTTTACCCGCTTAGCGAAACTCCACCACCATTAACCATTAAACGATTTGAAGAAATACTTCAGTCCTTCAGGCCGTTTAACAAAACAAATAATCTTATAGATATTGGCTGTGGTGATGGACATTTTCTGGCCATTGCCCAACAAAAGGGATGGAATATTTTTGGAACTGAAATGGAAAAAAATGCCCTAAGAGTTAGCAATAGACTAGGCGCCACGATGTGTGTAGGTGATGTTGATTTTTCTTTAGCCCCAAAAAATTCTTTTGATGTGGTTACTTGTTTTGAATATATAGAACATGTGAGCGATCCGCTAGCCGAAGCAAAAAAAATGTTCGACCTTTTAAGGCCAGGAGGAATTTGCTATATCACCACACCCAATTTTTCTTCGCTTTCAGGATGGCTATCAGGTAAAAATTGGAACATAGTAGAATTTCCTGAACATTTAAGTTATTTTACCCCTAGAACAATTAAACTATTGTATAAAAAGGCAGGGCTACTGCCACACCAAGTAACTACATCCGGAATAAGTATAAGCAGGATAAAAGAAAGCAATAGCAATGCACCAAGAAAGGAACACACAGCTACCATAGAGCCATTAAAATACCATGAACTAAGGCAAGAAGATGAAGTTTTAAGAAATAAAATTGAAAATAACCTTGCCTTAAACCTCTTGAAACGGACCATCAATGGCAGTTTAAATCTTTTCTCAATAGGCGATTCGCTCAAAGCCTATTTCATTAAACCCTAGGGCCTTAATCGATCGGCACTACGAACCATTTCTTCATCCTTCTTAATAAAAAAACTTGCAAGAAAAATAAAAAGTAAATTAAGCAAAGGAAAATAGGCTGCTAACTTATAAACTACCTTACTGCTTTGTTTGGCTCCATCATGATCGGCCAGAAAAAATAAAAGGCCTATTAAGATACAACTTAAAAGCAATGAAAGGTTGCACAAGCGTCTTTGTAAATTTCTATTTTTGAAAGACAATAGAGAAATGACCAACAGCACACCAACCCCAGCATTGAGCAGCATCAAGGGGATATTGGTACTTATAATAAATTGTTCAACCTCATCAATGGTGCCGCTCACCACAGCACTCCTAATTTCATAAACAGGAAGATACAATAGTAGCCCGGTTAAAATAACGGCTAGCAGCAAAAAGATGGTTTGAATACGTTGCAACATGGATTTTTTAGGTATTAATTCACAAAGAAACAAAAAGACCGAACAATATTGGATAAAATTTAACTAAAAATGCATGCATTTTTAATTTCATTTTTTGCTTGATTCATTTTTTTAATATTTTTGTTTCCAAAGAAATGAAATATATTATTAGCATTATTTATGGCAGATAACCAGTATCCTAGAGAAGACGTTTTTTCAAAATCAGTTAGAGCAGGAAAGCGAACTTATTTTTTTGATGTAAAGTCAACCAAAGGGCAAGACTTCTACATCACCATCACAGAAAGTAAAAAGAGAATGGGTGATGATGGAGCCCCAGTTTATGAAAAGCATAAAATTTTCCTCTACAGAGAAGATTTTGAGAAATTCATTGAAGGCTTAAATGAAGCTGTTAACCATGTTGGTACACTGCCGGTTCCTGAAAAAAACTATGAGCCCAGATCGCATGCCAATAACGACAAGGCTGGATTTAGCGATGTGAGTTTTGACGACTTGGGTTCAGATAAATCATAAAAAATTATTCAAATTCATTCCATTGCTTGCCAGTGAGTCTTGATCTTGACTCACTAGCAAGCATTTTTATTTATTAACATCGCCTTTATTTGTTGGTAACTTTAATCTTCACACCAACTTATTAGTTTATTTTTGCAATGAAGCTACCTTAGCCAATATTATTGGATTTTTCACGTCTAATTCACGCGTTTGGGTTGCCTTTAAACATTATGAAAGTTACTTTTCTTGGACATTCTTGCTTTGCAATTGAAATAGCTGGTTATCAGCTCCTTTTCGATCCATTTATTACACCCAATCCTTTAGCCAAAGGAATTGATCTATCAACTATTCAACCCGATTTCATTCTCATTTCGCATGGCCACGAAGACCACATAGCTGATGCCATCCATTTTGCTCAAACCACAAATGCAACCTTCATAGCAGCACATGAAATTTGTATGTGGCTGAAACAAAAAGGAGTAGCCAATGTGCATGGAATGAATATTGGTGGCCACTTCCATTTTCCCTTCGGGAAGGTAAAGTGCGTAAGTGCCGTACACAGTAGTAGTTTGCCTGATGGCACTTATGGTGGCAGCCCAATGGGATTTTTAATTGAAAGCAATCAAGGCAATTTCTACTACGCTGGCGACACCGCCTTACATTATGACATGAAACTAATTGGCGACTATAAAAAACTAGATTTTGCTTTCTTGCCAATCGGCAACAATTATACGATGGGAATTGACAACGCTGTGATAGCAGCTGATTTTATTAAATGCAATACCATAATAGCTATGCATTATAATACATTTGAATCCATTAAAATAAACACCCAAGAAGCCATCCAAAAATTTGAAAATGCCGATTTGAAACTATTATTGCCATCCATTGGCGAAACCCTAACTTTTTAGTACCTTCATACTCCCATTCAATCTGAAATACACATGTCAAAAATCATAGCCATAGCAAACCAAAAGGGCGGAGTAGGTAAAACTACCACGGCCATGAACCTGGCTGCCAGCCTTGCAGTATTAGAATTTAAAACGCTACTGATAGATAGTGACCCACAGGCCAATGCCACTAGTGGTGTAGGATTTGATCCTAGAGCTGTAAAACTGAGCATCTATGAATGCATCATCAATGAAACCAATCCAAAGGATGCGATCATCCAAACAGAAACTCCTAACCTTTGGCTCATCCCTTCACACATCGATCTTGTAGGGGCTGAAATTGAAATGATCAATCTCCCAAATAGAGAACGTAAGATGAAAGAAGTGTTTGAACCACTTAAAAATGATTTTGACTTCATCATAATCGACTGCTCTCCATCTTTAGGATTAGTAACCATAAACGCACTCACTGCTGCTAACAGCGTAATTGTGCCGGTACAGTGTGAGTATTTTGCTCTTGAAGGCCTTGGAAAACTATTAAATACTATCAAAATTGTACAATCAAGACTTAATCCTGAATTAGAAATAGAGGGCATATTGTTAACCATGTATGATAGCCGACTGCGACTGAGCAACCAAGTAGTGGAAGATGTAAAAACTCATTTTCAGCAAATGGTATTTGACACCATAATTCATAGAAATACTAAATTAGGCGAAGCTCCAAGCTTTGGGCAAACAGTGATCATGCATGATGCTAGTAGCAAAGGCTCTGTTAACTACCTTAACTTGGCACGAGAAATACTGCAAAAAAACAATCTTACCAAAATTAAGCAGTCAGAAAAAATAATACCCATAGCTGAATGAGTACACCACCTCGCAGAAGTGGCCTTGGCAAAGGCCTGAGCGCATTACTTGAAAATACTGAAACCGATATAACCATTAAACCTAATGAAGGCGCTGCAGCAGGTTTGGCAGGATCTATTGCCCAAATTGGGGTGGATCAAATTGAGGCAAATCCATTTCAACCTCGATTAGACTTTGACGACAATGCACTTACCGAACTAAGTAATTCTATTAAAGAACAGGGCATCATTCAACCAATTACGGTAAGAAAACTTGGCTACGACAAGTTTCAGATAATTAGTGGGGAACGGAGGTGGCGCGCATCTAAATTAGCCGGTCTGAAATCAATACCTGCTTACATTAGAATAGCCAATGATCAAGGAATGCTAGAAATGGCCTTGGTCGAAAATATTCAACGGCAAGACCTTAACCCCATTGAAGTAGCTATTAGTTATAAAAGGTTATTGGAAGAATGTGCACTAACTCAGGAAGAATTAAGCATGAGGGTGGGAAAAGAAAGAAGCACTGTTACCAATTACATGCGATTGCTAAAACTCCCTCCTGAAATTCAAGCAGCAGTTAGAGATACGGCCCTGAGCATGGGGCATGCAAGAGCCATCATAGGAGTTGACAATGTAGTAAATCAATTATACATTTTTAAAGAAATTAAATCCAAGCAACTAAGCGTTAGAGAAACCGAAGATTTAGCAAGAGAATTAGGAAATAAATCGCAACAGAAAAAGAAAGATACGCAAGTAAAAAATCAGCTCTCATTTGAGTTCACAAAAATTCAAAACGTACTCACTTCACACTTTGGCTCTAAAATAGAATTGAAAAGAAGTAACTCAGGGCGTGGAAAAATAATTATTCCATTCACCAATGATACTGACCTGAATCGAATTCTCGACCTGCTCAATTACTAGTGATGCTCAAAAAAGCAATATTTGCAGTAACACTACTTTTGCTCTTCACCAAGGCACATGCGCAAGAGGCCAGTGAAAAACCAATTGACACCCTTTCATTAGCTTATAGTAAAAGAGCTACATTGTTTTCTGCTATTTTGCCTGGAGCAGGACAGTTTTACAATAAGAAATATTGGAAGCCACCAATCATCTATCTAGGTTTTGCTACGCTAGGCTATACATATTCATTCAATCAAAAAAACTATCAGAAATTTAAAACTGCCTTGGTTAACCGATATGACAATGACCCATCAACCAATGACGATTTTGGAAACATTACTGATGAACAACTGCGCGAGGCTAAAGATTATTACAAAAGAAATAGAGACTTAAGTATCATCTTAGGATGCGTTTGGTACTCGCTAAATATCATTGATGCTTATGTTGATGCCCACCTCAGAACATTTGAAGTATCAGACCAACTGAGCTTTAAGCCAAAGCCATCTATTATTCCTTGTGGCAATGGAATGGCATTAGGATTGGGGTTGTCTTTTAATTTTAAACAATAAAAACATATTTACTGATTTAGCTAAATGACTTCACTGTCTTTATTCACCCAGATATGAAAATTGCAATAATAGGTCATGGCAAAATGGGCCAACTAATTGAAAAAATAGCTTTGGGACATGGGCATCAAATCCATTGCATTGTCAACAATTCTGATCAACTCAAAGCAGCACTCCAGTCATTAAAAAAGGCAGATGTGGCAATAGATTTTAGCATTCCTTCAGCAGCATTACACAATATGTACTGCTGCTTGGAAGCAGGCGTGCCCATGGTATGTGGCACCACTGGATGGCACCAAGAAATTGAAAAGGTAAAAGAAAAAGTTGCAGCCTGCAAAGGTGCGCTCATAGCTTCAACCAATTTCAGCATTGGTGTACACTTGTTTTGGAAGTTAAATAATATAGCCGCTCATTTGTTTGACAAGCACGCTTCATATCAGTTAAAGATATCGGAAGTGCACCATATTCAAAAAAAAGACCAACCCAGCGGCACTGCTATTACCTTGGCAGAAAAAATCATAGCCAACCAAAGCAAATATCAAAATTGGCAACTTGTAACCAACGATCAATCGAGTGCAGCCAACACCATAAATATTTTTTCTCAAAGAATAGCAGATGTGCCGGGAACGCATACCACTTTTTGGCAATCTGATGAAGACGAGATTGTAATTACACATAATGCTAAAAACAGAAATGGATTTGCCAAAGGCGCACTAATAGCTGCTCAATGGATCATAGGCAAAGAAGGCTTTTTTACACTAGACGATTTATTAGAAAAAAGTGTTAACAATTAACGTTCATTTAAGAAATAATACCACGCTGGCTACGTAACTTTCAGCAGTGAAAAACAGGAAACTATCAACCTTTATTTCGCCAATCCTATAATTAAAAACTGTTACCTGCTGCATGAAAAAAATCAGAATCAATTGGGAGTTAGTTAAAGATATTATCTTTGGAATATTTACGCTTGGCGTATGGTTTTTACTTAAAACAAGACCCGGCCAGCGAAAATCTAACCTAAGAGAGTGGGTAGACGCTGCAATTTTTGCCGTAATAGCTGCAACTATCATTCGCACATTTATTTTTGAAGCCTACACTATCCCTACATCCTCAATGGAAAAATCACTTCTAGTTGGTGATTTTTTGTTTGTTAGCAAAATGAGCTATGGAGCTAGAATACCCAATACTCCCCTATCATTTCCCTTTGTGCACAATACACTTCCGTTTGGAAATGCTAAATCATATTTGGAGTGGATTAAAATTGGCTACCACAGACTTCCTGGATTTGGAAAAATTAAAAAAGGTGATTGTGTAGTTTTTAATTACCCAGCCGAAACCGAAGGCCGCCCTGTTGATAAAAAAGAAAACTATATAAAGCGATGTGTAGGAACACCTGGCGACACCCTTAAAATTATCAATCAGCAAGTATTCATCAATGGGACAGCACAAAAAAATCCTGAACAGATGCAGCATGCTTATGCAGTATTTACTGATGGTAGCGCATTCAACTTTGATGCTTTGAAACGAATCGGTTGGCATGATTGGCAAAGTATGCAAGAACAACTAGCAATGGGTGCTCATGAAAATTATCAGTTTAACATTACCGAGACTACAGCCGGAGAATTAAAAAACTTTGGAATAGTAAAAGCAATTGAAAAATACGACTTCAATAAACTAAGCTTTAACCGAACCAGCATTTTTCCTAATAGTGAAAAATTTAGCTGGACACCAGATGGTTTTGGTCCATTATACATACCTAAAAAAGGTGATGTGGTAAAAATTGATAGCAGTAATATTGCACTTTACCGAAGGGCAATCCAAGAATATGAGAAAAATAATGTAGAAGAAAAAAATGGGCAAGTTTGGATCAACGGCACACCAGCTAATTCATACACCTTTAAAATGGACTACTATTTTATGATGGGAGATAATAGACACAATAGCCAAGATTCCAGGTTTTGGGGCTTTGTACCAGAAGATCATATTGTAGGCAAAGCCGTTTTTGTGTGGATGAGTTGGGAAACAAATGAATCGAATATATTTAAAAAAATACGCTGGGAAAGATTATTTCATTCTGTCAGCAGCCTGGCAGGTACATTGTAAATTTATGTACCTTCACAAAGTAATAAATGGAAGTACCTCAACTTAAAATTAACCCAGAAGTAGTAAAAAAATTTACTGACTTTCTTGAACTTCACAAGCACCGTAAAACGCTGGAACGATATGCAGTACTTGAAGAAATTTACCTTACTAACGACCATTTTGATATAGATACACTCTATACTAAAATGAAGGAGAAAAAATATGCTGTAAGCCGTGCTACCCTTTACAATACCATTGAACTCCTACTGCAATGCGATCTAATCACCAAACATCAATTTGGGCAAAATCTAGCCCGATACGAAAAATCATTCGCATACAAACAACATGATCACTTAATTTGCGAAAACTGTAACCATGTCTTCGAATTTTGCGACCCTCGTTTGCAGCAAATACAATCAATGATGGGAGAGTTATTAAATTTCAATATAACCCATCACTCACTAAACTTTTATGGCAAATGCAATACACTTGCTAATGAAGGTCAATGCAAACACTTAACACAATTAAATAAATAACTATATGAATTTTGAATACAAAATAAAGAATAATGGGAGCTACGCTATCGTAGAAATGTCAGGAAATTTGATTGATAAGAATCAAGCCAATCCCCTACTTGAAGAAATTCAAGAATTGATCAACAAGGGAATTACCAGCTTTGTTATTAGCATGGAAAATTTTAAATACTTAAACAGCAATGGCCTTAATGTATTGGTAAACATACTTACCAAATCAAGAAAAAATGGTGGCGATACTACCATTTGTGCTATCTCTGATAAGATAAAAGAATTGTTAATCATCACCAAACTTAACACCGTATTTACTATTACTGACGATCTTACTAGTGCAGTAAAACAATTTCAAAATTAATTATTAAAATTTCTATACAATTAATAGAAGCTCTTAGGCTTCAACATAATGATCATGGTTGATGTATTATTAGGATTGCAATGGGGAGATGAAGGGAAAGGAAAGATAGTGGATGTGTTAACCCCAAAATACGATGTGATTGCACGCTTTCAAGGCGGACCAAATGCAGGCCATACACTAGAGTTTAATGGAATTAAACATGTGTTGCACACCATTCCATCTGGTATTTTTCGAAGCAATTGTATCAATATCGTTGGAAACGGTGTAGTGATAGACCCTATTACCTTTAAAAAGGAAATAGAGGCTTTGGCCGTACATAAGATAGATGTAGTAGCTCACTTATGGCTTTCTAGAAAAGCGCACCTTATTCTTCCAACCCATAAATTCCTGGATGCAGCTAGTGAAGCTGCAAAAGGAAAATCAAAAATAGGAAGTACTCTTAGAGGAATAGGACCCACCTATATGGATAAAACTGGCAGGAATGGACTTAGGGTAGGCGACTTAGAAAAAAATAATTTCATTGAAAAATACAATGCCCTTAAAGAAAAACATCTAGATATATTAAAACACCACCACTTTACGGCTGATATTGATGAAATTGAGAAGGAGTGGATGGAAAGTTTGAATGCCATTAAAAAATTAAAATTAATTGACAGTGAACACACTATCAATGAATTTATCAAGGGCAAAAAAACAATCTTAGCCGAAGGAGCTCAAGGCTCTTTACTTGATATTGATTTTGGCTCCTACCCTTTTGTAACCAGCTCAAATACAATTACCGCTGGTGCTTGCACAGGATTAGGAATAGCTCCAAAAAATATTGGAAAAGTTTTAGGGATATTCAAAGCCTATTGTACAAGAGTGGGCAGCGGACCATTTCCTACTGAATTAGAAGATGCGACTGGCGAACGATTAAGAAAGGCTGGAAACGAGTTTGGCTCTACCACCGGAAGACCTAGACGCTGCGGATGGCTGGATTTGCCTGCCCTTAAATATGCCATTATGATTAATGGTGTGACTGAACTTATTATGATGAAAGCCGATGTATTGAGTGGTTTTGATCAAATAAAAGTTTGTACGCATTATGAAATTAATGGAAAAAAAATTGACTACATGCCCTATGATCTTGTTGACGAAGAGGTAACTTGTGTATATGAAAATTTACCTTGTTGGAGTTCAGATTTAACCAAGGTTAATGCTACAGCTCAATTTCCTGATTCATTGAATAAATATATTTCATTCATAGAATCGAAGTTAGAAGTTCCTATAACAATAGTCTCTGTAGGGCCCGATAGATCACAAACAATTTTAAGGAAATAGTTTGTTACTAAAAAATAGAAGGAAGTATTAACCATAAAAAAACGGCTGAAGATATTTTCTCAGCCGTTTCTTGTATGGTTTAGAATTTAATCTTTAACAAACATTACCTTCTCTGACCTTCCTTCCATTATTATTTGAATAAAATAAATACCTTTTTCTAAATTCGCTACTGGCATTTCTATCACATTTGAACCAACTACACAAGATTTTTGGAATGATTGAACTTTTCTACCTGCCACATCTAATATAACAATGTTGATGGCTTGATCAGTACCTGAAGTGAGGCTTAGGCTTATTTGATCATGTGCCGGATTAGGAAAGGCTCTAATGGCATCAATACTTATAGATGACATCGAACCTATTCTACAACCATTGACAATCACATTCAACTTACGCGGAATACTTACTCCACAAATGTTATTTGCAGTTACTACAACATCACCCGTAGTACCCCCTAAAAAATCTACGGTTATTTCATTGGTTCCCTGTCCGTTTATTATGGTAGCTCCCAAAGGTACAGTCCAAGTGTAATCACTAGCACCAAATACAGGATCTATTTCATAATAGGCTATGCTTATGCTGGGGTTACTATTGCAAGCTCCTATTGGACCCTCAATTGGGCCAGGCCTTTGTGGCATTGCAAATATTCTCATACATCGTTCAATGCTATTGCCACAATCATTAGAAGCTACTACGCATAGATTTGCCACAGTAAAACTGCCAGTGAAATTCACTGTGATGCTATTACCATTTCCAACTATTGTTCCTGCACTAGAAGGGGTAAGTGTCCAAGTATAACTGGTGGCGCCTGCTAGTGGAGCTATGCTGTAAGGCACATTTGCCAAATCGCACAAACCATACTGTAACCCACTGATGGCTCCAGGTCGCATGGGTACGGACCTAATTCTCCAAACTCTTGGATTGCTACTACCACAACCACTGTTAGACACCACACTTAGATCTCCAACAGTAAAACTAGAAGAAAAAGTTACCGATACAGTGGTAGCACTTGAGGTAAGCGGATTGCCACTTGCTGCTGGAGTTGAAATTAAACTTCCAGCGGGGGCAATCCAAGTATAAGATGTGGCTCCATTAACAGGGGTAATACTATAGGTGTATGTATTGCCTGCACATGCTCCTACTTGTGGGCCTGCTATTGGCCCCGGTGTTACAGGTTTTGAAAACAAGGTAATGGCCTTCTGCCCTCTAGTTCCACGACAATTGATGGCCGATACTCTTAAATAGCCCCAATTAAAGAATGGCTGAACCAATAATTCAATAGTGTTGGTTCCCTGTCCTGACAATATAGTAGTATTGGCAGGTACTATCCAATCATAAGTGGTGGCTAGTAAATCCAAAGGAACGGAATAAGTAACAATTTGACTAGGACACAAAGTATTCTGTGCGCCAAAAATAGTATCCGGCAATGTTGGTCTATCATTGGCATATTGCACTGCTAAACATGATGGATTGCTCACTCCACTCCCATCATCAGCCGTTACGCAAACATCACCAAATGTGGTACCCCAATCAATGGTAATGCTGTTGGTACCATTTACACTGGTAATAACGCCTCCTCCTGTGACATTCCAATTAAAAGTAGCACCAGGGATGTTGGTTACTTCATACACCGTACCACTTTGATTGTAACAAACAAAAGCTGGCCCGGTAATGGGCGAAGGGTCTGTTGTTGCATTAGATAATAAACCCACGCTTGTAAAAAGCGAAAGTAAAAGTAAATGCTGGTAAGTAAATTTTTTCATTAGCGTGTTGATTAATTTTTGACTCAATGTGAAACTAATCAATGTTCAAAAAAAAATAGCTCGAAAAAATATATTACTTACATAATATAGAATAGTTAGGCAATTAAACTATTATGTAATTTTTAATGTCAATTACTTGAATAATTACTCAAATCTTACAAATAAATAAACTCTAAAATATAGCTTAGCTACTTAAAAATTGATCCAATGCTGAAACAATGGTAGCCGTAACCTGTGGATTCTCTATTGAGAGATTTGATTTTACAAATTTCTGCCCAGTCACTTTTTCAAATAATTCAATATATCTTTCACTTATTTCGTTTATCCAAGTGGTAGTCATTTCAGGCACCTTTTGGCCATCTTTTCCCTGAAAGCCATTGTCCATTAACCATACTCTTACAAATTCTTTACTTAGTTGACGTTGTGGCTTGCCTGCTTTTTGCAAATTTTCGTACGTGTCTTTATAGAAATATCTGGATGAATCGGGGGTGTGTATTTCATCCATTAGCATAACCTGTCCATTGTAAAGACCAAACTCATATTTGGTATCTACCAAAATTAAATTCCGACTATTTGCTATTTCCTGACCTCTTGAATATAATAACCTTGTGAATTTTTCTAATTGTAGATACAGCGGTTCAGATACTATTCCTTGATTAATAATTTCTTCTTTACTAATATCCTCATCGTGCCCTATCGAAGCTTTAGTAGTGGGAGTAATAATGGGTTGAGGAAGGGCATCATTCTCTTTCAAACCTTCAGGAAGTTTCACTCCACATATACTTCGCTTCCCTAAGGCATATTCACGGGCAGCATGTCCTGCTAAGTAGCCTCTTATTACCATCTCTACTTTAAAGGGTTCACACTTACGGCCTATTGCTATTTGCGAATGTGGAGTACCAAGCAACCAATTGGGCACTATATCACTAGTGGCTTCAAGCATGTAAGCAGCAATTTGGTTAAGCACTTGCCCTTTATAGGGTATTGCTTTTGGGAGTACCACATCGAATGCTGATATTCGATCGCTTGCTACCATAACCAATAATTGATTTTGGATAGTATATACATCACGTACCTTACCTCTGTAAAAATTGGTTTGTCTTGGAAATTTAAAATCTGTTTGTGCTATCGCTTCCATTATTTATTGTACGCTTCTATTATATCCTTAACAAGTTTGTGTCTTACCACATCCTGAGCATCGAGGTAAATAAAGTCAATACCCTTTACATTGGATAAAATCTTAATGGCTTGAACCAAACCAGATGGTTGGTTTCTTGGTAAATCTATTTGAGTTACATCACCAGTTACAATAAATTTTGCAGAAGGGCCCATTCGAGTCAAAAACATTTTCAATTGACTTTCAGTAGCATTCTGCGACTCATCTAAAATTACAAATGCATTGTCAAGTGTTCTGCCTCTCATAAATGCCAAGGGAGCTACCTCAATTACCCCGCTTTCTATATAAGCCTTTACTTTTTCTCCTTGTATCATGTCATACAAGGCATCATATAGAGGGCGCAAATAGGGATCAATTTTTTCTTTTAAATCTCCTGGTAAAAATCCTAAATTTTCTCCTGCCTCCACTGCGGGTCGTGTAAGGATGATTCGTTTTATTTCTCTGTTCTTTAAAGCTCGCACAGCCAATGCCACTGCGGTATAAGTTTTGCCGGTTCCCGCTGGACCAATAGCAAAAACGATATCATTCTTTTCTGAACTTTCTACCATTTTCTTCTGATTGGCCGTGCGTGCCCTCACCATAATTCCATTCTGGCCAAAGACCAACACATCGCCTGTAGGTGCATTGCCATTACCATTGGCGGCAGTGCTTATTCTATCATCAAGAAATTGCTGCACATTATCAGGCGTTAAGGATCCGAACTTTTGATAATGTTGTATCAGCCTATTAATTTTTTCACTAAAATGATGAATGTTTTTTTCATCCCCTATTACCTTTATTTCGCTACCTCTAGCTACTATTTTTAGTTCAGGAAAATTTTTTCTGATGACTGCTAAATTAGCTTCATTCACTCCAAAAAATTCTACAGGATTGAATGTGTCTATTGGAATTACTACTTCGCTCAAAATGTTGTTGGATTTTAAAATTGTTGTTGAACGAAGCTAATCTTTTAAATCCTTTTGAATTGATTTATCATTATTTTTGCATCTCTACTAATCAACAGTCTTATCAACATTGTCAGAAAAAAGATTAATCACACTTACTACCAATTGGGGTTATAGAGATGCTGATGTAGCTATTTTTAAAGCACAGCTTTTAACGCTAAATGATGCACTTACTGTGATTGATATTTCGCATGAAGTGCGCGACTATGGCGCTATGCAAGCTGCTTTTACCATTAGCAGTGCATTCAAACACTTTCCTGATAATACTATCCACTTCATAGAAATTGGCAACGATGAAAACGATTCGGCCTACCTGCTCCTTGTATTAAGCAATCAGTTTTTCATTGCTCGTGATAACGGCACACTTTCATTGTTAATTGATGTTAATCAAAATTTAAGTTACAAGATTTTTAAAACTTCTATCAATCACCAACAAGCTTCATCAAATCTAAGGGCCGATATATTAAAATTTATTCTAAACCTTAGTACTTCGCCAGCTTTTGCTCAATCATTAACAGCAACAAATTTCAAAATTCAAAAAAAATTCCCCGGCCTTTCTATTGACCAATACTCACTGAAAGGGAATGTAATACACATCAATCAATTTGGAAATATTATAACCAATATTTCTAAGAATGAATTTCTAAAGTTTGTAGGAGACAAAAAGTTTGTAGTCAATCTAGGCCGTGGCATGGATGTAGAAGTAATGGTGCTTTATCCTGAGCAGGCCTCGCCTGGTGATCTTTTTGGATATTTTAATCAAGAGGGTTTATTAGAATTAGGACTTCGTGATGCACCACTGGGTGGAATACCCAATAAATCGCTCGGAGGCCTCACCATCAATGACCGAGTGTTTGTGAATATCGATACCGAAATATGATTACAAGAATAGTCAAGCTTCACTTGGATAAACAAGGATCCATCTTACTCCAAGATATCTTTGAAACTAATAAATTGTTGATTAAAGGCATGAGGGGTTGCCATGAAGTACAGCTGCTGGCTGATCATGAAAATCCGAATTTGTTTTTCACGATCAGTAAATGGGATTCTATTAATGATTTGGAGCGATATAGAAATTCTGATCTATTCAAATCAATTTGGCCCAAACTAAAAGTACACTTTACGGAGCCACCTTGCGCTTGGAGCTTGACTAGATCTTAAAATCCGCTGCCAGTTTAACGCCATTCGTCAAGAAAAAGCAATATTATACCAACTTCCCCTTGACTTTTTATGCGATTGTTTGTGACATAAATTTATTTTAAGTTAATTGCAGAGTCTAAACCCGTTAACATAAATGAAAACGACTACCAATCCAACAAAAAAGCATAATTTATTCTATGCTGCTTTACTTTTGACCTTCAGCTTTTTTTGTTTCAATCAACAAACCTTTGCTACTCATGCAGCAGGTGCTGACCTTACGTATTCTCACTTATCAGGGAATATTTACGAAGTGAAATTAAAATTTTATTATGATTGCCTAGGCAATCCTCCTGCTCCAAATCCGGTAGCCATTAATGTTCAAAATTCATGTGGATTTTCTACCCTATCATTCAATGTTTTTCAGGTGCCTAATACTGGAAATGAAATAACTTATCCATGTGGTGCAGGCTCTACCACTTGCAATGGCGGTTCAGAACCAGGAATAAGAGAATATGAATACACTGGAAATGTTACCTTACCTGGACAGTGCACAGATTGGACATTTTCTTTTTCAATTTTAGCCAGAAATCTTGCCATTAATACAATTAATGATCCAAATAACACAAGGATTTATTTAGAGGCAGTGCTCAATAATGCAAGCAGCCCTAACAATTCTCCGGTGTTTTCTAATATACCCATTAGCTTCGCTTGCATTGGCCAGAGTTTCGCTTATAATCACGGTGTAGTAGATCCTGACGGTGATTCTTTAGCCTATTCATTGGTAACTCCACTTGCTCAAAATGGTGCTCCAGTTAATTTCATACCTCCTTACTCTGCAGCTAATCCGATAGCATCTACACCGGCAGTAAGCGTAAACAGTGTGAATGGCGATGTATTGATGAACCCAACATTACAACAAGTAGGTATTTTAGCAGTTGAAGTACGTGAATACAGAGGCGGTGTGCTCATTGGAAGGGTTACGCGCGACATGCAAATTTATACTAGACAATGCTCTAATCAACTACCAACTGCAAGCGGCATAGATGGCACCAACAGCTTTGCTACTACTATTTGCGGTGGTGGTCAAGTTTGTTTCGATGTTTTCTCTGCCGATGTTGATGCAGCCCAAAATGTAACCATGACATGGAACCAAGCCATAGCTGGTGCAACATTTACCACTAGCGCTGGTTCAAGACCTATAGGTACTTTTTGCTGGAGCCCTACAGCAGCTGACGCTAGACCACAACCCTACACCTTTACCGTAAGTGTAAGAGATGATGCTTGCCCTACCAATGGTGTTCAAACTTATTCTTTCTCCGTTACTGTTTCACTTCTTTCGGTCGCTGTAACTGGAAGATTGGAAACCAATTGTCCGAATGGACGGGATGGTACCGCTACCGCTAACCTCACTGGTGGTAATGGCCCTTATTACTATGTATGGCAACCTGGAGAAATAGAAGCCCAAACTATTACCAGACTTTCTCCTGGCACTTATTCGGTTACCGTAATAGATGCTAGCGGATGTGTTGGAAACCAATCGGTGACCATAACATCACCTGCCGCTTTCGTGGTGAATGCTACTACAATGGATGCTGGATGTGGTGGTAGCAATGGTTCTGCTACGGCAAACGTAACTGGAGGTACTGGACCTTATACCTATTCGTGGAATACAAACCCTGTAACGATTGGCCAAACCGCTAATGGACTTGCCCCTGGAAATTATGTAGTAAGCATTCGTGATGCTAGAAACTGTCCTGCAACCGGAACAGCTACCGTAGGTGGAAGCACCGCACTAGCAATTGCTTCTACTGCCACAGATGCTTCATGCTATGGGATTAGTGATGGAACCATTACCTTGACTACTAACGGTGGCTCTGGAAATATCACTTACTCTTGGTCTCCAAATGTAAGCAACGGCCCAACTGCTGCTAACTTGGCCGCTGGAAACTATACTGTAGTAGCCAGCGATGGCAACTGCAGTGCAACAACCACTGTGACTATCAATCAACCAAATGAAATCATCATTAATGGAAATACTACAAATGTTAGCTGCACTACTGCTGCTAACGGAAGTATTAGCA
The DNA here is from genome assembly GCA_039806065.1 of Bacteroidota bacterium. Taxonomy (GTDB): domain Bacteria; phylum Bacteroidota; class Bacteroidia; order AKYH767-A; family 2013-40CM-41-45; genus JBDKJS01. The sequence continues at coordinate 11,241 of JBDKJS010000124.1, read as the reverse complement.
TCAGCGTAAGTGGCGGAACTGGTTCCTATTTATATTCCTGGAGCAACGGTGCTTCTACCGCTGAAATTACAGGATTAAGTGGAGGAGTATACAATGTAACTGTTACTGATGAAAATGGATGTACAGCAATGGCTAGCTTTGATGTGCTTGAACCAACAGCCCTTGGCCTTTCCTTTAATATAGTGAATGCCAACTGTCAATACAATGATGGCAGTGTAGTTCCTATTGTAACAGGAGGAACTCTTCCTTATGACTATAGTTGGAGCAACAATCAACAGTCTGAAAACTTAATAGATGTTGTAGCGGGAGTTTATACCCTTACAGTTACGGATGCAAATGGTTGTCAAATTGCAGATGTGGCTATTGTAAATTCTACTACCATCACTGTTGGATTTGTGAACATAATCAATGCCAACTGCCAATCAAGTGAAGATGGTTCAGCTACAGTGGTAGCTGCTGGTGGTAGCACCCCATACAGTTATGAATGGATTCCATTTGGTGGCAATTCAGCAACTGGCAGTAATTTAACCGCTGGCGATTATTTAGTATTGGTAAAAGATTATAACAATTGTCCGGCATATGGCAGTGTATCTATTGCAAGCAATCACAATGACCCTACAGTGAGCCTAGGAAGCGACCAACAAATCTGTAGTGGAACCACCATCACGCTAGATGCAGGAGCCGGATTTAACAGCTATCTATGGAATACCGGTGCTACCACACAAACCATAAGCGTAACTGACGATGATAGCTATGATGTAACGGTAACAGATGGAAATGGATGTAGTGCAACGGATGTAGTAGATGTGTTTGTTATTGGCTGTTTCGTAGGTGGATCCTCTAGCAATCAAAGTACTGACTTTATTGTGTATCCCAATCCAGCGCACCAATATGTAGATATCAAAATGTTGAATGTAAATGAAACTGTTAGTTTATCGTTGATGGATCTTACAGGAAGAACCATTTACTATGAAACACAACAAAGTGAGCGTGTCTTCAATGCACAAATCAATTTATCAGGATTGTCAGCTGGAGTTTACGTGCTCAAATTAAATAACGGTGTTACTACCGAAACGGTTAAACTAATGGTCAACTAAAAAGCCAGATAATTAACCTCTACAACCCCTGCTAGATATTGTCTAGCAGGGGTTTTGTTTTGTAAGAATCACCTACAAATTACACACACAACCATTTTGCTAAGTTTTATTTTGGGAAAAACTTGATGCAATGGCTCACACTCCACTAGCAAAAAACCATTCCAAAATTTTTAGTACTGGATTACTGCTCACGCAATTGTGTGTAAGTCTAGGACTACTGGTCTTATTGTTTTACTTCTTCTAATCACTTCAATTCTACAGTAAATGAAAAACCGAACGGTACAAACCTTACTTACTTTATTCTTCTATGCTACCATCCTGTCTATTGTATTATATTAAGACACCAATAGGTAGCTAACTTGATTCATAACCCGTTAAAAATCAATAAAAAAATGTGATTTTTTCGCTTAATTAACTTTGCTTATTTCAGATTTTGGGGTATTTTCGCACCCTTTAATAATTTACCCACAAAACTCATCTGAAGATTCCATGCAAAACAAAGGAGCGATAAGGATATTTGCCATTTTAATGGCTTTGGTATGTCTTTACCAATTATCATTTACACTAGTTACTAAAAACGTAGAACGCAATGCGCGTGAAGCCACAGGAAACGATCCTGTAAAATTGAAGGCCTATCTTGATTCAATGCAAAATGTGAAAGTTTATCCGTTACTTGGATTTACCTATCAAAAATGCAAAGAGAACGAAATAAACCTAGGTCTCGATTTAAAAGGAGGAATGAACGTTACCATGGAAGTTTCATTGGTTGATCTCATTAAATCAATGAGCAATAATAGCAGTGATCCTACGTTTAACACAGCCATCAACAATGCTGTAGCAAGCTTGGCTACCTCTCAAAAAGATTTCGTAACCCTTTTCGGTGAAGAATTTAAAAAGCTTGATCCAAATGCTAAACTTAGTACCATTTTTACAACCAAAACGCTTGAAAATAGGGTTAATCTAAATTCGAGTAATGATGAGGTGTTAAAAGTAATTCGTGAAGAAGCGAATGGGGCCTTTGATCGTACCTATCAGATATTAAAAACACGTATTGACAAATTTGGTGTAACCCAGCCAAATGTTCAAAAATTAGCTAACAATAGAATCTTGGTTGAGATGCCTGGTGTTACAGAACCTGATCGTGTAAGAAAACTCCTTCAAGGAACAGCTAAACTCGAATTCTGGGAAACTTTTGACAACAGCGAAATAGGCCCAATGCTTGAAAAAGTAAATGAGGCACTTAAAGCATCTGGAGGTATTGATACACTTAGCACCATTTCAACCGATAGTTCACTGGCCACAGTTGACACTAGCTCAGTAGACAGTTCCAGCCAATCTGTAGCCAAGAATGCTGCTGATACTACTGCTAAAGATAGCACTAAATCATCCCTCACAGATCAACTTGCTTCTGCAGGTGGTGATAGCACTAAAAAGGATACTACTGGCAAACAAAGCTTTGAGCAGTTTGCAAAAGAAAATCCTTTATATGCCGTATTGAGCCCTAGCGTTCAACAACAGGGTAATCAAAGCTTTTACACTAAAGGAGCTTCTATTGGATATGCCCTTACAAAAGACACTTCTAAGGTTAACCAAATATTTAATAGCCCAAGAGTTAAAGCCTTATTGCCAAAAGAATTTAAACACTACTGGACGGTAAAACCAATTGAATCTGGCACCCAAAAGTTGGTACAGATGATTGCTATTCGTAAACAATCAAGATCTGAAGCAGCCCCACTTGACGGAAGCGTGATAACGGATGCTCGCAAACAGCGTGATCAATTTGGTAATAGTTGGGAAATAAACATGTCTATGAACGCAGAAGGCGCTAAGATTTGGAAGCGATTGACTGGAAAAAATATTGGAAAATCTATCGCCATCATATTGGATGATGCAGTTTACTCATACCCCAATGTAAATGGTGAAATAGCTGGCGGAAATAGCTCTATTACCGGAAACTTTTCACAAGCAGACGCTGAAGATTTAGCCAATGTATTAAAAGTAGGAAAATTACCTGCCCCAGCAAGAATTATTGAAGATACTGTAGTTGGGCCTACGCTAGGTAAGGAAGCCATTAGCAGTGGTTTAATGTCGTTCGTGATTGCACTCATACTGGTACTCTTATTTATGATCATTTACTATAACAACGCAGGATGGGTAGCCGATATGGCCTTGTTTGTAAACGTATTTTTCATAATGGGTATTCTTGCTTCATTAGGAGCAGTGCTTACCTTGCCAGGTATTGCAGGTATAGTACTTACCATAGGCCTTTCAGTAGATGCAAATATTTTGATATTTGAACGTATACGAGAAGAAATGGCGGCCGGTAAGGGATTGCGTTTGGCGATCAGCGATGGTTACAAACATGCCTATTCAAGTATTATTGACTCCAATGTTACCACACTCATTTTAGGTATTATCCTTTACACATTTGGCTCTGGCCCTATCCAAGGATTTGCTACCACATTGATCATTGGTATTCTTTCTTCCTTGTTCTGCGCTATATTTATCACTAGGATGATTTTTGAAAAATGGTTAGCAAAAAACAAGGATATAAAATTTTGGAGCTCATTCTCAAAAGGCTTATTTAAAGACATCAATATTGATTTTGTTGGAAAAAGAAAAACCTATTACATCATTTCTACAGTGATCATTGCACTAGGTGTAGTATTTTTTGTTAAGAATGGAGGACTAAATCTTGGAGTTGATTTCACCGGTGGAAGAAATTACCAAGTACGCTTTGATAGAGATATTGCCACAGCAGAAGTAATAGACGCTGTTAAAGGCAGCCTTGGTGAAGCTCCAGTGGTTAAAACTTTTGGTGCCAATAACCAAGTAATGCTTACCACCAAATACATGATTGAAGATCAAAACTTAGCTACTGATAGTTTGGTGAAATCCAAGTTAGAAGAAGGCCTAGCTAAAATTGGAAGCAAATATGAAGTAGTGAAATCAATCAAAGTAGGCGCTTCCATTGCTGATGATATCAAGCAAAGTGCTTTTTGGTCTATATTTATATCCTGTGCCTTAATGTTCCTTTACATCTTTATAAGATTTAGAAGATGGCAATATGGTTTGGGTGCTGTGGCAGCCTTGCTTCATGATGTACTTATTGTATTATCGGTTTATACAATTTGTAATGGTATACTTCCTTTTAGCTTAGAAATAGATCAACACTTTATTGCAGCTATTCTAACAGTGATGGGTTATTCTATGACGGATACTGTGGTGGTGTTCGACAGAATTCGTGAATTTGTAGGTGTTCACCGTGATAGTAAAGACCAAACTAAAATTATCAACAATGCATTGAATGCTACGCTAAGTCGTACCATCAATACTTCATTGACCATATTTTTCGTACTCCTTGCTATCTTTATTTTTGGCGGTGAAGTAATTAGAGGATTTAGCTTTGCCTTGCTTATTGGTATTGTCATAGGTACTTATTCTTCAATTTGTATTGCAACTCCTATCGTGATCGACTTCCAAAAGAAAGAGAAAAAATAAACATCCTCTTATTCACATAAAAAACCTTCAAGTAGTACTTGAAGGTTTTTTTTATTCAATCACTCAGCATTATCACAAAATATTACCTTTGACCTATGTGTCTTAGCTTACTTTTTCTAAACCTAGGAGGTGGAGAACTCTTCATGATTCTTTTTGTAGTGCTACTGTTATTTGGTAGCAAACAGATTCCTAACCTTGCCCGAGGGCTAGGAAGAGGAATGAGGGAGTTTAAAGATGCTATGAATGGAATAGAAAGAGAAATAACTAATGCTGCAAATGAAAATGCCCCCGTTAATAATAATAATAAGACACCTGATTCAATAACCCCAACCGTGCCCCTCGATCAGCAGGAATCACAAAAATAAATTATCAGCTTTCAACTTTTTACCATTTTCAGCGTATGCAATCAGTAGCTTACTAATGAAAATTTGGGAACCATACATTAAAGGATTCAAGGCATTTTTAAAACTTGAAAAATCACTAAGTGAAAACTCTGTAGCTGCCTACCTTCATGATGTGACATTGCTACAATCACATGTTGGTACATTGCCCTATCCATGCTCCCCCATAGATATTAGTTTAAATGAATTACGCAATTTTATTAAATCAATCAACGAATTAGGGTTAAGTGCTAGCAGCCAGGCAAGAATTATTAGCGGAATAAAGGGATTCTATAAATATTTATCTAATGAAAATCTCATTAGCAATGATCCAACACAACTTCTTGAAGCACCTCGACTTGGGAGAAAATTGCCCGACACCCTATCAGTAGAGGAAATAAATAAACTCATTGAGGCCATTGATCTAAGCACTCCTGAAGGCATGCGCAACAAGGCAATTCTTGAAACATTGTACAGTTGTGGACTACGGGTGAGCGAATTGGTAAATCTTCAAATTTCAAACCTTCATCTTGCCATAGGCTTTATAAAAGTTTTAGGTAAAGGAAATAAGGAACGGCTAGTTCCCATAGGGAAATCAGCCACCAAATTTCTAGAAATTTATTTAAATGAGATTCGAGTTCATTACAATATTTTCTCTAAAGATGAAGATATCGTATTTTTAAACAGAAGAGGCAAACGATTAAGTCGGGTGATGATCTTCCTAATTATTAAATCACTAGCCGCACAAATTAAATTGGGTAAAACTATTTCACCCCATACTTTACGCCACTCCTTTGCTACTCACCTTATCGAAGGCGGGGCCGACCTTAGGGCAGTTCAAGAAATGCTAGGACATGAAAGCATTATTACAACTGAAATTTACACTCATTTAGACCGAGACTACTTAAGACAGGCAATTCTTGATTACCATCCAAGATCAAAATAATTTTTGATGCTGTGGAATAAATTTCAATATTTACGACCTTAATACTGCGTTGAAAAAAACTATTTACCTGATCATACTCTTGCTCAAAGCTAATTGGCTAATGGCAGCACCTGACCCCTATAGTCAAGATACCATTCATTTTTGCGGTTATCAATGGCAGGCAAAAGAAAGCAATGGGAAAATAACCGGACCTGGGAGAAATTTTTTTAGCTCTAGCAACAATAATGTATGGGTTGATGAAGAAGGTAAATTACACCTTGCTATTACTCAAGATGAAAATGATAGATGGTATTGTTCTGAAGTGCGATTGGCCGAAAGCTTAGGTTATGGAACGTATGTTTTCAATTTGGCCCCTCTTGCTTCTCCTCTTGATAAAAATATTGTAATTGGTTTTTTCACCTATGATAAAACCGATACCAGTTTAAACCATCGAGAAATAGATATAGAAATATCACATTGGGGTGCTGCAGACAGTGCCAACACACAATACGTAATCCAACCCTATCAAAACACAGGCAATCTCTATCGGTTTTCTACTCCACTTTCAACTAATTCTATTCATCAATTTGAATGGAAAAAAAAGAAAATATCTTTTCAATCCATGATTTACCAATTCGGCCAATTTTCTTCACTTACTAATTGGATACACAAACCCAAACAAGCACTGAAAAAAAACAAAGAAAAATTCAGCATAAATTTATGGCTGTATAAATCTGACAGTCCAGCTGACGGTAAACCAAAGGAAATTATTATAGAATCATTTAAATTTATTCCTCTAAAATAATGGTTGCAAAAGCATTACTCACTGTAGCGCTACTCCTCATTTCAAATTTTTTCATGACCATAGCTTGGTATGGCCACTTACAATTTAAAAAATGGAATGTACTCCATGACACCGGCTTGATGGGAATAATACTTATAAGCTGGGCCATAGCCTTACTAGAATATATTTTTATGGTACCTGCCAATAGAATAGGAAGTGCTACTAACGGTGGCCCATTCGACTTATTTCAACTAAAAATTATTCAAGAGGTAATAACCCTTGTAGTATTTGTATTGTGCGCAATTTTTGTTTTCAAAACCGATTCCTTTAGGTGGAATCATTTAGCTGCATTTATTTGTATATTGCTTGCAGTATATTTCGTCTTTAAAAAATCCTAGAATGATTGAATTTCACCATAAAATCCTGAGGTTATTAATCTTGGGATTATTTATCATCGCACAAATTACGGCTCAGCCAATTTGGCAATATAGCAGCAGTGTCTTAAAAAATAAAATGAATGGCTTGAATGAGTGTGGTCGCGTGCTTTACCTAGCAGCACACCCAGACGATGAAAATACAAGGCTCATTTCTTACCTGGCCAATGAACTTCATTATACTACTGCCTATCTTTCATTAACCAGAGGTGATGGTGGACAAAACCTGATTGGAAAGGAACAAGGCACGGCTCTAGGCATGATCAGGTCTAACGAACTTTTAGAAGCACGTAAAATTGATGGCGGCCTTCAATTTTTTACACGGGCTTATGATTTTGGATATTCCAAAAATCCGGATGAAACATTTTCTATTTGGAATAAAGATAGCATTCTTGCCGATGTAGTTTGGATAATTAGAAACTTTAAACCTAATGTAATTATATGTCGATTCCCAACCACTGGTGAAGGCGGCCATGGACACCATACTGCTTCCGCAATATTGGCTCAAGAGGCATTTAAGGCAGCTGCGGATAGTCTTCAGTTTCCAAATCAATTAACTTCTTGTAAGGTATGGCAAACTCAAAAATTATATTGGAACACTTTCAACTTCGGAAATAGAAATACAACAAGTGACGACCAGCTTAAAATTGAAGTAGGCAATTATAATCCGTTATTAGGTTTAAGCTATGGCGAAATGGCGGCCCTTAGCAGATCAAAACACAGCAGTCAAGCATTTGGCAGTGCACGCAACAGAAGCAGCCAAATAGAATATTTTAAGCAGTTGGAAGGAGTTAAATCCAACATTTCATTGTTTGATGGTATAAATACTTCGTTACATCACTTAAGCAATGATAGCAACATGGTGCTATTAAATAATAAATTGATAAACAACTTTGATTATCAAAACCCCTCTCAATCAATTCCTGATTTGCTTAGCCTATACCAAGAAGTGGAACAAAACAAGAGCTTGGATGCATTTTTGCGCTCACAAAAATTGCAAGAAATTTCAATGGTTATTGCCAATGCTGCCGGCATTTGGCTAGATGCTTACACTACCTCGAAACAATATTGCCCTGGCGATACAGCCTCAGTAGTACTTCACGCGGTGAATAGGAGCAAAATTAACATTCAGTTAAATGAAGTAACGATTGGCAATAACAATCTTTTAAAAGCACCATTAGCGCTCCATAATAAAACTATGATGGATACCATTAGGTTGGCTATTAATCTTAATGAAAAATGCTCACAACCCTATTGGTTATTACATCCCATTGAAAATGGAATGTTTTCATTACCTAATTTAAATTATTTAAATAGCCCTATTAACGATCCATCATTTATAGCATCGTTTAAACTTTTAATTAACAATAAAGAATTAATTTACTACATCCCATTGAGGTTTAAAGATATTGACCCCGCTAAAGGCGAAATCTATGAACCACTTATTATAATGCCTAAAGTGACACTCGAATTCGAAAAACCAATGATGGTATTATCGCATTCTAAAAAGCCAGTTGAAGTAAAAGTAAAACTAAAGGCTCATCAAAAAAATTTACAGGGAAGCGTAAGGCTAGAACTCCCCAACAACTGGACTATAGAGCCGCAAAATAGACAGGTTGATTTTTCAAAATCTGATGAGGTAACTTGTAGCTTCAGTATTTTTCCAAAAAATAATATTACCAATCTCAATACACAATCATTGGCAAAGGCTATGTTCATAGAAAACAGAGATACCTTTGCTTACGATCATCATAAAATTAAATACGATCATATTCCGGAAATAAATTATTTTACTACTGCTGCCACCACCTTGATCAATAAGAACTTTAAAACAATAAAAAAATCGATAGGATACCTATCTGGTGCTGGTGATAAAATTCCTGAAGTACTCTCTGAAATTGGCTACAACCTTTCATTCATTGCCGAACAAGATTTAACAATAAATTATTTGCAGCAATTTCAAACCATCATTATAGGAATTAGGGCCTATAATACATTACAACATTTAGTTTATACCAACGCTTTGCTTCTTGACTATGTCTATCAAGGTGGCACACTTATAGTTCAATACAACACTACTGGAGATTTAATAATGTCAGAGATTGGACCATATCCCTTTAAAATATCCAGGAAAAGAGTTACCAATGAAAAGGCTAAAGTGAAAATAACCAACCCACAAGCTGCCATTTTCAACTACCCTAATAAAATATTTGATGCTGATTTTGAAAATTGGGTACAAGAAAGAGGTTTATACTTCTTAGAAAATCTTGACGAAAAATATGAAAATTTACTATTGATGCATGATGATGGAGAAGAAGACTCATCAGGTTCACTAATTGAGGCAAAATATGGTAAAGGGAAATACATTTATACCAGTCTTTCATTTTTCAGACAACTGCCAGCAGGGGTTACAGGAAGCCTCAAATTATTTTGCAATCTCATAGAACAATGAGCAAAGCCAAACAACAATATCAACTTTTGTTTCTATTTTGGGTAGTGTGTATTACGTTGCTATTCATTCTTACCATCTACTTTAAGTAATTATGAATATATTTGATTGGCTAGTACTTATACTTACTTTATTAGGGATCACTATTTATGGTATTTACAAGGGAAGTAGTAAACAAAACTTAGAAGGCTACCTTTTAGGAAGTAGACAGATGCCTTGGTATGCTGTGATGTTTTCTGTGATCACCACTCAAGCCAGTGCCATTACCTTTTTATCGGCACCGGGCCAAGCTTATACAGATGGCATTCGATTTGTTCAATTCTACCTAGGGATGCCATTAGCCATGATTGTCATTTGTATTTACTTTCTTCCGCGATATCATACCTTAAATGTGTACACTGCTTATCAATATTTAGAAACTCGTTTTAATGTGCAAACTAGGGTATTTACTGCTTTTCTTTTCTTATTATTAAGAGGTTTATCGGCAGGACTCACCATTTATGCACCTGCTATTATTTTATCATCAGTATTAGGTTGGAATATCATACTCAGCAATTTACTAATGGGGGGCTTAGTAATACTCTATACCATGTCAGGAGGCAGTAAGGCAGTGAGCTATACTCAGTTACAACAAATGATTGTAATTACTTTAGGAATGCTTTTAGCAGGAATAATGGTAGTTTACCATTTCCCCGATGATATGAGTTTTAGCGAGGGCTTATTCATTGCTGGAAAACTTGATCACATGAATGCAATCACGACTGATTTTAACCCTAATGATAAGTACAATATTTGGTCAGGAATTATTGGAGGATTTTTCTTAGCACTTTCCTACTTTGGCACTGACCAGTCGCAGGTATCCAGGTACTTGAGTGCAAAAAATATTCATCAAAGTAGGATTGGCTTATTGATGACAGGTTTTGTAAAAATACCCATGCAATTTTTAATTTTATTGATAGGGGTTTTACTGTTGGCCTTTTCTCAATTTAAACCAGCTCCCATTACTTTCAACGAAGCGCAACTTATTCAGGCTAAAGTAAAACTAAATGGAACCAATCGGTTAGATAGCCTTAAAATCTATGAGCAACAATTAAATGAAATATATTATAAAAAATCCTCTATGGCACATGCATTACTTGCCCACAAAGAAGATCAAAACCTGATTCATCAACTTAAGTTAATTAATGCTGAAGAGAAAAATCTTCAATCATCTGGAAAAAAAATAATTCAGGCTGCATTACCTGACCAAGATGCAAATGACACGAATTACATATTTATTAACTTCGTAATGCACTATTTACCACATGGCATTATTGGCCTGCTCATTGCCATGATATTTTGTGCTTCTTGGAGTTCTACTGCAAGCGAATTAAATGCTTTGGCCTCCACAGTTATTATTGATATTTACAGGCGATTGTTTAATAAAAATGAAACTGATGCTCATTACCTAGGAGCTAGCAAAATTGCAACATTGCTTTGGGGGTTATTTGCTATTGCAGTGGCCATGTTTGCTTCTGCTGCAGGTAGCTTGATTGAAGCTGTAAATATTATGGGCTCCTTGTTTTATGGAACTATATTGGGCGTATTTCTTACAGGATTCTTCCTAAAAAAGGTGAAAGGACGTAGTGTGCTCCTAGCGGCAATTGTAAGTGAATTAATGGTAATTACTGC
>JBDKJS010000123.1:0-13955 GCA_039806065.1 Bacteroidota bacterium | reverse complement strand
GAGTTGCTACTACTGCCGCAGTGCGTATTGATCAAGGGAACCACAGTGGTGGCAAAGGAAACATTGGTCGAGTCGCAGCTGTTGCGGTTGGTTAGGTCTTCGAGATTGTCATTGGTACAAGCCGTGCTTAAAATCATTGACACTAAGGCAAAAAGGACGAAAGGCTTCATCATCTGTATAAAAGTAAAAGAATGAATATCAATTGAAAACAAATCCTAAATGAAAAATAAAATTCTTTGAGCAAGGTAAGTAAATATTTCGAAAGGATTGAGCTGTTTTTGGCCTAAGAGTGCACTTTTTTTGCAGCAATTTCTTTGAATACCCTGGAAATAATAGGCGCAAACGATGCTGACAACTTGGCATAATTCATAGTTTAACCTACCTTTGCCAGATGTTAAAAGAAAGTACCGAATTACACGATGAGTCGATGCAAGGCACCGCTACGCTAGTAAAAGCGACACAACCCAGTGGGGGCAAAAAGCTTTACCTTGAAAGTTATGGATGTGCTATGAATTTTAGTGATAGCGAAGTGATAGCCTCTCTATTGCAGTCAGAAGGTTTTGCTACCACTGATAATATTAAAGAGGCAGAAGTAATTTTGTTAAATACTTGTGCCATTCGCGACAATGCTGAAAATAGGATTTGGGCAAGGCTGAAAGATTTTAAACAGCAAAAGCGTAAGAATCCATCGCTTGTAATCGGGCTGTTGGGCTGTATGGCCGAGCGATTAAAAACCAAAGTACTTGAACAAGAAAAGCTAGTAGATATTGTAGCAGGGCCTGATGCTTACCGTGATTTACCAAAGTTAATTAAGTCTGCAGAAGCAGGACAGAAGGCCATTAATGTATTGTTGTCGCGTGAGGAAACCTATGCCGATATTAACCCTGTGCGTCTTGCAACCAATGGGATAAGTGCCTTCGTAAGTATCATGCGTGGCTGTGACAATATGTGCTCGTTTTGTGTAGTTCCCTTCACTAGAGGCAGGGAGCGCAGTCGCGATTTTGATAGCATTCTTCGAGAGGTGCAACAGTTGGCTGATGAAGGTTATAAGGAAATTACTCTGTTGGGACAGAATGTAGATAGCTATTTATGGAGTGGTGGAGGTCAGAAAAAGGACCTTCCGGAAGGAATGGCCAATGCAGCCTTAGCGCATTTATTACCCCCCGATGAGCAAATTAAATTTAAAACCTTTGCCGATTTATTAGAAGCATGTGCCCTGGTTAATCCCGAATTAAGGATCAGATTTAGCACTAGCAATCCGAGAGATATTACAACTGCCGTTATTCAAGTAATGGCTAAATATGAAAACATTTGCAAATCGATTCATTTGCCTGTGCAAAGTGGAAGTACCACTATGCTTGAACGCATGAATAGAGGATATACCCGAGAGCAATATTTAAATTGGGTTGAAAATATTAAAACATTGATGCCTGATTGTGGTATAACCACTGACATCATAGCAGGGTTTAGTGGTGAAACTGAAGCGGAACACCTAGATACTATTTCCATGATAGAAATAGTCGGTTATGATTTTGCTTACATGTACAAATACAGTGAAAGGCCAGGTACTGCAGCCGCCAAAAAAATGCCAGATGATGTAAGTGGTGAAATTAAGTCGAGCCGGTTAACAGAAATAGTGGCTGTGAAGCAGCGCATGTCGCATGCCAGTAATTTAAAAGATATTGGTAAAGAGTATAAGGTATTGATCGATGGTTATTCAAAGAAAGATGCTGCTAAACTCAAGGGTCGCAATTCTCAAAATAAGGTAATCATTTTTGAACATCCTGTAAAAAAGCCTGGCGACTATGCTATTATCCGTATAACAGATTGTACCAGTGCCACCTTATTTGGAGAAGTTGTATCATAATGCAATAATGTAAAATTACAATGAATGTAAGCGATATAAAATCAAGGTTTGGGATCATAGGCGCCTCGCCAGTGCTTGAGCACGCCATAAATGTGGCCAGGCAGGTAGCACCTACAGAGATTAGTGTGCTCATATCTGGCGAGAGTGGAGTAGGAAAGGAAGTCTTTCCACAAATTATCCATCAATTAAGTCCAAGAAAACACGGCCCATACATAGCAGTCAATTGTGGTGCTATACCCGAAGGAACCATTGATTCTGAATTGTTTGGCCATGAAAAAGGCTCCTTTACTGGAGCAACAGAAGCCCGTAAAGGATATTTTGAAGTGGTGAATGGTGGCACCATTTTTCTCGATGAAGTTGGCGATCTGCCATTGAACACCCAAGTGCGGTTACTGAGAGTTTTAGAAACAGGAGAGTTTATTAAGGTAGGAAGCAGCAAGGTTCAAAAAACCAATGTGCGAGTAGTAGCAGCTACCAATGTGGATATGCTTAAAGCCATAGAACAAGGAAAATTTCGAGAAGATTTGTACTATCGACTAAATACGGTGCCAATAAGAATACCACCCTTGCGCGATCGAAAGGAAGACATTTATTTGTTGTTCAGAAAATTTGCTAGCGATTTTTCTGACAAATACCGAGTTCCAGTGGTAAACTTATATCCCGATGCCAGAGTAGTGCTTACTGAGTACAGGTGGCCGGGAAATATCAGGCAATTAAAAAATTTGACGGAGCAAATTTCCATTCTAGAAAAAAACAGAGATATCAATGCCGAAACTTTATTGCGCTATCTTCCTTCATCGCCTCAGCAAACATTGCCTGCGCTTTTAACCAGTGATCAAAAACAAGGATCTGAATTTACCGAGCGCGACCTTCTCTATAAAGTACTTTTTGAATTGAAAAAAGATATGAATGATATGAAACATATCGTCAACGAAATAATGCAACAAAAAGAGGTTGATCCTGCTTGGTTTGATCGTGCTGCATCTGTACTTGGCAATGATGCTTCGCACAAGCCAATCCATTCAGTGGATAATGCCATTACCCTGCCAGATCAAAATCAATCCGTTGTAAATATTTCGCCCATTCAAACTCATGAAGAGGTGGAAGAAACCTTTTCGTTGGAAGAAAAGGAAAAAGAATTTATTAAGAAGGCTTTGGTGAAATATAAAGGAAGAAGAAAATTGGCTGCAAAAGAATTGGGAATAAGTGAGCGTACTTTATACCGCAAGATGAACGAGTATGACATCAGATAGTTAGGTGTTGACTTTGATAGTGCAGTTATTTCATTATTTTTGTTGCATCAATGCAAAATACTTTTCAAGTAATATTAATAGGTATTTTTATTTCAATAGGGACTGCTTGCCGCGTCAACTATTCTTTCACCGGAGGATCTGTGAGCCCTGAGGTGAAAACGGTATGTGTAAAGTATTTTACTAAAACAATAGCGCTGGGCCCACCCAACCTCGGACAAAAATTTTCAGAAGCCTTGCGCGATAAATTTTTATTACAAACCAAACTACAACAAGTAGCTAGCAATGGCGATTTTAATTTTGAAGGAAGCATTACCAATTATAGCACGCAGCCACTTTCTATTCAATCGAATGAAGCGGCAGCGCAAAACAGATTAACCATTTCGGTAAATGTAAAATTTACCAATGTAAAAGATGAAAAGCAAAATTTTGAAACCTCATTCTCTCGTTTTGCAGATTTCCCAGCAAGCAAAAATTTAACACAAGTAGAGCAAGCCTTGATTACTGAAATAAACACACAATTAGTTGACGATATATTTAATAAATCAGTAGTAAATTGGTAGGTATGGAATTATCGAGACTCAATATGTTGATCAGCGAAGCGGCTTCACCCACTGCATCTGATATTCCTGCTCTTCAAGAGTTGGTTAAAAGCTATCCCTATTTTAGTAGTGCAAAAATGTTGCTCATCAAGGCGCTGCATCATTCAGGAAGTATTTACACTGCTAAAACCATTAATCAGCATGCTATTAGCATGCCTGATAGGAAAGCCTTGTTTGCACTGCTTCAACCTAAAACATTGTTTGCAGTTACCCCTGTTGAATCAAATCATGATAGGGGTAGGGTAGTCACTACCGATCAACAAATGCCTCCCATTGCCATCACCACATTGGTAGAACCTATACAGCCTACAGCAGCAATAGAGCCTGCAGCAGTGCCGAACGACCCACAATCAGTTTTGCAAAAAAGGCTAGCTGAAATATTTGCCGATAAAACCAACCAAATAAACTCTGTAGAGGAGTCGGTTATCCCTTTGTCCATTCCAACCAGGGAAGGGCACCCTCCTGTAGATAGTCCACCTTTGCCCGTGAATACTGACTTGAGTGATGCCATATATTTAGAAAATAATATAAATGCTGACCAGGTTGTTAATGTCGAAAATAACAACCTTGTTGCCGATTTCGTTTCAGTAGTTGATAGCTCCATTGAAGTTGGCATTCCGGGCTCTGATGGTGATTCAACCGTGGTAGAGCCAGTTGAAGTGCCGGCAAATCAAGAAGAAACTTTTAGTAGAAGAGCTGAAGGAGGTATAGCCCTGCCAGATGCTATGTTGGATGCGGTGGAACAATCAAGTTATATCCATGCCTTAGAAGATGAGCTTTTAAAATCATTAGAGCAATTGCCTGCTATACCGGAAGCACAAAATATTTTACCTTCATCAGCGCCATCCTCCACAGCCCACGATTTCAGTTATTGGTTAAGGCAGTATTCTCTTTTAGGTTATGGAAAATTCGATGAGGTGAAAGCAGATGATGAAACGGCCTTGGTAAACCCTTCTATAGCGAAGCCATATGAATTACCCATTGCACCTGTAGCAGCTAATGAGGAAAGTCGAAAGTTGATTGATAAATTCATTATAGATGAGCCTCGTATATCGCCAGTTAAAACTACTTTTTTTAGCCCAACAATACAAGCCAAGCGCAGCTTAGACGAAGCTGAAATGCCTGTAAGTGAAACACTTGCTGGAATTATGCTAACTCAAGGATTTCATTTAAAAGCACGAATGATGTATGAAAAATTAATATTGTTTTATCCCGAAAAAAAGACTTTCTTTGCCGCCCAAATTAATTCGATAGATCAAATATTAAATAGTTCAAAATAATGTATTTAGTACTCACCATCATCATCATAGCAGTAGCAGTTTTATTAACGCTAGTTGTATTAGTTCAAAATTCTAAAGGCGGAGGTCTAAGTTCCGGATTTACTGGATCTAACCAAATAATGGGTGTGCAACGAACTACTGATTTTATCGAAAAACTTACTTGGGGATTAGCAATAGCTTTAGTGGCACTTTGCTTAATGGCAAGCTTTTCACTGCCGGATACCAATGAGGCAGCCATAGGCACACAACTACAAGAACAAGTGGATAAAGGCATACCAGCAAAAACGCCACCAGCAGCTACGGGAGCACAGCCGCTACAACCGGCAGCACAGCCCACACCAGCAAAATAAATCAAAGGCCCTTGCTAAGCAAGGGTTTTTTTGTCAGTAGTACTGCCAAAAGTAAACTGTAGAAGGGCAATTTTGCCCGCAACATGGGGCAAAAATGACAGCTATTATACTTCAGACTGCTTTGGCATAGAATATGACAGACATCCAATAAATAATCCTTAACAATTTAACATATACTATTATGAGTAAAATTAGCTTAAAACCTCTAGCCGACCGCGTGATCATTGAAGTGGCGGCAGCTGAAGAAAAAACAGCAAGCGGAATCATTATTCCAGACACAGCAAAAGAAAAACCACAAAGAGGCAAAGTAGTAGCCGTAGGTGGTGGTAAAAAAGACGAACCTCTCACCGTAAAGGTTGGCGATTCAGTATTGTATGGTAAATATGCAGGAACTGAAATCTCTGTAGAAGGTAAAGATTACCTGATTATGAGAGAGTCAGATATATTTGCAGTTATCTAATAATCGAAGTATCAAACAACAAAAATTAACATTAAATAAAACAAACAATGGCAAAAAAAATAACCTTCGAAGTAGACGCACGCGATTCATTAAAAAGAGGCGTTGATGCATTGGCCAATGCAGTGAAAGTAACACTAGGGCCAAAAGGTAGAAATGTAGTAATAGATAAAAAATTTGGCGCACCGGCAATCACTAAAGATGGTGTTACGGTAGCTAAAGAAATTGAATTGGTAGATCCAGTTGAAAATATGGGTGCCCAAATGTTGAAAGAGGTAGCCTCAAAAACAGCTGATATAGCTGGAGATGGCACTACTACTGCAACCGTACTTGCGCAAGCCATAGTAACGGCTGGCTTAAAAAATGTAGCTGCAGGTGCTAACCCAATGGATCTTAAGCGTGGTATTGACAAGGCGGTAGCACAGGTAGTAGAAGGCCTAGGTAAAATGAGTAAAAAAGTTGGTGATGATAACAAAAAAATAGAGCAAGTAGCTTCTATAAGCGCCAACAATGACTTAGAAATTGGAAAGCTTATTGCAGATGCAATGGCTAAGGTTAAGAAAGAAGGCGTTATAACTGTAGAGGAAGCTAAAGGCACTGAAACCACTGTTGAAATTGTAGAAGGTATGCAATTTGACAGAGGGTATATCTCTCCTTACTTTGTTACCAATGCTGATAAGATGGAAGCAGTATTAGAAAATCCACACATTCTAATATACGACAAAAAGATAAGCAATATGAAAGAATTGTTGCCTATCCTTGAAAAGCAAGTTCAAACCGGCTCACCATTGCTTATCATTTCAGAAGAAGTAGAAGGTGAAGCATTGGCTACTTTAGTAGTTAATAAAATTCGTGGATCATTAAAGATAGCCGCAGTAAAAGCTCCAGGATTTGGTGATAGAAGAAAAGCCATGCTTGAAGATATTGCAATTCTTACAGGAGGAACTTTGATTAGCGAAGAACGTGGTTTCAAATTAGAAAACGCTGACCTTTCCTACCTCGGTAAAGCAGAAAAGATAACGATCGACAAAGACAATACAACCATTGTTGGTGGTTCAGGCAAAAAATCTGAGATTACTGCAAGAGTAAATCAAATTAAAGCACAAATAGAAACTACAACCAGCGATTACGATAAAGAAAAATTACAAGAGCGTTTAGCTAAATTAGCTGGCGGTGTGGCAGTACTATATGTAGGAGCTGCTACCGAAGTTGAAATGAAAGAAAAGAAAGATCGTGTTGATGATGCATTACACGCTACACGCGCAGCGGTAGAAGAAGGAATTGTACCAGGTGGTGGAGTAGCTTACATCAGAGCAATCGCTGCATTAGATGGTTTGAAAGGAAGCAATGACGATGAAACCACAGGAATAGCTATTATAAAACGTGCGTTAGAAGAACCTCTTCGTCAAATCATTGCCAATGCTGGTGGTGAAGGAAGTGTGATTGTTCAAAAAGTACGTGAAGGTAAAGCTGACTTTGGTTACAACGCGCGTACTGAAGAATTTGAAAACTTACTTTCAGCCGGTGTTATAGATCCTACTAAGGTAACTCGTGTAGCGCTACAAAATGCGGCATCTGTTGCCGGAATGCTGCTCACTACCGAGTGTGTACTTTCTGATATTAAGGAGGATAAAGCTCCAGCTATGCCGGGTGGTATGCCAGGCGGTATGGGTGGTATGGATTATTAATAGCATTCAAATTAATTGATTTCAGGGAGGCTGGCTTAGCAATAAGTTCAGCCTCTTTTCAATTTAGCGAAACGATGGCTGTATAATTAAATATAAAGCTACTATACAGTTTACTTTTTTATAAATTTGAGCAAAATTAGAGGATGCAATTAAACTATGGTAATGAGCCACTTCATGTGATCGGAAGTTTAATAAAACCATTTCGATTTAATGGACAATGTGCCTGTTTTATAGATGAATCAGTTGACGAAGAGTCGATCCTTGCCTTAGATTTTCTTTTTCTTATTATCAATGGATTGCCAGTTCCTTTTGCAGTTGAAGAATCATTCATGAGGGGTAAATCATGGGTGGTAAAATTCAAGGGAATTGATACGGAAGCCGCCTTGGCACCACTGCTAAAAGCCCCCATTGCTGCTAAAGAAAGCGAATTGACCTTAGCATCCCTTCCTTCACTCGAACAATTTATTGATTATAAAATTTTTGACCAACAAAATAGGGTGATAGGTGTTATTCACCATGTAGAGCAGCTGCCAGAACAAATAATGGCTTATTGTTTCAGCAATGGGCAGGAAGTATTGATACCACTAGTGGATCAATTCATACTTGAAATAAATGATGAACGGAAGTATATAAGAATGGAGTTGCCTGAAGGGCTGTTAAGTGTCAATGCAGAATAATTGTGATGAAATAAAATTTGTACTAATTGATGGTAATTGTTTGCAATGTTCCATGTTAGCCAGGGCCATCAGTCGCAGCAAGAGGCTTGTAGGGGTCACTGTGCTTGCCCAGCAGCAAACTCAAGTAGCGGCTGCCATTAGTTTGTTATCAACAAAGATGCCTTTGCCTCATACGGTTTATGTAATAACTGAAAATAAAATTTTGCATGCTTCAAAAGGCATTTTTCTGGTTGCCGAAGCGATGGGATATCCCTATAAATTAATTGGGATAGGACGTGTTTTGCCACTTTGGTTCACAGATCGATGCTATTATTGGTGGGCACAACACCGCTATCGAGTATTACCAAAAGCAAAATCTTGCCATTTTACTCCATTAACACAACAAGAGTTGACACTATTGCGCACACTTTTGCTAGAAGGATATAAAGAGTCATAATCCTCACAATTTTTCTATCTTTGAATCGTAATAAAAAATAAAACAAACAATTATTATGGCATTAGAAATAACAGATGCTAACTTTGAAGAGTTAGTACTAAAATCAGACAAACCAGTACTGGTAGATTTTTGGGCTGAGTGGTGTGGCCCCTGCCGCATGGTGGGACCCATCGTTGAAGAGCTATCAAAAGATTTTGATGGTAAAGCAATCATCGGAAAAGTGGATGTGGATTCCAATCCCAACGTAGCAACACAATTTGGTATTAGAAACATTCCTACTTTATTGTTTTTTAAAAACGGACAAGTGGTGGATAAACAAGTGGGTGCAGCACCAAAGCCTACACTTGCTGCTAAACTCAATGCTCAATTAGCTTAAAGTTTTTATTGATAGTTTTCCAAAGGCCGCCTTTTCCCAAAGCGGCTTTTTTTGTTACAACTATTTTTAATGATTAATTTTACACAATGCCTATCAATTTCGAACAAGCCAGAGCCCTCTCGCACTTAGAACTACTAGCCAAGCAAGTGGTTGAAGGCTTCATTACTGGCCTTCATAAAAGTCCATTTCATGGTTTCAGTGTGGAGTTTGCCGAACATAGGTTGTACAACACTGGTGAAAGTACCCGACATATTGATTGGAAATTATATGGAAGGAGCGATAAACTATTTACTAAGCGCTATGAGGAAGAAACCAATCTTAGGTGCCAGATTGTTATTGATCAGTCATCGAGTATGTATTTCCCAGAGCAGAATACTGGTAGAGGGCATCATTCAAAGGTGAGTTTTTCTGTTCATGCCGCGGCAGCGCTCATTTACTTGATGAAGGCACAACGTGATGCTGTGGGTTTGAGTCTGTTTGATTCTACGATAGCTTTTCATACCAAAGCCCGCAACACACCTGTGCATCATAGTATGCTGTTTAGTAAATTGGAAGCATTAGTGGATACTCCTAAGGCTACCCAAGGTGTGGTTACCGGTGCTGCTTCATCTATTGATCTATTGGCTGAACAATTGCCACCCCGTTCGTTGGTTATATTGTTTAGTGATATGTTTGATTATGCCACAGAAAGCCTTTACACTGCCTTGCAACATTTAAAGTACAATAAACATGAAGTAATCCTATTCCATACAATAGATAAAAAATTTGAAGAAGATTTTAAATTTGAAGACCGACCCTATGAATTCAAGGACGTGGAAACTGGCGAAGTGGTGAAAGTACATGCCAATCAAATTAGAGCCCACTATCAGGAAAAACAACATGGGTTGAAGCAAGCCTTGCAGCTGAAATGCGCACAGTATAAAATCAACTATGTTACGGCCGATATTGGTTTAGGATTTGAACAAGTGCTAATGCCATACTTAATAAAGCGCCAACACATGTAGGCCTGTTCATTTCAAATAAGCTGGATAAAGCATGGCAGTTTTTAGGATGGTGGCTACTGAAAGAGCATCCTTAATTTCACCTTCCATCACCATTTGGTATAAATCACGGAAATGGAGTTTTTTAATTTGCAATTGTTCCGTCTCTTCAGGTTCCGCATTGGTGTGTGTTAGTTGGGTTGCTATATAACTGTAACTTATTTCATTGCTTACACTATTGCTTAGCTGCATGTGTAGAATACATTCGTAATGTTGGGCTAATAGTCCACACTCCTCTTGCAGCTCGCGTTGAGCTGTTGCAAGTGGTTCAGTGCCTAAGGGGCATCCTCCTTCGGGAATTTCCCATTCATAGCTGTTCAATGAAAACCTATATTGTCCCACTAGGTAAGTGTACCCATCTTGGTCAATAGGCAATATGGCTATTGCAATATTTTGAAATTCCACAACAGTGTATATGCCATCATTGCCGGCAGGGTTGATTACTTGATGTTCATTTACTTTTATCCACGGGTTGGCATACACCACCTGTGAAGATTTAATTTTCCAAGGGCTCTTCTGATTCATTTTTAGAATTAACTAATTGAAGTAACATAAAAAGGATGAAAGGAATGATGGGCATTCTATATCGAACCAATGCCCCCAAAACAGGAGTTATAAGTCCGCAAAGTACTAACACCGATATGCTAAACACCCCTACAAATAAATAGAATGGGGTAGCTTTAGGGAAGCTGATTCCTCTTTTATAGCATAGCCAAAAGAATGAGCTTGAAGCTACTAAAATTTCAAGAGCAGCCATTAAGGTAAGTAAATTGTGAACATCAGTGAGCCAGGGCCTCGTAAGAGCATTAAAGAATGCAACTGGAGAGTGCATAGCGATACTGGCAGTTGTAGGTTCAAATGCAGGAATATTTATTACACTATTTGCATTAGTAGCGGTAACCAGTTCATAAAAATTGGCTCTTTTATAATACAGCAAGTCGGCTATTTTGTACTGTGGAAATAGCAAATGAACATTAAGTGCAGCCACAAGGAAAATGGTGTAAACTATCACAAAGCACCAAAGTGGCTTTTTAGCAAAGTATTGGGCCGTAAGCCACCAGCATATTAAGGCAGGGAGCAGCAAGGTCATGATGTATAACTTTGTAAAAACTAGCATCCACAATGCTATGATAAGGTACGGCAAATATTTTTTTTGATGAAGGATCAATAGTTTATTAAAACTATGGAGCAATAAACCTAGCGCAAACAATAGTAAACCATCCTTAAGCAATCCACTTCCCCAAAATAAAATAGAGGGTAGGCCAAAACAAACTAAAAAAAAACTTTTAGACATGGATTTGGTGCCATATTGCACACAAGTTTTATAAATTAAAAGTAAACCGATGTAGGAGAGCATATTGATAAACACTACATGCACATAATAATGGCCCATGCTAAAAAAACGAAACAAAGTATTGAGTCTGATGATGGTTTTATTATCATTAAATAGCACATCTTTATTGAGCCAGGCATACATATTTTCGTAATAGTGCCGCAGGTCAGGTGCGGTTGCATCCCATCCGGTGAACATCCTAAAAAAATCATAAGGTTCATTGTTGAGGGCATCAAACATGATACGGCTGTCATCAAAAAACTTGAAGGTGTCAGCTGTAGCCCTATCAGTATAGTGGAAGGTGTAAATTAAACCTAAAACCACTCCACTGAGTACCTTTGTTAGAAAGGCACATTGCAGCCACCAAACCTTCAGTCCATTAGCTTGTAGAACTTTAAACTTGCCAATACACCAATAAAAGAAAGCGCTGTAGCCAATTACTAAGCAGCAAGCAAAAATATTTTGCACAAAGTTGATTTACTTATTCTTGAGAAAGTAAAAATATATAATTTTGTGCAGCAATATTTCAATTCAACCGAATACTGTTCACAAACCATTTTTAACTTTTATCTTTCACTTAGCAACAGTATCCTCATTTACCATTATCCACCCTTATATGTCAACAATCATTGAACCCAAAGCTGTAACAGTGCAAACGGCCAAGGACTTGGGCTTATTACCTGAAGAATTCGAGCAGATAAAAAAAATTTTAGGAAGACTTCCCAATTTTACGGAATTAAGCATCTTTAGTGTGATGTGGAGCGAGCACTGTTCGTATAAAAATTCTATTGAATGGTTAAAAACCTTACCCAAGGATGGTCCGCATATGCTGGCCAAGGCAGGAGCAGAAAATGCAGGTTTAGTTTCCATTGGTGATGGGTTGGCATGTGCATTCAAAATAGAATCGCACAATCACCCTAGTGCCATAGAGCCTTACCAGGGCGCGGCTACAGGTGTGGGAGGAATAAATCGCGATATTTTTACCATGGGTGCTAGACCCATAGCACAACTTAATTCACTTAGATTTGGCAAGCTCGACAATGAAAAAACCAAATGGTTGTTGAGCGGAGTAGTAAAGGGTATAGGAAATTATGGAAATGCATTTGGCATTCCTACGGTAGGTGGCGAAGTTTTCTTTGACGAATGCTACAATACCAATCCGTTGGTCAATGCCATGAGTGTAGGAATAGTAGAAGAAGGCAAAACTGTTTCAGCCATAAGTCATGGAGTGGGCAATCCGGTTTATATTGTGGGGGCAGCCACCGGAAAGGATGGCATTCACGGGGCAACATTCGCCAGTGGCGATTTGCATGAAGGCAGTGCCGATGATTTACCAGCGGTTCAAGTAGGCGATCCCTTTCAAGAAAAACTATTGCTAGAGGCCAGTTTAGAAGTAATCAGTACAGGATGCGTAGTAGGCATGCAAGATATGGGAGCTGCAGGCATCATCTGTAGCACTAGTGAAATGAGTGCAAAAGGAAGGCATGGAATGAATGTGTATCTCGATAAAGTGCCCACCCGCCAACAAGGTATGCAGCCATGGGAAATACTCCTTAGTGAATCGCAAGAACGAATGCTCATAGTAGTTAAAAAAGGAAGAGAAAAAGAAGCCGAGAAAGTTTTTGCCAAATGGGATTTACAATATGCCATCATTGCTGAAGTAACTGGCGGAAACAGGTTGAAATATTTCATGGGCACACAATTGGTGGCTGATGTGCCAGCGGAATCATTGGTGCTGGGTGGTGGCGCACCGGTATATCATCGCGATTATGCCACCCCAAAATACATGAGTGAGATAAGAAAATATAAAATAGATGATGTAGAAGAACCCAGCGACTTGAAAGCAGTAGCCATGTTTTTAATGAAGCACCCCAATATAGCCAGCAAGCAATGGATTTACAATCAATACGACAGCATGGTGGGGACAGTTAATATGAGTACCAATAAACCCAGCGATGCAGCTGTTGTAGATATTAAAGGAACCAATAAAGCCATAGCCCTTACAGTTGATTGTAATGCACGCTATGTATTTGCCGATCCTGAGCAAGGTGCAGCCATTGCAGTAGCTGAAGCAGCACGCAATATCGTTTGCAGCGGAGGCGAGCCAAGTGCTATCACCAACTGTTTGAACTTTGGTAATCCTTACAATAGAGAAGTGTACTTTCAATTTGTTAATGCCATTAAAGGCATGAGCAAAGCTTGCCGTAAATTTCAAACTCCCGTTACAGGTGGCAACGTAAGTTTTTATAATCAAAGTACTGATGATGGTCCAGTATTTCCAACGCCTACCATAGGAATGCTCGGAATTTTGAAGCACAAGCGCGATCAGCTCACCCTTGATTTTAAAACAGTAGGTCACGCCATTTATATGTTAGGCTCTTCTGTTAATGACATAGCATCATCAGAATACCTCTATAGCTATCACGGTGTAAAATATTCACCAGCCCCTTACTTTGATCTGGAAGTTGAATATAAAATTCAACAAGTTGTAAAACGGTTGAATAGAAGAGGGCTGTTGCAAAGCGCACATGATGTGAGTGAGGGCGGGTTGTTTGTTGCCTTAGCTGAATCGGCCATGGTGGGGAATATGGGTTTTAGT
>JBDKJS010000122.1:0-3948 GCA_039806065.1 Bacteroidota bacterium | reverse complement strand
TTTTCTTTTCGCGATTTGCGTTCTATTCTGTGAAGCTTGCCATCTACTTTAATTCCCCTAGGTTTGTAGGGCAAACCGTGTATAATTATTTCAAATTCTTTATAGGGAGCATTGTAGTAGCCTTCAAAATAATGCAGCAACCGCATCTGGGCATTATTGGCCAAAACCGTAAACCGCCTTATAGAGCTGCGGCCCATTTTATAATCATAGCCATCGCCATCGTCTTCATAGAGTTCTGTTTTGTATCGGCTGTTGCCATGGTACACATGAAGCGTAAGGCGATCAATTTTTTTCTCGCCCACATATTGCTGAATGGGGTAGTGAGGTAAAACTGCACCGGCCTTTACAAACAAGGGGAAAGTACTTTCGGTAACGTCTACAAAGAATTCATTTCCACCGGTTATTTTTTCATCGGTAAAGTAATTGTACCATTGCCCTCTGGGTAAAAACATCCACCGTCCGTTGCTGCCTTTCTCTTGAATGGGGCATGCTATGATGGAATCGCCAAAGCCAAATTCATCTTGGCGGTAGAGTGTTTGGGAATCGTATTGGGTAATGAAGCTCAGTGGCCTGATCATGGGGGTGCCATGGGTGCTGTATTGCCAAAAAGTGCTGTATATGTAAGGAAGCAACTGGTATCTTAGTTCTATCGCTTTTTTGATGAGGGCTTCATATTTTGGACCGAAGGCCCAAGGTTCTTTATCGCCTTGATCGCTGCTGCTATGGCCGCGAAAGAAGGGATGGAAGATGGCTATTTGTATGTATCGGTTAAAAAGTTCACCATCAGGTTCGCCAATAAAGCCACCTATATCTGTACCTACAAATGAAATGCCGCTAATGCTCATGCGCTGGCATTGCATGTTGCCAATCCATAAATGTTCCCAGCTGGCCACATTATCGCCCGTCCAGATGGCGCTGTATCGTTGCACACCACAATAGCCACTTCTGGAGAGTGCAAATGGGCGAGCAGGCGCCAATAATTTTTTAATACCTTCATAACTGGCGCGCACCATCTGCATGCCATAAACATTGTGTGCCCGCCTGTGGCTCACGTCAGCCCCATCATAATCGTGGCGCACATCGGGAGGGAAGGTGCCCATTTCAAACACGGCCGGCTCGTTCATATCATTCCAAACGCCTTTAACTCCTTGTTCAATTAGTTCTTTATAAAGTTTTCCCCACCAATGTCTTACAGCGGGATTGGTAAAGTCAGGAAAATTGCAATCGCCCGGCCACACATGACCATGCATAAGGTCGCCATCTTGTCGTTTGCAAAAATATTTTTTTTCAATGGCTTCTTGATACACCCAATAATCAGGATCTACTTTGATGCCCGGGTCAATGATGGTAACTATTTTAAACCCTTGTTGCTTGAGGGTATTCATCATTTTAGGAGGATCGGGAAATCGAGATTTATCCCAGGTGAAGCACCTGAAACCATCCATGTAATCTATATCAAGGTGAATGACATCGCAGGGTATTTTCCGAGTTCTGAATTCGGCAGCCAGTTCATGTACTTTAGCTTCGGGGTAGTAGCTCCATTTACTTTGTTGGTAACCCAAAGCCCACATAGGGGGCAAATCAGGGCGGCCCGTAAGGTCGGTGTAGCGTTCGGCCACGCTCAACAATTCGGGGCCATAGATAAAGTAGCAATTCATTTCGCCACCTTCAGCCCAGAAGCTCATCACTTCTTCGTTTTCATGACCAAAGTCGAACCATGTTTTAAAGCTATTGTCAAAAAACATTCCATAGCCTTTACCTTTATGCAATCCATAATAGAATGGAATGTTTCTATAAAGAGGGTCTTGGTTTTTGGTATAGCCATAGGTATCGCTGCCCCAATGGCAAAATCGTTTTCCTCTGAGGTTAAGGTCAGTAGCTTTATCGCCAAGGCCGTAGAAATATTCGGCCGGTTGAATTTTTTTAGAGCAATACACAAAATTACCACCATGTTCGGCATTAGGTTCCCAATGATAACCCGATTCATCTTCGAGAATTAGAAAACCTTTTAAATCTTCGATGGTAAGTTTGAGTGAATTTTTTTCTACAAAGACCACGAGCTTACCTGTATGAATTTCAAAATATTTACCTATTTCAAAACTTTGTAGGGAGGAATAGTTGGGCTGAATTGGATTTTCGATGGCGTAGCTAAAATCGCGTTCGAAGTGGGTGGGAGTATACCTGAAACGAATGATGCAATCGGTAAGAATGCTCACTTCCAATTTGCAATTCTCGGCAGAGAATAAAAAAACATTTTCAGTTTGAACCATGGATTTCACCTTTCCGGGCCATTTTTTTTGCCTCGGTGTGGTGCTCACACTATTCATATAATCCATCATATAAGTCTGTTTATAATATTTTTAAATCCTATTTATCTCTTTTTTGTAATGGTTTATCTTTGTACTTTCAATGAGCCCAAAAAGTTATTGCCAAAAGGCCATAAAAGCTACTGAAAATCAGTGATGGGGCAGCATTGAGTAAATTACGATCAAAATATGAGCCAAAATAAACCAAAGATTTTAATGCTTGGTTGGGAGTTTCCGCCTGTCATAAACGGAGGGTTGGGAGTAGCCTGTCATGATTTATGTGCTTCGTTGGCAAAAGAAGCCCAGGTGAGCATGATCATTCCCAAAAGTTCGTTAGGTTTTAAGGTTGCGAATTTGAATTTAATTGGTTTGAATCAGATAGATGCCGTTACGCTGAAGGATATTACCAAAGAATATAGCAACGAAGTTTTTAAAGATATTAGATACATAGAAAGCAATTTAAATCCCTATATTCCTTCGGGCCTTGTTGAGCAAAGCACCAGTGATTTATCCAAATACATTACCAAGATAAAGATTAATCAAGAGCAATTAGAAGTATTTAACATAGACGACCTTTATGGGGGCGATGTGATAGAGAAAGTAAAAGTATTTGGAAAAATAGCAGCACGAGTAGCCGATACCATGGATTTTGACATCATCCATGCACACGATTGGATGACCATGATTGCTGGTATGGAAATAAAATCGCGTACCGGAAAGCCATTGGTATTGCACATCCACAGTTTAGAGATTGACAGGGGTGGTGAGCACAGCCGTGGTTGGGTGTTTGATATGGAAAAGCAAGGCATGGAGTATGCTGACTTAATAATGCCGGTAAGTGATTTCACGGGCAACATCATTAAAAAATATTATGGTATTCCTGCCCATAAGATCCATACGGTACACAACGGAATAAGACCAGTAACACCTTTCAGAAGGCCTAAGCCGTTTAAGGAAAAAATGGTGTTGTTTGTTGGAAGGCTCACCAGACAAAAAGGACCGGAATATTTTGTGGACATAGCCCATAAGGTGCTTTCAGAACGGGAAGATGTGCGGTTTGTAATGGCTGGCACTGGCGAATTTCATAAGCCACTGATCGATAGGAGTTCAAAATTGAAAATTGGCAACAGGTTTCACCTCACCGGATTTTTAAATTTGGATAAAGTGCGGTCGCTGCTGAGCATGGCCGATGTATATGTAATGCCCAGCGTGAGTGAACCATTTGGTTTGAGTGCTGTGGAGGCAGTGCAGTTTGGCATTCCTTGTGTGATCTCCAAACAAAGTGGTGTGGCAGAGGTGCTCAAAGGAAGCTTGAAATTTGATTATTGGGATACCTACAGAGCAGCTGATTACATAGTGAACTTGCTAGAGCGACCTGTACTACATCAAAAAATAGTAGAAGATGCCTTTGTAGATCTAAAGCACATTAGCTGGGATCACAGTGCCAAAAGGGTTATATCATTATACCAATCACAATTAAATATAGGATAAAAAAAATTAAAATTTATGCCAAGTATTTGCTTTTACTTTCAGGTTCACCAACCGTATAGAATTAAACCCTACACTTTTTTTGATATAGGGAAAGATCATTTCTATTTAGATGATAAAAAGAACCGCGATATTATGGATAAGGTAGCGGAGA
>JBDKJS010000121.1:0-4045 GCA_039806065.1 Bacteroidota bacterium | reverse complement strand
TCCCAATTTATTGGTTATTATAACCTGTAATGGTTTACCATTGCCCACCAAGTGTGGCTGACCCTTGTAGTCTATCAACTGGCGAGGGCGCATTCGTTCTGCTAATGGTACACTTTGGTCCATGCTATTTAGGCAATAATATAATTAAAATAGATGCTAAATGATAAAAAAGTTGTTACCAGCTTCCCCCAGCACCACCACCGCCACTGCTTCCACCGCCAAATCCGCCCCAACCACCGCCACCCCAATTGCTGCTACCACCGCCACCACTCCAGTTACTCCAGTTGCTACTACTTCTGTTTGATGCAGCGTTAAGCAAAGTCCAAGCAGCCCAAAATCCTAAGTTATTTCTATGGGCATACCGGTTCACTCTTTTTAATTGGCTGATGATAATTATGATTACAATACCCATCAAAACCAACACCACCAACCAATCATTCCCCTTCGGTTTCTTTTTTTTAGTCAAATATTCTTTGGCGCTGTATTCTCCCTTGCTCAATTGCATCATTTTTTCAGTGGCTGCAGCTATACCACCATAATAGTCGCCAGCTTTAAAGCGTGGCACTATTTCCCGTTGCACTATTTGTTTACACACTATATCGGGTAGCACGCCCTCCATGCCATAACCCGTGCTAATAAACACCTTTCTATCAGCTTTCGCTACCAAAAGTAATACACCATTTTTTTTATCCTGTTGTCCTATACCCCATTTGTTGTATAGGGTGGTGGCATATTCTGCTATATCATAGCCACCTACAGATTGCAGCATGCACACCGCTATTTGAATACTTGTACTATCCTCAAATTGCTTAATGGCAGCCACCATACTAGCCACTTCATCGGCCGATAGGGTAGCGGTGTAATCTACCACCGGCTCAGCAGGTTTGCCAGGGTAATCACCCTCAGCTGCTACAGCACCTGCTGCCCACAGCCAAAGCATAAGCAGCAGCGCTACCTTATTTTTTAATTCCAAAAACAATTTCATCGCTCAGTTCATTTTTATCTTCGCCCCCCGCATAAGGAAAGTGAGCTGCCAATGCAGCTCCTGCCATGGTAATGCCTTGGCTCAATCCTGCTACAAAATTTTCGGTAGTGAAGTGATTCGTCATACGAAATTTTATTTCATCCCAAAAATCTTTTGGCACCTTACCATTAATACCACTATCGCCAATGATGGCAAATTTACGATCGGCAAAAGCCAAGTAGAATAAAACGCCATTTCGCAATTTTGTCTTATTCATTTTTAAATAATGAAAAACATATACCGCCCTATCTAAGGGATTTCCCTCGCAGGCATCTTCGATAAAGAGTCTGATCTCGCCACTTGTATTTTTTTCGGCAGTGGCTATGGCCTGCATTATTACTTGCTGATCGGCCTCCGAAAATAATTTTTCAGCCGCCTCCATCGTTAAAATTTTACCTCAGGTGCCTTTTCACTTCCAGCATCGGCTTTGAAGTAGGGCCGTTCTGTAAATCCAAACAAATTGGCAAATATTACTCTTGGAAAAGTAGCCCTACTGGCATTGTAGCCCTGGGCTGCTTCATTAAAATTATTTCGAGCCGTAGTAATCCTATTTTCAGTACCCTCCAGCTGTGCCTGTAAATTGGTAAAATTATCTACCGCCTTTAGCTGTGGGTAGCTTTCGGCCACAGCCAGTAACCTGCCCAATGCACCACCCAGATTACTTTGCGCTTGTTGAAATTGGGCAAGCTGTTCAGCAGTCATGTTACTGGGGTCTATCTTTATACTCGTTGCCTCTGAACGAGCTTTAATCACCGCTTCCAATGTGCTTTTTTCAAATTCAGCTGCTCCCTTCACCGTATTCACCAGATTGGGAATAAGATCGGCCCTGCGTTGGTACTGTGTCTCCACATTAGCCCACTCTTTACTCACCTTTTCACGGCTACCTACCAATCCATTATACATACTAATGCTCCATAGCACCAACAGTGCAAGAATAATCCAAGGCAGAAATTTTTTCATAATAATTTTTGTTAGTTATTTAGTTAAAGTTGTTTTAATTGTTCGTCACCCATTTATATTTTTCATCCATCCCAGCATTCCATCTAGTGAGCGTTATAGTCGGGTAGGGGTTACCATTTATTGCAGTGCAAAGTAAATAATTTTATTTTATCTCATAAAAAAAGAGACTGCCATCAAAATATATTGGATGGCAGCCTCTCCTGCTATTATGCTGCTAGTATTGGTTATCTACTAGGGCCGTTGTACACGCGCATTCTACATCTATTGCTCAACAATCATCACCGGCCATTAGCCTAAGTAAGTTTTCAAAATTTTACTACGCGAAGTGTGCTTCAGTCTTCGTATGGCCTTTTCTTTAATTTGGCGCACCCGCTCACGGGTTAAATCAAATCTATCGCCTATTTCTTCCAGCGTGAGCGGTTGCTCACCGGCCAATCCAAAGTATAACCGCAGCACATCACTCTCGCGCATGGTTAGTGTGGTAAGTGCTCTTTCCACCTCACGTCTCAGCGATTCGTTAATCAGGCTGTGGTCAGGGTGCGGTTGGTCATCATCACTAAGCACATCTATGAGCGAATTTTCTTCCCCCTGTACCAATGGCGCATCCATACTCATATGCCTTCCAGAGGTGCGCATGGCATCTTTTATATCATCAGGCGAAATTTCTAACAACTGCGATATTTCCTCAGTGCTAGGCTCCCGCTCATACTCTTGCTCTAGTTTGCTAAAAGCCTTATTGATCTTGTTAATAGAACCAATTTTGTTTAAAGGCAAACGCACTATCCTGCTTTGTTCAGCAAGCGCCTGCAATATACTCTGGCGAATCCACCACACCGCATACGAAATAAATTTAAAGCCCCTCGTTTCATCAAACCGCTGCGCAGCCTTGATTAAACCCAGGTTTCCCTCATTAATCAAGTCACCCAGTGTAAGACCCTGATTCTGGTACTGCTTGGCTACCGACACCACAAATCTAAGATTGGCTTTCGTAAGACGCTCCAAGGCTTTGCTGTCGCCCTTTTTTATGGCCTGTGCCAAACGCACCTCCTCCTCAGCTGTAATAAGTTCCACTCTTCCTATTTCTTGTAAATACTTGTCGAGTGAGGCTGTCTCGCGATTGGTTACCTGTTTCGTAATTTTTAATTGACGCATTTATCTTTTAAGTTTTTTAAAGGTTAAGTAATTTTTTGTTTCTAATAATCCTGTTAAATCGAATAAATTGATGTTAGTCAAACGCACCCTATCGGCATCCGGTTGTTCCAATTATAGAAGCTATCTTACCTAATCTCTGTTTAAATTTTTAGAAATATCTTACTGTTTTTATATCGCTCCTGCCCACATTTAGTTACACTCCCACCATTATTTATTGATCCCAATAGGCCAAAAACCAACCGCACCATACCTTGGCCATGCACCATTTCATTACATTACTTACCGTTTTTTAACAAGCTATCACATTTCGTTTCATTCTTTTTTATACCATTGTTTACTCTTGACATTTGCAACATCACCTCCCACTTTTTCCTTGGGCGGCATCACCACCACCGCCATTCATTAGCAGCACTGCCGGTGTTCGCTCATAGTGCTGCTAAAAAAATACTTTTTTTTAGCAGCAGCTAATCCGCTCACCCCGGGCCGCTATTCATCGCCTCAGCAGCTATTTGCCTTCGTCATCCCATATCTGCAACCAACTGCTATTAAAGAATTACAGCATATGCTAATTTTTTTTCGCATCATCAACACTTTTGCAAAGCCCGTTCGCAAGATGAAAAAAGGAAAATTTTTCTCCAACTTTTGGCTGCTGTGTATTGATGATGGTTTTCCTTAATTGTTTTTTATGAGCATAGCTATTAGATAATTTCCAAATGCAATCAAACAGCGTAATAGGAGTGATTTTATCACTGCCATGCTGCCGAATAGTGCTTGGAGTTAAGGGGTGCTTTCTATCATTGGTCGTAGTGGGGTGAGAAAATCAGCACCGGTTTTGCGCAGCAAAAATTACCTTGTTTGATTGCGATTCTTTTGCCTACTTTTCTTCTAAAGAAAAGTAGGAAGAAAAAA
>JBDKJS010000120.1:0-5236 GCA_039806065.1 Bacteroidota bacterium | reverse complement strand
CTGATCAAGGCTGTGCAGGTGGTGGTGATAGATTAAAACACTCACCTAGCATAGCACCCTGGGCACTGCTAAAGGATGCTACTTATTTTTTTATAACCCGGCAAATGCTTCTCGAGGCACTTTGGCCAGCTTCAAACATACTGGATGCAGCCAGTAAAACTTGCCAGGAAGCATATTTTATCGTATTTTATGATAAACAATGTATATTTATTGTTTATCAATAAATATTTATTATTTTTGCATGATTAATTTTAATCTCCATTTCCATGTCAGCAAGCAATAAGTTCATTTTCATGTTTTTAAAAATCATTGCCTGGTTAATTTTTGTAGGACTGGGTATAGAAGCGGGAGGCTTAATAGTAAATTTTTTCTTCAGTGTATTTAAGCCAGCCATGGTTACCAATCTATACCAGAAAATGGATTTATCGTTTTTGTATGATAGCAGCAAGGCAGTTTATTATTCGGTCTATGGTTTATTATTGGCAGTTGCCTTGTTAAAATGGACTTTGTTTTACCACGTAATCATGATGGTAAGTTATTTGGATTTAAAAAAGCCATTCAGCAATGCGGTGTCCAAGCACTTAAGTCGAATAAGTCTTTATACTTTATTAGTAGGGTTAATCAGTTATGCAGCACAAATTACAGTAGCACAACTGCATCAGCAGGGTTATGATTTAGCCATGCTCCATAAATATTGGGAAGATGGCGAAGCATTTTTATTTATGGCGGCTATCCTTTATATCATAACAACCATTTTTAAAACAGGGGTAGCCCTGCAAACAGAAAATGATTTAACGGTATAACAGATGGGTATAGTTGTAAACTTAGACGTAATGATGGCCAAGCGCAAAATTACGCTGAACGAACTGTCAGAGCGGGTAGATCTAACTTTGTCTAATCTATCCATCCTAAAAACGGGAAAGGCAAAAGCCATTAGGTTTAGTACGTTGGAGGCCATATGCAAAGCACTCGATTGTCAGCCGGCCGATATACTAGAATACAAAGCCGACAAGAAGCGGTAAAACAAAACGCCTTTCATTATTTTGTGATAGAAGGAAAATGGGTTAGTAGCTTACTAATTTTCCTTGGTAGATGATAGCACCTGCGGTGCGCAATTGGTAAAAATAAAGTCCGGTGGGCATTTTATCTTTTTTAATAGTTAGCATACGATCTAACGAAGGGCCTTGCTGCATCACTACTTCTCCCAGTTGATTGTACACTACCAGCGAGACTGGTGTGTGCAAGGGATAAGTAAAACGAAGTGTGGCTACGTGCTGCATCGGATTTGGATAAACAGACACGGCAGTAGCTTGGTTCACATCAGTTACATGTGTGTAAAGCGGAAAGGTAATTTTCCAAAGGCTACCATCATTTTCTATCACAAACATTTGGGCACCCACCATCACTGCATCAACAGGTAAATAAAAACCAGTAACAACATTCGCTGTGGTGGCGGTAAAATTATCTATAGTAGCATCATAAGCTAATTTCATTTGTACCAATTCGCGTGCTGTATCCACAAAAGGGCATGGGCCACCCCATGGCGAGAGAGGTGTAAAGCCGCTGCTATCGCCACCGGGCATAAAGTTTAAAACGAATGCATCGCCACGGTAAGGATTGGCCAGTATGCTATCGCTATCTATCACCAAACCCAATGGCGAACGGTGTGCGGTAAAAGTGGTGATGTAAGTAGCCTCATCACTTGCATTGCGAACTTGACCGGTAAGCGCATCTCTATAAAAATCGGCAGTGGTGCCATAATTGCGAATGGGTTCAGTAAAGGTAATACCGCTTGGCGGAGGCGGAAAATTGGGGTCATTGGTAAACCAGCCGTTAAGGTATCCGGTAGATTGGTGGTTGACCAGTGGGTCAAGGTTTACATCATAGTTAGCAAATTGAAGTGGGTTGTCATTGCCCCCCATGCGCCATGGATAGCCATAATGGTGCCCTTGCCTCAGCCAATTTAATTCTTCAGGATCGTCCCTTTCGCCAGCATTGTCTATGGCAAATAAATTTTGATTGGCATCCCAGGCCATGTCATAGGCATTCCTAGTGCCTTCGGCAAATACATAGCCACTGCTTTGCAGCCAGGCACTATCATTGAGCAAGGTTAAATTATTGGTGTTTATTGGAAATCGAAAAATCCGTGATGTCATGGGCACCTCGCGATAGCCGGGCCATGCACCGTTGTTAGACCGCACTTCGCCAAGATGGGTGCGCGCGCCACTAGACACAAAAAGAAAAGCATGGCTAGGGTCAATGTTTAATCCGGTGAAAC
Organism: Bacteroidota bacterium; assembly: GCA_039806065.1. GTDB lineage: Bacteria > Bacteroidota > Bacteroidia > AKYH767-A > 2013-40CM-41-45 > JBDKJS01. The sequence goes on along the minus strand of JBDKJS010000120.1, from coordinate 2,958 downwards.
CGTGATCGCCATAAGGGCTTGAAGTAGGATAGGGATGACTAGTAACCACATCAGACCAGAGGTAGGTTCCATTTGCTTGCAATTGTCCGCGCACTATTTTTCCAATGCTAGTAGTAGTTCCCCAATTATTTCCACAGAGGTAGATGCTGCTATCCATAAAAGCTAAGCCTTGCACGGCTGAAATTCCGTGATCATTGGCGGTACAACGCAGCGTATCAGTGCCGTTGGTGGTAATTTCATAAACATCGCCACTATAGGTAACATAAAAGAGGTGAGCAGAAAGGTCATCGAATGCCATTTTAGATACGTTGCTGTGAGCTTTCATTACGGAATCCACGGTAACATCAGGCAGCAAAGCTTGCACGCGATGGGCTAGGAGGTTAGCGCTGCAGCAACTCAAGGTGAGCAACATCGCCATAGTGCTAAATACTTTGGTGGGTGGAAGTGTTTTCATTAGCATTATATTTTTTGATATATTATAAATGTATAAATATACAAGCTGTTTCGGAAATTAATCCCATTAAGATGATAGCCCTTTCACGTAGCCATAGGCCAGGCGAGCCAGTTCAGGCCACTGGTGGGCATGGATGAAGGGCACTTGAACCCATTCTTTCATGGGACTATTTCTGGCAGAGGGATCAAATAGTTTGGCCCCTTTTAATTGCATAGCTTGTGAGTGCTGTGTATGGTCTAACTTAAAAACCATTTCATTTTCAAAAAAACAAGTGAAGGCTTTTCCATTAATTTTAAAGCAAGGCTTCCCAAACAGCTTTCCAAGTTGGGCATCTTTGAGTGATTTACCGGACGATATAAATGTTTGCTCTTCCATTTAAGTTGATCTAGTAATGGTGAAGTTAGCGATAATTGCCATACCTTGACCTTACTAATAAAATTATATTTCAATACAAATGTATGCTGATAATTGTTACAATCCGTATTCGCTAATCAGGTACACCATGGCGGCCATGGCAGCAGTGCCTAGGTGCAATTCACGTTTGTGAACTTTGTCAAAAGTGTCGTTTGCAGTATGGTGGTATTCAAAATAGCGTTGGCTATCGACCGCCAAATTCATCAGTGGAACACCCTGCGGTTTAAGAGGGCTAATATCAGCACCGCCACCCCCTTCGGTGAAATGCCAGAGACCAAATTTTTCAAGTAGAGGTTGCCAAGTTTTAATTTTATTGAACTGTGAGCTGTTGGCGTCAATACCAAAGCCTATAGGGGTAAACCCACCTTCATCACTCTCAATAGCGGCAATGTGTTTTTCTTCAAGTTTTTCTGATAATTGAGCATAAGCCTTACCACCCCTCAATCCATTTTCTTCGTTCATAAAAGAAACCACTCTGATGGTTCTTTTCGGTTGATAGCCGATGGCTTTGAACAAGCGAAGCACTTCAACAGTATGCATTATTCCAGCGCCATCATCATGGGCCCCTTCGCCATTATCCCAAGCATCAAGATGTCCGCCTATAACAATAATTTGATCAGGAAATTCATTTCCTTTAATTTCAGCAATCACATTATGACTGGGTTTATCTGCTAAAGTTTGGCAGTTAAGTTTCATGTTAATTTTAAACTGTTTATTTTCTTGGAGTCGTTGTTCCAGTAGTTCGGCAGCTTTGGTACTAATGGCAGCGCAGGGAATTTTTGGCAGCGAGTCGATATAGCGCATGCTACCCGTGTGCGGAAAGTCATCCACATTGATGGCAATGGAACGGGTAATACTTGCCACTGCTCCAAATCGGGCAGCCTCTGAAGGGCCTCTCCATCGATAGCCCACAGCATCGGCATAGGCACCAAATGTATTGATGAAGCGCTGGTCCATTTCATAAGTATAAAAAACTATTTTTCCTTTAATGTTGGCTTCTCCTAATTTTTCTAATTCCTCAAAGGAATGCACCATTACCACTGGTGCAAGCAATCCTTCAGCTGGTGTAGCCACACTACCTCCAAGGGCACAAGCAGCTAGCGTTACAGGTTGTTGCCCTTTTTCTAGTAGCATCACTTCTTCTTTAGCCCCGCGCACCCAGTAAGGTACTGTTACTGGTTGCAGGGTAACACCATCAGGTACGATACTCCTGCACAAGCTATCGCACCAAGCTACTGCCCTATCGGCACCCGGGCTGCCACTCAGTCTAGCGCCTATGTTTTTAGTGAGCATTTCTAACCATTGATAGCCTTTGCCATTTACCAATGCTTCGTCAAATATTTTGTTGATCATCACCGAGTCGCGAGCATTTGTTTGAGCCAATGAGTGTAATGAAAGGCTTGTAAGCAAAAGAGAAAGCAGTAGTTTATTCATTGATTAGGAATTTAAAATATTAAACTATTTTTTATATTTCCAATGCAGTGATTTGTTTTCATCACAATTAGCAATGGTGGTATTTATTCTGTTTGTTTTTGTCTCTGGCCTTTTGGCTTCAGTGATCCATTCATTGTATTCCTTTTTGCAGCTGGGGCTCATCGCCATAAAATGGCTATAGGCAATGCGGTGTTTCTTTAATTGATGGATGAAATCAGGGTCAAAGGAAATGGGGGTTTGTTCTGTTATTTTTTTCTTTAGGGGCAATTTGGCATTGATTTCGTTTAGCAATACCGCTTCTTTGATGTAGGCAATTAATAGTTTGTCGGAAGGCAAATCTTTGAGTTGGGTTAATTTTCCTAAATGTCCCATGGCTGATGCTTGATTGTGCAGCAGTAGATCGGCATCCTTCATTAGTTTTGCTTTCCAAAACCCGAAGCTCACATGTGCTTTGAAGGCAGCCATGCTGCACACTATTCCTTTATATTCAAAACTAATGCTACCCCATTTTATATTTTCTTCGATGGCAGGATGTGCTTTGTGTACCAAGGAACGCAAGTGAAGCATGATGGGCTGTGCATAGGCAGGCGCCTTAGCTATGATCAGATCTACTTTATGATTGAACTGGCTCATGGTGAAGTGGATGGGTATTGGAG
>JBDKJS010000119.1:0-4650 GCA_039806065.1 Bacteroidota bacterium | reverse complement strand
CCCTTCAGCACCAATGCTAGTGGTGATTACTACTTTTCCATAACTCAATGCTTCTATAATTTTTATTCTAATTCCACCACCACTTTTGAGAGGAGCTAACATGATTCCTTTCTTACCAATAAAATCAGCAGCATTCGTTACAGTACCATGGTATGTTACATTGGTTATCTCTTTTTGTTGAAGGTATGTTGGAAATGCTCTTCCAGCCAAATGTAATTGCAACTTCTTGGTATGGTTTAATAACTGAGGCCAAATTTCATCTTGAAGCCAAGTAACAGCCTCTATATTTGGTAGCCAATCCATAGCCGCTAAGTGATAGCAGTGGTTAAAGTTTAGAGGCTGTTGATTGGGAAAAGTGGATAGCTGCACGCCACTAGTGGCATGCGAAACAGGAAGCATAGCTTGTTGACTACTGAAATAATTCTTGTCACTTTCACTTATACATACTACCGCATCCACTCTTTTTAGAGTAGCTAGTTCAAAATTTTTGAGGCGACCGGCTAAAAAATTTAAGTATATTTTTTTTAGAGGGTTAGATGCATTCGTTGCCAATCGCTCCCATATTTTATGTTCAATATTATGTGCTCTTAAAATGATTTTTGCCTTGCTATATTTTTTAATGATGTTAATATACGGAGCACAAAATAAATTTTCTAGTTGAATAATATCATATAATTCTTTTGTTAGTCTTCTAATTAATAAATTCTCAAAATCTTTACTTTCAAATCGCTCAACATTATAGCTTTTATTGCTGAAAACATTTAACAACGCTTTATTCCATTTGATATCAGTGTTTATATAACTAGCTTCAAATTGGAAGGCGTTAAAGTGGGGTGGTAGTGTACTAGGGTCTTGAAAGTGCTTCTTGGTGTTGAGCGATAAAAGGTGTAATTGGCAATCAGCCTCATGTAATCCCATCATGAGTTGATGTGTTGCTATTTTGCCTCCTTCGTCTAAGGGCCAAATTATTTTGTTAGTAATGACTAGAATTTTCAATCTATTTTAGATTAAATATTTTTTTAAAAATTTTCCTATATGCATCCCGATCAAAAATAGCGGAATCCCGACTAGCTTTCATACTTAAAAATATTCCTATTGGTAATAGTATGGTTGCACTTAGCCACATGCCTTTCCAACTTTCCCAATATCCCTCACGAGCCATCTTTTCACCTGTGATACTGATGATGTGATAGGCTACAAAGAAAAGTACTGATATTACTACCGGCATTCCTAGGCCACCCTTCTTTATAATAGCCCCAAGTGGGGCACCTATTAAAAATAAAATTAAGCAAGCAAAGGATAAGGTTAGTTTTCTGTGCCACTCAATTTCATGCCTGAACAGCACTTTACTTCTCGACTTAATATCAATTACATTATTGTTGATCATTTCACTAGCGGTGCGAGCGCTAGCAATGGCTGCGCTATATATGTTGGATTGGTCGTAGGTTGAAAATCTGGCTATGAAGTTATCTGGAATTCGGTTTAAGTGACTTTTATTTGAGTCATTTTTGAAATCAAGGCCTATCATGGGTTTAATATTATTGGCTTCGCTGGTCATCCTTCGATTGATACTTTGATGGAGGCTATCCATATTTTTTCCAAGCTGTGCTAAGCTTAACATTTGAAAATTATCTTTAAACAACTCTTCATTGGTGCGCGTCATTTTAAATTGACTCAAATCAAAACGAATTTGTTGCTCAGCAAATACTGATCTGTTTAAAGGTCTCGTATTATTATTTCCAGTACTTTTTATCGCTTCTTCATAACTTCTGCCATTAGATAAGGTAATTAGCAGATACCTTTCATCAGTGCTCATTACCATGTTGCCTTTTTCGGCCATTATTAATTTAGTGTTGCCTCTATTATCTGTGTGATCATAAATCATAACGTCATAAATAGTTTTACCATCGCTATCTTTATGATTTACCTTTATTACATAACCATCAATTCCACTATAGAATATACCCTCTTTGATGTATAGTGCAGGCTTCTGATTTTTCACATCATATAACAAGGCTTGCATTTTCAGATTGGCTATTGGTAAAATAAAGTTTGAGAAATAAAATGCACATGCAGAAATGAAAAGTGCGGTGAGGGTGAGCGGCCTCATAATTCTTTGCAATGCAATACCCGATGATTTTGCAGCAGTAAGTTCAAAATGTTCGGCCAAGTTGCCAAATGTCATAATGCTACTTAATAGTAACGCAAGTGGCAATGCCAAGGGCACTAGGGTGGCACTGGTATAAAAAAGTAGTTTAATAATGACCCAACTTTCTAAACCTTTTCCTACTAGATCGTCAATGTATTTCCATAGAAACTGCATGAGTAAAATGAATAGGGCAATAAAAAAAGTCATGATAAATGGCCCTAAAAAAGACTTTAATATAAGTTTATCTAATTTCTTCAAGTATATTAGCAAAAAATGACGCGGCAAGATAATCAATTCAATTTTACTGCTGAAGAGTTGCTTTTTGTAACTGAGCAGAAATATTTTAGAATCAAGAATGAGGTGGTTACTAAAGTTGTGAATTCTTTTTGTTTATGGTTGCCTCGGCTAGAATCATTGGTTACGCAACATTTACCTTCCAATTCGGCACTTATAAGTCCTAAAATTTTCAGAGGCGAGAATTATTTAGGCTTCCCCTATGTTAACTTAGATTTTCCTCGACAATTTAGCGCCAATGATACTTTTGCCTTAAGAACCATGTTTTGGATGGGAAATCATTTGAGCCTTACCTTACATTTAGGTGGTTTAACTTGGGCTAAACTTTCGCCAGCGGTAATGGCACAATTGCCAATGCTTGCACTATTGCCATGTTATATATCAGTGGCGGAGGGACCTTGGGAATATCATTTTGAGCCAAACAGTTATATAAAGCTATCGGCCTTGGATGGCATAGCATTAGAAAATACTCTTAAAAAGAATTTTTGTAAACTCAGTTTCAAATGGCCGCTAGCCGAAATAGAGAGCTGTGAAGCTAGTTTCTTCAGCTATTATGAAACATTATTGAAGGTTGTGAAGAATTATTAACCTCCTAGCGTGTGTACTAAATTTTCGATTTGACTTTCCCATAACATTTTATTCTCCTCAAGTTCTGTTTTAAGAGCAAAGTCGGTAACTACCAATGCTATATCGCCAGTGATCTCATCAGTTACTATTTCAAATTGAAAAAAAGTATCATCATCTGAATCGGTGCCCACCCATTTAAATTTGATAAAAACATTTTCTTTTTTAGATGCAATTTTAGCTCGTTGTTCGCTACCATCCCAAACAAAAATGAAATCACCATCACGAACATTTACCTTATCAGCAAACCATGATTCAAGGCCACTTGCTGTACTTAGATGGTTAAATAGAATTTTTACTGATGATCGGATAGTGAATTCTAAACTATATTTTTCTTTCTTGTCTGCCATGAAACAACTGTATATAAACTATTTGGGCGCGCAAGGTAGTTATTTATTGTTATATACCACTAGGTCATAAAGTTGCGTTTATGCATTTATTTTCACTATTTGCGAATCCTAAATTTAATTGATTTGTATCCATTAAACTAGGTTTTTGTAGCTCAATTTTTAAAAAGAAATCAACTATGTCATTACATCGATCTATGGTGGCCCAAGGGCTTCAGTTATTTAAGTATAGAGGACAAATTCCAGTCTTGTTATTTATTATGGCCATCCCAGTGATTTACTTTAGTGACTATGGCACGCAACCTAATTGGTATTTAAAGTTGATGAACGGATGCTCAGTACTTTGTGTGATAGCAGGTTTTGCTGTTAGGGCCTTTACCATTGGCACCACACCCAAGGGCACCAGTGGTAGAAACACTAAAGAACAAGTGGCTGAATCTTTGAACACATTGGGTATTTATTCGGTGGTAAGGCACCCGCTCTATTTAGGTAATTATCTAATGTGGATCGGACTCATATTTTATTGTAAAAATATCGGCTTTGTGTTATTAGTCACCACCATGTACTGGTTATACTATGAAAGAATTATGATGGCAGAGGAGGATTTCATAGGTAAAAAATTTGGTAAATTTTATGATGAATGGAGTAGTGGAGTGCCTGCCTTTTTCCCAAAATTCTCAAATTATCGGGCTGGCAACGTTCCATTTTCAATAAAAAGTGTCTTAAGAAGAGAGTACAGTGGATTTCTAGCCACTGTGGTTGGCTATGTGTTTATAGATTGGTTTATCAGGTATTTCCATTGCGGCAAGTTTCTTCCTCGCAACATTATGGTATGGGCGTTGGGTGTTTCTGTGATCATCACCTTAGTATTAAAATTGCTTAAAAAGCAAACTAAAATATTAGAAGAAAGTGATAGAAGCTAGCTTTTTTTTGCATGCAACTGATAAAATATTACTTTTGCAGCCCAATTAAGAATGCCATTTTGAGGTGTTCAATAATGGCGAGGTAGCTCAGATGGTTAGAGCGCAGGATTCATAACCCTGAGGTGGAGAGTTCGACCCTCTCTCTCGCTACATAAAAGAGGCTGCATTTCTTAATTAGAATGCAGCCTCTTGTTTGAATGATGTTATTTTCTTCATTCCGAAGTACTATTGCTAACCTGATTTTGATTGAATAATTTCATTTTTTCTTGAAGCATTTTTAACTCTTCTTTAGCTTTTTGTAAATTATTCTCAA
>JBDKJS010000118.1:0-3460 GCA_039806065.1 Bacteroidota bacterium | reverse complement strand
CAAATTTAGGTAAAACAACTTTTAAGAATGGATTAGATGTATATTATTTACATCAAAACAATACACCAATAATTGATATTGCTTTAAATTTTAAAGCAGGAGCTACTTATCATTCCTCTCCGTTAGTAGCTACATTTACCAACCATCAGTTGCAAGAATGTACTTCTAAAATGAATGCTATTCAAATTGCTGACCATTTTGATTTTTTTGGCGCTAATCTTCGTGCTATAGCTGATTTAGATAATGCAGGGATTGGGTTTTCAAGTTTGAAAAAACATGTTAATGCTTTGCTCCCAGTTTTAATGGATATGGTTCTTACTCCGTCATTTGATGAAAAGGAATTAAAAACTAATTTAAATAGAGGCAAACAAAACCTTAAGCAAAATTTAGAAAAGCCTGACTTTTTAAATCGACAATTGTTTAGAGAAACATTATACGGTAAATCTCATCCTTATGGAATAGCAGTTACTGAATCGGATTATGATGTAGTATCTGTTAATGATTTAAAAGCTTTTCATAAAACATATTATACGCCTTCTAATGCTTTTTTATTCATTGCCGGAAATGTAGATGACGCTTTGCTTCAAGAAATTGAAAAAATAATGGGCACAACAGATTGGGCATCTAATAAAGTTCAAGAGCATGTTTTACCTAGCGTTCAACCTTCAGCAGAAAGAAAAATTTATGTTGAAAAAGAAGATGCAGTACAAAGTTGTATCCGAATCGGAATGCATTCATTAGATAGAAAACATAAAGATTCAAATATTTTAAGAGTAGCCAACACCATTTTAGGTGGTTATTTTGGAAGTAGATTAATGATGAATATCAGAGAAGATAAAGGCTATACTTATGGTATTCATTCAGGATTACGTTTTGATAAATTAGGCGGAACATTAGTGATTAAAACAGAAGTGGGGAAAGAAGTTTGTGAAGATGCTATTGCTGAAATTTATAAAGAGATGGAAGAAATGAAGCAAGCAAAGCCTACTTCTGACGAATTAGAAAAAGTGAAAAATTATATGTTAGGAAGCTATTTAGAAGATGTAGGAAATATTTTACAAATGACTTCCATTTTTGGCACCTACTTGCAAATGGGATTAAGCATGGATTGCTATTATGAAACCATTCAAGCCATTCGTGATGCTTCGGCTGATGAGGTGTTGCGTTGTGCTCAAACTTATTTTGATACTAGCAAAATGTATGAAGTAGTAGTAGGATAAATTTTTTCAGAACATGACTATAGATATTTTATTCCTATGCCTAATAGCATTAGGTTTTTATAAAGGATTCACTAAAGGATTGGTGATGGCAGCGTTATCGCTTGCTGGATATATAGCTGCTATATTTGCCACACTATTTTTTACACAAAAAATTATTGCTGCTATCAGTTGGAAAAGCGCATGGGCGCCCATTGTATGTTATGTAGGATTGTTTATTGGGGTAATTATTTTATTCAGATTAGTAGGCAAATTAATTGAAAATATGTTGGAAGCCATTGAGTTGAATTTTGCTAATAAATTAACAGGAGGAGTGGTGGGTGCATTTATCGGGGTTGCTCTTTATAGCAGCATTATCTGGATGTTATTAAATGTAAGTATTTTAACTAAAGATACTACCGCCGATTCAAAAGTAGTGGCATACTTAATTCCATTTGGTCATTTTGTTATTGAAACTACAGCGCATTTATTTCCTGTTGTGAAAGAGTTTTTCATTCATTTCAAAATACAAATACAGCAGTTAGTTAAATAAAGAAAGCCTCATCAATTGATAAGGCTTTCTTTATTTTTTGTTAGTTACTTAAGCCCATTGGCAAATTACACCACCCATTAAGGCAATAGTAATTGTCCAGTATCCAACATTAATTGCAATATATTTAAAGCTTTTACGCTCAAACATGGCATTGGTAGCCAATATAGGCAATGCTACAAAAAAGCCACTAATCGTACCATGAAATGCACCATGCTTAAATGTACGGAAATTATGACCATACTTTGCTAAAAACTCAGTGTACATGGTGTACACATCACCTGTTTTTTCCTTAAACCCAGGCTCGTTTAATAAAATAGATGCCATGTGTGCCTGATGTATAACCATGTAATAAATAGCGGTAGCCAACATGAAACTAAACAAATAACTAAGCCCAAAAATTAAAGCCATGTTAGCGCCTTTCATTTTTTCTTCGTTTAATCCTGCTTCTTTCATCCAAGCATTGCCAACCACTTTTGGGTTGTAATAAATAAATCCCATTATCATTGGGATAAGTGCTGCTAAGGCAAGTACTAAATAGTTCATTTGCATAATAAGATTGTTTTAGATTGTTAATAGTGTAAATATAATTATTTATTTAATAAAATCAATGAGGAGCTTTATTCCGAAACCGATTAAAACCAAGCCAATTATTTTATAAATTTTATGAAGCTTAGTTACATCTAACCATCTATTTATCCAATTAGCTACAAACACTTTCGCCACATCGGTTGAAAAAATTCCTGCTAATACGCCTGTTAAATAAATGATGGAATGTTGATTCGTTTTTGATTCAGCATATTTAATAACACCTAACCAAACCAGCCATACAAAAGGGTTTATAAAGTTGATTAAAAATCCTTTACTAAAATAATGAAATAGGAAGGTGCTTTTTTTTTCTTCTGAATTTGGCAGTGTTATTTTTTTATTGATTAAATATTTTATTCCTAAAAAAATAAGTACTGTACCGCTACCAATACCTAAATATTTTAATCTTTCAGTAGATGATAAAAAAGGAGCTAAGCCTAATGAAATCAAACTAATGCAAATAATATCGCTTAGTATTATTCCCAACGCTACCACCATTCCTGCCTTCCGGCCTCCACTTAGTGATGAGGTGAGCAATAAGAAAAATACAGGGCCAACAAATATGACCATGCTCATTCCTATCAGTAAGCCATTAAAAAAATGCATTTAAAAATTATTGTAGAAACTTTTAGAGATTGCTTAAAAATACAAATATGAAATCACATAGGCACAATAGATAGTTTTATTTCTGTATTCTAAAAAAGATTTTCTATGTTAAACTTTTGCATTGGAACAATATACTTTTTGTTGCAATTAAAGTCAATAGATATTCATAGTGCTTTGCAAGTCACAGAGAGTAAATTCAAAAAAATCAATATTAAATTTCTATGTTTCTATGTGTTTAATTTTTATTCCACCCCATATTTCTTTTTATACTTTTCGTTTAATTGTTTTTGAATATTATCTATCGAAATTTCTCTGCCTTGAATTAATGCTTTTTCAATTTTATTCGATTTCATATCCAATACATCACCATCGCAAATTAACAAAGTAGCATCTTTACCTTCTTCTAAGCTACCGCAGGTTTTATCAATGCTTAATATTTTTGCAGTGTTTAATGTTACTGTACTTAATGCTTGTTCCTTTGTTAAGCCATAAGCCGAAGCTGTGCCTGCTTGAAAAGCCA
>JBDKJS010000117.1:0-8768 GCA_039806065.1 Bacteroidota bacterium | reverse complement strand
TCTAAAACCTTAAATAAAATTTGCGAAGAAATGTTGTAAGGGAAATTTCCAATTATTCCAAATGGTTCATAAAAAACCTGTTCGAGAGGGAGCTTTAGAAAATCATATTCAATGATGACTTGTTGGTTACTAAAGTATTTGTCGCGAAGAAAATTTACTGCTTCAGGATCTATTTCAACACATTTGAAATTAAGACTCTTTTGGTTAATCAAAAGATCTGTAAGGATACCCATTCCGGGGCCAATTTCAAGTAAACAATTATAGCCATTATGAAAGGTAAGGCTCTCAGTAATCTTAAGCGCTAGGTCTTTCCTATTGAGGAAATTTTGGCCAAAATGTTTTTTTGCTTTAATCATTCAATAACATCTAAAAGGGTGCGGAATGCTACGAACTTATCACCAAAAATTTCGATAGCTTCAGCTCTAAGTTTAGGGGCATAATCCTTTTCATATTTTTGATAAGCAGCCAGATCTTTACAATAATACTGAACGTTGTAGGTAAGGCCTCCAGAATCCTGATCGCCCATCAATTGCAGCAATTTAAAATCAAGGAAATTGCCTGCCTTTACCACATCATAAATGTGCTTGGTGCGCATCCACTGGAGCCATTGTTTGGCAATGCTGTGATCTACATTGATTGTAACGCTATAAACTATCATAGTTGCTGCAAAGTAATGAAAATATGGTGCAAAAAAAAATCTGTCCTTTGCAAGACAGATTTTTATCGCATAGCTTAATGCGCTTATTTAAACATGGTTAAATCTTTATTGGGTTAGCCATCTTACGCAAGATGTTCTCATCTAGTTGCAAAAACCAAAACATACTATTTGCATTTTTCTTTGACCCTTCAAAAACTTCATTTATCTCTGTTAATTTCTTTATTTTTCTACGAATATCATCGGGCTTAAGAGCTGTTTTAATCATTTTAATTAGAATGGTGGCAGGTTCATACTTTTCATCGTGCTCAGGAATTTGTCTTTTTACACTTTGCAAAATTTGATTGCACAGGCTATCATCACCGATCACACAGTATTGAAGCGCTTGAAATAATTTTACTTCTACATCAGCATATAAGAATTTTTTAATTGACATTTCATTACGAAGTGAATTAATAGTTTTAGCTGCATTTGCAAAATCTCCTTGATAGAACTTACAGATAGCGATATACTTCTTAAATGAAATGAAAGCAAATGGTTCAGTGGATTCGGCATCAAATGAATGTTCAAGGGTACCATTGTTTTCAAGCAATTGATTAATATTTTTATTAGAGAGGTATCTTCTAACTTTTGAAAACAAAAATTGAATCGAATAAAAATTAAAGATTGGCTTAGATCCCACATCACCTATCTTATGATTTACTTTTTCAAAATGATGATCGGCTCTTACTTGGTTATCTGCCTGCTGATAATACTCAAAATACATAAGATCTACTAAGAATCTGATGGATTGATAAAAAGTATCCAATTCATAGGTTGAAAAATGCCTATCAATTTGTCCAAGTACAGAATCTACCTCTAATTCAAGCGCCTTTAAATTTTCGGTTCTTGAAGTAATTATACAAAGATGATACAACCTTACCACGTTAGATAGAACGAATAAACGATGCCCATGATAAAGCTCGGCTATATTAGTAATTTCACGCAGGGCAGCACTCATCATTTCTTTGTCACTGTCTTCCTTACTAAGCAAGTATTTCCCTGCTCGCTTGGCAAATTCATAAAATAAATCTTCAGCCTTAACTACTGCTAAAGAATAGGCAACGTGCTTATTGTATTCTTTCTCATAAAAATCAAAATCACCGTTAAACATGCTTAATCGAGCCAATGCTTTATAGACAGTTATTAACTCGGTAGACAAGTCGTATTCTATTAATTGTTTTTCTAAATTTCTCAAAGCCCTAATGGCCACTTCCCTATTGTTGCCAAACATCATTGCAGGCACTGCTGCAACTTTTTCTTTTAAGGCATTAATTGGATTATGTACATTTTTAGACATGTATTGAGCTATCTTTTCATTCAAACGACTCTTCAAAGTATAATAGGTACTAGGGTTAACAGCCAGTAGATCCATCATTTGATCCTCTGAGTAATTAAATTTTCTAGCATACTCTAATACAGTGTATGGTTTGTTATTCTTTCGGCCAGCTACAGCAGAAAGTAATTCTTGATACTCTTGTTCGCTCAACTTCTTGATAGTTTTGTTTAGCAGTTCCATAGTGACTAATAATTTAGGAGAGTTATTTTGAGTAATTATAACGAGGTGATCAGTGTTTAGATACAAAAATATTTTTTGTTAAAAGTGTAACTATCTATAAAAACGATTTTTTTTAAATTTTTCAAACAAATACTCTTTAGCAGCAGCAATCAGAAAAAAATGAAAAAACTGCAAAATCTTACAGTTGTAAGTAAGTGAGGATTCTCTCCCAACTAAAATAGAATAAGCGGGTAAATTAGACCATAATTTAAAAGATCAAAGAAAGATGAAAGCACAACTCACCAAACATCTACAAACATTGAGCAACAGTAATACTGTTAAACAGGCCCAATCAAAAGGCTTTGCCAACAAATTTTTTATTCATGCCCTGGAATTGACCTTGTTATTCATGGCAATTTTTGCAACGGTAAATACCTTTGCACAATCACCCAGTACAGCAGTGGCCGCCCCTGCCCCAGCTGATCAGCCAAACAAATTAGAATTTGTAAAGCAAAATGTAGTATTCAATGCGGGGAAAGTATATTTAAATTGGATAGCCACATCAAATGCACCTGATTGCATTTATGTTATTGAACGTTCAACAGATGGAAATGAATATGAACCTGTTGGGCTAAAGGAAGGAATTAATTCGCCATTAGAATTATTATATAGCTGGGTAGACAGTAAACCTACTACCGGAACTACTCAATATAGAATAAAACAAATTAACGAAATGGGAATGTTGGTAGCACAGGCAGATCCACAAAGTGTGAGCACGCCAAATACTAACCCTTTATTTCTAGAAAAAGGTACCAAGATGGTATCAGTAAAATAGTACCAACAGTACTAATATCAATTTCGGGATGACCATCGCAGCTAATTACAAAAGTCTTCCCCGTATTGTGGTTGCATGGATTGCATTGTTGGTAATATTTATTGGTAATAGATGTGCGGCAGCGCCTAATGCTAGTTTCACATTCAATCCTACCAATGGTTGTGCACCCCTCAATGTTCAATTCACAAATTCCTCAACGGGAGCAGTAAGTTACTATTGGGATTTAGGGAACGGAAATACCAGTACCTTAAATAATCCATCTAACATTTATACCATAGCAGGAAGCTACACGATAAGGCTCATAGCTTATGATGCTTTTGGGCAAAGTGATACTTTCACAGTTATAAATGGTGTAGTTGTAGTAGCCAAGCCTGTTTCTGGTTTTAATAGTAACATTCAAGCTGCATGTGTAGACGATAACTTGATAAGTTTTTCTAATACCTCAGTGGGGGGAAATACTTACCTCTGGGATTTCGGAGACGGAACAACCTCTACACAAGCAACTCCTCTGCATCAATACAATACTTCAGGAACATTCACAGTAACATTGCTTACTACTAATGCCGCTGGGTGCCAAGATTTATTTACACGAAATTTATACATAACTATACACCCAAGACCCAGTGGATTAGTTACAACTAATGCTTTAGCTAGTTGCGACCCAAGTACTCCCTTTAGTTTTGGCATCTCTAATACCAATGCTATTCTTTTCAATTGGAATTTTGGAGATGGAAGTGGGTCAAACCTTCAGAACACATCACATACGTATAGTTTACCAGGTACGTATCAAGTGTATTGCGTGCTAACAAGTCCGCTTGGATGTACAGATACAGTTACACTCAATGATCCTATTGTAATTAGAGCTAATAATTGGGCCTACTTTACAGTGGATGATGATAGCGGCTGTGCGCCTTTCACAGTACAATTTAATAATCCATTTAATGCACAAACATTATGGGATTTTGGAGATGGTACCACAGCACCTCAATCCAGTCCTTCGCATACTTACACTACACCAGGAGATTACACTGTAAGTTTAATTCTATACATGCAAAGTGGATGTGTAGATACTGTTGTTTATCCAAACATGATCCATGTAGGCGTGATGCCAATTGTCAACTTTACTATCAGTGATACTTTAGGATGCGCTCCACATCAAGTTCAATTTATCAATCTTTCATCAAATTATAGTACCTGCCAGTGGAATTTTGGAAATGGAGGTAGCAGCCAAAGCATTAATCCAACAACTACTTACAATAGCACGGGAAACTTTACAGTAACCCTTCATGTAACATCGGCAGATGGATGTATCAGGCATAAAACTTTAGTTAACAGTATAACTGTTTCATCGCCAAGAGTTTTATTTGGTGCTACACCACGGGTAGGCTGCGCACCCTTGAATGTAAATTTCAGCAGTAATTGTTTTGGAAATGGCTTGAGCTATTTCTGGGATTTTGGAGATGGAAATACCAGCACCCTGGCTAATCCTAGTCATCAATATACGGTGAATGGAACCTATGATGTTAGCCTGATCATAGTAGATTCTTTAGGCTGCAGTGATACTTTGGATAGGAGTACTTATGTACAACTAATTAATCCAAGTGCGAATTATATTCCCCCACCAACCACGGCAGGTTGTGCCCCCCTTACCACTCAATTTACCGACAATACCTTAGGAGCAACTTCATGGCTTTGGGACTTTGGAGATGGTACCACCTCTAACTTGCAAAATCCATTGCATACCTATAGCATACCAGGATATTATACAGTATCATTGACCACTGAAACTTCAGGAGGTGGGTGTTCACAATACATCCCTATTTTCAGCACTTTTCAGGTATTTGGAGGTTATGCAGGCTTTACTGATTCAGTAACTGATTGTCCACCATTTGTTGCACAATTTTATGACACATCTTCTAACGCAATATCTTGGTTATGGGATTTTGGAGATGGCACTACCTCTACGCTTCAAAACCCATCGCATAGCTATCCAGTTGGGGGATATCACAGTGTATCTCTTACTATAACCACTACAGATGGCTGTAGCTACACTACAATGCAAAGCAATGGTGTATACTTTCCTCCCTTTGGAGCAAATTTTTATGGTCTCCCTTTGGATACTGTATTCCCTGCTGATGTTCAGTTTTATGCAAATAGTGTAGGTGCTACACAATGGCTATGGAGTTTTGGTGATGGCGATTCTTCAAGTTTAGAAAATCCAATTCACACTTATAATATGTTCGGAAATTACGATGTAACGTTAACGATCATCAATGACTTATGTACCCTCACATATAATCCACCGCCATTTAATTTCGGAACTCCAGATACAACTCCCATAGATCCTGGTAATGTAGGCATTGTAGAAGTGCAAGAAGGCTGTGCACCGCTTACAGTCACCTTTAATAATGCAGCCTTAATCCAAGGGGCTATTCAATGGATGTGGGAATTTGGAGATGGCGATACTAGCACGTTACAATATCCAGTGCACACCTATTTATTTAGAGGGATATATAATGTTAAACTAACTACATTAGATACCTTAGGAATTACTTCGGTTTGGAATTGGGATAGTTTGGTTCGAGTCGGTGGGCCGGTAGCTGATTTTTCGTTCACACAAAATAGCAGTTGCACGAATACTACTATTAATCTACAAAATTTATCCACGGGTGGTTCGAGTTATTTTTGGAATTTTGGAGATAGCACTACAGCTACTACCTTTAATGCAAGCCACACCTACAATGGTGGATTGCCTAACTACATAGTTACCTTAACCGTATTTGACACTGTAGGATGCCAGCAATCTTTATCCACAAGTATTTTCGCAAATTATATAAGTCCGGTTTTGGCAAGTGAAACAGAAGTTTGTGGCTATGACTCGGTACATTTTAGTACCAGCTTACAAAATTATACAAGCTACCTTTGGCTGTTTGGCGATGGCGACTCTTCGACCCAGATCAATCCTGTGCATCTTTATGACTCAGAAGGTGTATATTCTGTTAGTTTAACAGTAATTGATGCAGCTGGCTGTGCACAAACATTTAACTTACAACCAAATGTTACTGTATGGCAACCAATAGCCAACTTTAGCACATGGTCATCACGCCAAGCATGCGATTTACTTAGGGTAGATTTTGCCAATTATAGCTTAAATGGAGATGCTTACTTCTGGGATTTTGGCGATGGAGCCACTTCCACCTATTTTGGGCCAAGTCATGTTTATGACCAAGCAGGATTATACACCGTAACATTGCAAGTATATAGGGGTAGTTGTGTAGATGTGTTGCAAGAAATAAATTACATTAAGATTGATACAGCCCATGCTGAATTCTCCTTTACTAATACAGGGATTTGCATGCCTTCTACTGCAGTATTTACTGACTTGAGCGCTAATCCAGTTTCATGGTCTTGGGACTTTGGCGATAATCAATACGACACTACGCAGCACCCCACTCATATCTATGCTGAATTTGTTGGATACCCAATCCAATTAGCCATTGTAGATCAAAATGGATGTAGAGATACTTTTGAACTCCCATTCCCAGAATTACTTGTAGCAAAATTTGATGCGCTCAATACAGAAGGGTGCACCCCACATACTGTAACATTTGTAGATCAAAGTCATTATGCAAATAGTTGGTATTGGGATTTTGGAGATGGTACCACCTCCACTTCAGCATCGCCTTCACATACTTACACTCAACCTGGAACTTACAATGTGATGTTGGTAGTTAATGCTGGCCCGCAACATGGATTTTGTACTGATACCCTTATTAGGGTTACACCCATTATTATTAGAAATCCAATAGCAGATTTTGTAACTACTGATACGATGCAATGTGCACCTGCCGTAGTTGAATTTACAAATTTAACGCTTGATGGTGACAGTTACATTTGGGATTTTGGCGACTCAAGTACAAGTACCAACCAACAGACTAATCATATTTATGCTGATCCAGGAATTTATACCGTATCGTTAATAGTTAATACAACACAAGGCTGCACTGACACTATTACCAAAGAGATGTATATAAATGTATTAGGTCCCAATACTAACTTCAGTATTTCTGATTTCGAAGGCTGTACTCCCTTTACTGTAAGTTTTACAGATCTTTCACAGCAAGCCATCAATTGGTCCTGGAGTTTTGGAGATGGCAATAGCAGCTCTACACAAAATGCTACTCACACCTATACCGACACTGGTTCATTTACCATAGCTCTAGTTACCACTGATACTAACGGTTGCAGTGCATTTTTTGAGTATCCACAAGAAGTACTTGTTCACCCAACTCCAGAAGCTGGTTTTCAGATTAGCGATACTATTGGTTGCGAACCGGTTCATGTTAGCTTTACAAATACAAGCATTGGCTTTGACAGCATCTATTGGAACTTTGGAAATGGACTTTCAAGCACAGCATTATTTCCTACTACTGTATATGATACCGCAGGTGTTTACTACCCTTCTATCACTGCAATGAACATATACGGTTGCAGTGATACCAGTTATTCCACACAACAAATAATTGTAAATGATGTTCCATCGGCACTATTTACAGCTGGTACGCAGCAAGGCTGCGCTCCCTTAGCAGTGAGTTTTATTGATCAATCATCAAGTGCAATTCAGGCTAACTATTTATGGCTATTTAGCAATGGCATTATAGACACTGCTCAAAACCCACAAATAATTTTTAGCAATCCTGGTTTTTATGATGCCACTTTAATAATAAGCAATGCATCAGGATGTGCTGATACCATTAGCTTACCTAATTACATTCACGTATTAGATACACTTCCACCACTAGCAACTCCCATTTTAAGCGTAAGCGTTTTGGATAATTATGCTGTGGAGATAACCTGGGATAATAATCCTGCAATAGATTTGAGTTATTATGCATTGTACAAACTAAGTGGAAACTCCTATCAATTAATTTACACTGATACTAATCCGAACAATACACAGTTTGGTGTCTTTCCAAGTTACATTGACTCAGGACTTAACACCTTGCATAATGTGTACACTTACATTTTATCCACAGGCGATGTATGTAGCAACATTATACCGTTAACAGAATTGACTCCACACAGTACTATCAATGTATCATCAGCCAGATCCGGAAATTTTATAAATGTTACTTGGAATGCATATGATGGATGCCCGGTAAGTGCATATGATATTTTTCGCAGAGATCCTTATAACACCAATTGGCAATATTTATCATCTGTGCCATCTGATACACTTCATTACCTCGATACTGCATTCAGTTGTCCATGGGAATATAGTTACAGAATACAGGCGCGTGACTTATGTGGGAATATATTTACAAGTTGGAGTGATACTAGTATAACTTACCCAGTAAATTTACTAGACAATCAAATAGCAGATGTGGTGAGGTCAACCGTAGTAGACAATCATCACGTGCTCACTGAATGGCTTGAACCGTTAGTTCACCCTGAAGCAATAGTTCAATATGACTTATATAGAAGCTTAGACAATTCAAATTTTTATTATGTAGCCTCATTGCCGGTGAACCAAACTTATTTTCATGACTATGATGTAGATGTACAAACTCAACATTATTACTACAAAATACTAGTTAAAAACATCTGCAATGTAAATGGCGATTTGTCCACCAATACTTCCACCATCATACTTAATGGAACAATGGACGAACAGCGTTCAGTACAACTTAACTGGACACCCTATAATGGATGGACTGATGGTGTGGATTATTATATAATTG
>JBDKJS010000116.1:0-23899 GCA_039806065.1 Bacteroidota bacterium | reverse complement strand
CTACATCAACTCCTAAAAACTTTAATATTGTTTCTCCTAAAAATAAAAACAAAACCATAATTACCATCGATATGAGGGTAACTTTCTCTGAATTAATGCGCCCCACCTTGCTCTTCACTTGAAGAATCACCGGAATGCTGCCCACAATGTCTATTACCGCAAATAGGATGGTTGATACTGTTAAAATCTCTTTTAGTACTAGTGATTGCATGTTCACAAAGGTACATCCTTTATAACCATCTTATGACTAGTTATCGTTTCATTTTACATCCCTTTTTTCTAACATTAATAGGTGCATCATCGGTGGATAAGATAATACTTACCTAAACACACGGTTTAAATATTCGCTAACTTTGTGGCTTATAATCTCCTTGAATATGAAAAGTAAATTCCATCATGTAATAGTGGCCATGGTACTTAGTGCTACGGCTTGTGTTCCTGCTCGCCAGTTTGAAGATCTTCAGAAAAAAGAAAAAGCTTGCCAAGAGGAAGCTGCTAAACTTAAAAATACGAACACCATTCTAAGTACTGAAAATACTGATCTTACCGCTAGAAATGCCAAATTAGAAGAAGGAGTAAATAAGCTAGCCAATGACAGTGCCGTTCAAGGCAACAATTATAGAAGGTTGAATGAGCTCTACAATCAACTGACCGCCTCATACGACAAATTATTGGCCAACAATGAAAAACTTCAAGCTGGTAGTGCCGAAGAGACTCGCAAACTACTCAACCAACTTAATGAAGCCAGAACTGATTTGCAGAAAAAAGAAGACGCCCTTCGAAAATCTTCCGCAGATTTAGATTCGCAACAACGCGACCTCGATGAATCCAAAAAAGCCCTTGCCGAACGCGAAGCAAAAGTGGCTGAATTACAAGCTATCATTGCACAAAAAGATAGCGCTGCCACATCACTTAAAAATGCTGTGAGCAAAGCATTGATGGGTTTTGAAAATAATGGTCTAACCATAGAAAAACGCAATGGAAAGGTTTATGTAAGCCTTGAAGAGCAATTGCTATTTGCCTCTGGTTCTACCGTTATTGAAAAGAAAGGTGAAGAAGCTCTGAAAAAATTGGCCGTAGTATTGGAATCAGATCCAGATCTAGGAATAGTGGTCGAAGGACATACTGATAATGTACCCATTAATGGTACCCTAGCAAGTGGAGCACGCGATAATTGGGAACTAAGTGTGCTGAGAGCCACTTCAGTAACCAAAATTTTATTAACCAATAGCAAGATAGTACCTACAAGGATAACCCCTGCTGGCAAGGGCCCTTACATGCCACTCGATTCTGCTGCTACTCCAGAGGCGAAAAGGAAGAATAGAAGAACAGAAATTATTCTTACGCCAAAATTAGCTGAGTTGATGAAAGCCATGGGTGAATAAAGTAAGTGATCTATTTATTTTAATTCTAATGTCCAAATACATTCTGTCAAAGTTTGGCCTACGGCCTTCAAAGTAGTTGGATCAATAATATCCATATTGTCACGATGGGTATGCCAGTGATTGGGGAATACACTCCGAGCACTACTATGAGTGTTAAGATGGATAATGTCAATGCTGGGGAGGCCCAGTAATTCATTAGTATATTTATGATCATCATCAATGCCCGGTCCCTGCTGCCACACAAAGTATTTAGCATAGCCTAGCTTGGCGGCCTTATCCCAAACAAAAGTTAATAATTCACCTGCATTTTTATTACTTATTTCCTCGTGAATAAAGGTTGCATTACTTGCGCCTACCATGTCTAACAAAATACCATACCGTGCTTTATATCCCTGTGGCATTAAATTCCTACACCAATATTGAGTTCCTAAGGCATAACTATCACTCATCTGCTCTTCACCAGATTTTGTTCCGTAATCTTCCGCATCGAAAAAAGCAATATCAATTCCTAAAGGTGGGGCGTTTTCATTTAATATTCTAGCCAATTCTAATAAAACGCCCACTCCACTAGCCCCATCATCAGCGCCTAGTATTGGTTCATCTCTTCGCTCACTATCTTGATCGGCCCAGGGGCGAGTGTCCCAATGTGCAAAAAGCAGGATTCTTACAGTGGCTGCTTCGTTAAACTGTGCAATCAGATTTTTAATTTTTAAATCCGCTCCATTATACGCCTTCACAGTAGCCTGTTGCACATGTACAATACTGCACAGTGACTTTAATCGTTTTTCTAAATAATTGCCACACTGATCATGTGCTTTAGTGTTTGGTACCCTCGGTCCAAAATCACATTGTGCCTTTACATATGCATAGGCACTATCACCATTGAATAATGGCCCCCGTGCTTGGTAGGTTGGTACACTTTCTTTTTTTTCTATAGCATCAGATGCTGGTTCTGGTGCATTACAACTTATTAATGCCCATACCAATATCACATCCATACATTTTAAAATCGACATCCACTTATTCATATTTCAAATCATTTTATAGCTTAAAATTAATCGCCATTATCAAGCACCTTCCATCATGTGTTAATGCCAATTTTACGGCACCACAAAATAAAGCATTATTCAAAATGTTTGATACTTTTGCACTTAATTCAATTCAGCACTCTTGAAA
This sequence comes from Bacteroidota bacterium, assembly GCA_039806065.1. GTDB lineage: Bacteria > Bacteroidota > Bacteroidia > AKYH767-A > 2013-40CM-41-45 > JBDKJS01. Next base: position 21,338 of record JBDKJS010000116.1, on the reverse strand, counting down.
AATAACTTTAAAGTTTCATTAAATGGCAAGGATTATAGCATTGCTTCTGACAATGGATCACTTAGCCTAAACAATCAATTATTTGATGGCCATATAGTGCCAATTGGAAATGGTGCTTATCATTTACTCTACCAGAATAAATCGATTTCAATCGATGTCATTACAGTGAATAAAGAGGAAAAAAGCATTAAGCTTAAAATCAACAACCAAATCTACCTAGCTGTGGTGAAAGACAAATACGATTTGCTACTTGACGAAATGGGCTTCAATAATAATAGTGCTACTGCCGCTGCCACCATAAAAGCACCTATGCCTGGCTTGGTGCTCAAGGTAAATGTGGCCGTTGATCAAAAGATAAATAAAGGCGATGCCTTACTGGTATTGGAAGCCATGAAAATGGAAAATGTAATAAAAGCACCAACGGATGGAATGATTAAAAAAATCAACATTACCCAAGGCGACAAAGTGGAAAAAAATCAAGTAATGATAACGCTTGAAAAATAATTATCAAATAGCTAATAATACAACAAATAAAGTATGCAAATACAAATATTGAAATCAAAATTACATAGAGTTACCGTAACTGAGTCTGATTTAAACTATGTGGGGAGTATCACCATTGATGAAAATCTAATGGAAGCAGCTAACTTAATAGAGAATGAAAAAGTGGAAGTGCTTAATGTAAACAATGGCGAACGGTTTGAGACCTATGTGATCAAAGGCGAACGCAGCAGCGGTCAAATTTGCCTTAACGGTCCAGCAGCAAGAAGAGCACTGGTGGGCGATGTAGTAATAGTGGTATCTTATGCAACTATGGATTTCGAAAACGCCAAAAAATTTAAACCTACAGTAGTTTTCCCGAAGGCTGGCAATACATTGTAAGTGTGAAGCAACAAATTAGCAATATCATCAAGTACCTCATCGGAATAGCGTTGGCTGTTTTTTTTATTGTACTTGCTTTTAAAGATATTGATGCCAATCGCATAAAAGAGCTATTACAAAAAGCAAACTATTTCTGGATACTGATTCCTGTAGTTTGCTCACTTATTGCGTTTGCTAGCCGGGCCTACAGGTGGAAATTGTTGGTAGAGGCTAGTGGCCATCCTGTAAAATTTGCCAATGCCATGTATGCCCTCATGTTTGGTTACCTCATGAATTTTGTGCTTCCAAGACTTGGCGAAGTGAGCCGTTGCGCCTCTTTAGCCAAGGTGGAGAAGGCCCCCTTTGATAAACTAGTGGGGACTGTTATTGCTGAAAGAGTATTTGATGTAATTTGTTTGGCTATTTGCATCTTACTAACAGCTTGGCTTGAATTTGATCGATTGTATGGATTGCTTAATGAACTAATATTTTCGAAAATTTCTTATCGACTTCAGCAACTTGCTCAATACCCAATTCTGATTGCGGGTTTATTGGTTTTTATTTTATTCCTTTTCATTTTAATAAATCGCAAAAAAAGTGCTATCCAATCACATAAATTGACAAAAGGTATCGCAAATTTTTTCAAAGGCTTAATAGATGGTGCACTATCAATTAGACTTCTAGCTAATCCGTGGAGCTTTATTTTTCATACTTGCTTAATATGGTTCATGTATTTTATGATGGCCTATACCTGTTTCTATGCACTAGCTGAAACAGCCCATCTTAGTTATAAAGCCGGTATGTTTGTATTGGTAGTGGGTGGTATTGCTATGTCGGCTCCAGTTCAAGGAGGTTTGGGCATTTTTCATCAAATAGTCAAGCAAGGACTGGCACTATATGATGTGCCTGCCGATGCAGCTTTAGGTTATGCCATTCTTTCACATGAATCGCAATTGGTAGTGGTGGTAGTTGGTGGTTTGATAGCTATTGCGCTACTGTATAAGGCAGGTCAAAAAAATAAAATTAAAGCTGAATGAAGCATCTTGAAATCATCCATCAAAAAATAATTTCTGCTAGTCAATTGAATCTATTAACTAGTAAATATCACTTCAAGGATAAAAAAATAGTATTTACTAATGGATGCTTTGATATTTTACACCTTGGGCATATCGATTACTTAAGCAAAGCTGCAGACCTTGGCCACATTCTTATAGTAGGGGTGAATGCTGATGCCTCTGTGGGTAAGCTAAAGCCAGGAAGACCTATCCATAATCAACTGCAAAGAATGGTGCTCATTGCCTCTCTACACTTTGTAGATCACGTGATCCTTTTTGAAGAAGATACACCTATAAATTTAATTAATCAAATAAAACCAGATGTTTTAGTAAAAGGGGCCGATTACAAAATAGAAAACATTGTAGGAGGACCAGAAGTAACAGCCAATGGGGGTATCGTGGTAACCATTCCCTTTTTAGAGGGTTATGGCACTTCATTGACCATCGAAAAAATTAATACTGCCAAAAAATAGTTCATCAATCTAGTTTTTCACACTAAATATTTTAACTTTACCCTCAGCCTCATTGATTTTGTTTTCACTTAATACTTTTATCACCCAATCCATCATGAAAATAAACCCCTTCAAATACTGGTTACTGTGCTGTGCACTTTTCCTAACCTATGGATGTGAAAATTTTGATTATTTTGAATCAGAAGAAGACTTGGGAAAGCGGATACAAGCCGAATGGACCTGCATTCATATCCCCAAAGACAGCATAGATGAAGTATGGACATTTAGCAATGGAAGAATGACCATTAGGTATGGCAACAATCTTCCCATAGTTGATTCTACTGATTATGTTGTGAAAACCGAGGTAGACGATGCTAGATTAAATCTTGAAAACTTTGGCACATTTGGAACCAATAGCTGCTACAAAGGTAGCTGGGACATAATTAGACTTGAAGATAACATTATGATTCTTGCACTCAAAGGAACTGGTGGAGCCTGCGGAACAGGAATTCTTCAAAGAGAATTTGTAAAAAGGGCACAATAGTTTTCTATGGCAAAAGTAAAAACTGCGTATTACTGTCAGTCTTGTGGCCATGAAAGTGTAAAGTGGCTGGGTAAATGCCCTAATTGTAATAGCTGGAATACATTTGTTGAAGAACGCAACACAAAGTTGAGCACTGCTCACCAAGGATGGGCCGCTCAAAATGGGCAACAAAGCCAACCTATCCTTATTCAAGATATAAGTGTGAGTGAAGAACCTCGGATTAAACTACCTGGAATAGAACTTAACCGGGTGCTTGGAGGTGGATTGGTAGCTGGGGCACTTACCCTCATCAGTGGCGAGCCTGGAATAGGAAAATCAACACTGCTACTGCAATTGGCCTTAAAATTAAAAAACAAAAAATTGCTTTACATCAGTGGCGAAGAAAGCGAACAACAAATCAAATTAAGAGCCGCACGAATAAGCGAACCTTTCTCTAATTTATACATTTATACTGAAACCTCTCTTGATCAAATTTTTTTAAAACTGACTCAATTGCAACCGCAGTTGGTAATCATAGACTCCATTCAAACTATTTTTTCTGACAAAATTGAATCTTCGCCAGGCAGCATTTCTCAAATAAGAGAATGCACTGCCGAACTCTTAAAATATGCCAAAACCACACAAGTTCCAGTAATCATCGTGGGTCATATTACCAAAGACGGTAGCATTGCAGGCCCCAAAGTATTAGAACACATGGTGGATACCGTTCTTCAATTTGAAGGTGATAGCAACCATCTACACAGAATCGTGAGATCATTAAAAAATCGCTTTGGCTCTACTAATGAAATTGGCATCTTTGAAATGCAAACTAGTGGATTAAAGGAAGTAACCAATCCTTCAGAAATATTACTAGCTCAACGAGATGAACAACTTAGCGGCACCACTATAGCCGCCACTATGGAAGGTCTGAGACCATTATTAATAGAAACCCAAGCATTGGTAAGCAGTGCTGTCTACGGCACGCCCCAACGCACCTCCACCGGTTTTGATACTCGTAGATTGAATTTATTATTAGCCGTTTTGGAAAAAAGAAATGGTTTTAAATTAGGCACTAAGGACGTTTTTATAAACATTGCTGGCGGCCTCAAAGTAGAGGACCCAGCCATCGATCTAGCCATGGTTTGTTCTATACTTTCTTCTAACGAGGATATTCCTGTGAACCCAAGATATTGTTTTGCTGCTGAAGTGGGATTGAGTGGTGAAATTAGACCAGTACCCAAATTAGAATTACGAATTCAAGAAGCCGAAAAAATGCAATTCGAAAAAATATTTGTATCTAAATACAATATAAAAGGCCTTGATAAAACTAAATATAAAGGAATTAAGGTGGAACCTGTTGCCCGTATAGAAGAGGTAATTGAAAAAGTTTTTGCTTAGCAGCATCCTGCTTTTAAGGCTTTGTTGAGACACTGGCTTTCATTTCACCTATAGATAATTGCACTTTACCAAAATTCTATACCCTATTGCTTCTTGATTTCGTTAAACTACTACCTTTAAGGCAATACTAACTTTAACAGAAAGGAATAGCCCATGAAAAAATTAATTCTACTTTTTAGTTGTTTTTTTATTGTATTATTATCTAAATCACAACGAAGCATAGACCTTGGTATTGGTGGTGGAGTAGTCAATTATGTTGGCGATTTAGGCAATGAAAAACAGTTTACTTACAGCTCTGCAAACTCTGGTTTTCAAATCACCCTGCGCGATTTTTTAAACAACCCTGAAAGGTCAAGAGTGCTGTACAGACCTCTTTCCTTAATGGTGAAATTTACCTGGCAAAGATTGCAGTATGATGAAACCAAACCTATAGGCGCTAGAGAAGGTTCGGAACTTCGAAATTATTTAAGAGGTATTAGCTTTAGAAATGATTTAATAGGCATGCAAACGTGTGCTTCTTACACTTTCTATAAAAATAAAAACCGTTCTATCAACAAACAAAAATTCGTGTACTATGTGTTTGGTGGCGTAGGGGTGTTCTATGGACAACCTAAAGCAGATTTATTCAATGGCGATATTAATATCGATAACAGGTATCATTTTTGGCCTGATGGTACAGTTAGAAACAATCCTTATGTTGATGCTCGTAGCCAAGGTGATATTATTAAAAAAGATGGCATCTACGAAACTGACTTGCGCAATTGGCGCACTGAGGGGCAAGGCGGTTCTGGTGAAGTGAAAAGCAGCAAACCTTATAATTATATGAATATTGGTTTCCCTATGGGAGTGGGTATAAGATATGGGATCAGTAAAAATATTACCCTCACTGCTGAAGGTTCCTTCTATTATTTCCTCACGGATTATCTTGACGATGTGAGTAATAGGTATGCTACTTATGATGAAATAAATGCCGCTTTTGCCGGTGACCCTACCCGACAAGAGTTGGCTAAATACATAAGCGACCCCACTGGAAGAGGTACCAATGGTTACTTAGGGCCCATTACCAGCCGAAGAGGCAATCCTAATAAGCCTGATAGTTTCACTTATATCAGCCTTGAATTAAGCTACAAGTTGCCACTTTCTCCTAAAAGCATTTTCGGTACCATAGCAAGGAACTAAAAAATAAAAAGGGTTTAAACGGCTTCCAAAGGTTAAGCCCAATGAAAGGTGTTATAAACAACTCCCAACAAAAAAAGTCGTACTGTAGTTCTTCAGTACGACTTTTTAGTTGATTAGATAATATTATTACTTTATTCCCAGCTTGGCTTTAATGGCATCCATTAAGTTATCGGAATCTATGGCATAAACCACAGCACCCACACTGGTATCAAAAATATAACTATAGCTTTTCTCCTTAGCTAATTCCTTTATTGCATCTTCAGCTCTTTTTAAAATTGGACTGTAGAGCTCCTCTTTTTTCTTTGTTAGGTTTTCTTGAGCACTAGCTTCATACTCTTGTATTCTTCTTCCTAAATCTTCTAACTCTTGTTCTTTTACTTTTCTTACAGCATCAGGTAGTGAATCGCGCTGTTGCTGATACTTGCCTAGTTTGGTTTGATAGTCCATACCCATCTGGCGGTATTGTGCATCCAGTGTTTCAGCAAACTTTTTTAAAGTACTATCAGCTTGTTTAGTTGCAGGCATGGCTGCTATTAATTCTGCAGAATTAATGTGCCCGAATTTAGTATTCTGTGCTGTGGCCACGGTAGCTAGGGCTGTGATGGCGATAATTAATAATAATTTCTTCATTTTCTTTTTTAGTGTGTTGTGGGTCTGTTAGTTGATTATTAGTGGTTATTGAGTTTATTTTTTTCCTCCACCTTCTTCGTTGGATGGGGGTTTCACATCTGAGCCCGAATCTTTAGCATCACCAGTTCCGCTATCTTTTTTGCCTGGCTTATAACCTAATGATGTCAAAATCTCATCGCTCTTATCATATTTAGGATTGGTGTATAGCATGGTTAAATCGCTTGACTTATCAAATATAACTGCATAACTCTGTGCTACTGCCATCTTCTTTACTGCATTGTACACTTTGTCTTGAATAGGTTTTACCAGCTCTTGCTTCTTTTTAAACAAATCGCCTTCAAATCCAAATCGCTGCTTTTGTAAATCTTTCACATCTTTCTCCTTGGTAAGAATCTCTTCCTGCCTGCGTTTTTTCATGTCCTCGGTTAAAAGAATTTGCTCGCTTTGGTAAGCTTTGTATAGTTTATCAATGATGCTATACTTATCCTCTATTTCTTTTTGCCATTGAAGACTCAAATTATCCAATTGCTGTTGTGCTGATTTATAATCAGGTATGTTGTCAAGTATATATTGGGTATTGACATAAGCATATTTCTGTGCTGATGATTGTTGGTTTAGGCCTAGTGTCAAGAGCACTAAAAGGGCTAGTCTGATGATGATGTTTGTTTTCATTTTAATAATGCGTGCAAATGTATTAATTAAACTAATTTTTTCAAGTTAGAACTGTTGCCCTATCATAAAATGGAATTGACCGGTATTGCCTTGTCGCTTTATGTTGCCATACTCAGGGTCAAATCCTATTCCATAATCCAATCCTAGCATACCAAATATGGGTAGGAAAATTCTTACACCGGCACCCACTGATCGTTTTACATCAAAAGGGTTGAAGTCTCGGAACTTTACCCATGAATTACCGCCTTCAGCAAAGGTTAATAGGTAAATGGTGGCACTTGGATTGAGTGATAATGGATAACGTAGTTCTACCGTGTACTTGTCAAAGATTGTGCCACCAGTAGATGGCGATAAGCTAAAGTTGCTATAACCGCGGAGTCTTATAATCTCTCGACCATCTAAAGTGAAGTTAGACAATCCATCGCCTCCCAGGTAAAATCGCTCGAATGGCGATGGGCCTATATCCCGATTATAAAGTCCTAAAAATCCATAGTTCACACTAGCATTGAAAACCAGATCGCCTACTACAGTAGCAAAAAAATTGCTTGTAAATTTCCATTTGTGGTATTCTATAAACTTATATCGCTCACGTTCGGTTGCGCCACTGAAGTCTTTGCCTGATATTAAACTGTAAGGTGGTGTTACCTGCAAACTCAAATTTACATCACTCCCTTTTCTGGGATAGATAGGTTGATCTATTGACTTGCGTGATAGGGTTTGGCTGATGTTAAAATTATTGGCAAATCCATTGTTGAAAGCAAAGGATTGGCCTTGGTTGTACACTTCATAGTACTGATAATTTAGTTCACCGTAATAGGTAAAATAGTCGTCAGGCCACTTAAGCCGCTTGCCAAGCCCAATAGATGCTCCAGTGGTTTGCAAACCACTGTGCAAAGGATTTTCTTTACCCAACCTATCACGATTGAAGGCACTATGAAAAATATTTACACTAAAAGAATTGGGTTTCTTTCCCCCTAAATAGGGCTCTGTAAAAGACAAAGAGTACATCTGATAGAATACACCGTTGGTTTGCACTCTTGCACTCATCCGTTGTCCATCACCACTGGGCAGAGGACGCCATCCTCCTTTTTTAAACATATTCCTAGCCGAAAAATTATTTAATGTTACGCCTAATGATCCAACTAGCTGGTTGGCTCCATAACCACCTTGTAGTTCTAATTGGTCGCTTGGTTTTTCTTCAACGGTATATTCTATATCTACTGTTCCATCAGCTGGATTTGGCTTTGGGTTCACCCCTATTTTTTCAGGATCAAAATATCCTAATTGTGCCAACTCTCTTGTGGTACGAACTATGTCATTACGGCTAAATAATTGACCCGGCTTAGTTCTGATTTCTCGCATGATAACACGATCATTGGTTTTGGTATTTCCCATCACAGTTACTTTATTCACTGTGGCCTGTTTGCCTTCATAGATTCGCATTTCAAAATCTATGCTATCATTCTCCACTGCAATCTCTACCGGTGTGACATTAAAAAACAGGTATCCATCATCCATATAAAGTGAGCTTACATCGCGCCCAGTTTGATTCATAAACAAATGCTGGTCAAGGGCGGCTTGATTGTAAACATCGCCTTTTTTTACACCCAATATTTGATTTAACTCTGCTGCAGTGTGTTTGGTATTACCCACCCAGGTGATGTTTCTAAAATAATATTTACGCCCCTCTTCAAGTTTAATATCCAAGGCTATACTGCTTGTATTTATTTTAAAGGTAGAATCGGAAAGGATATTGGCATCTCTGAAACCCTTATCGGTATATTTTTCTATCACTTTTACTTTGTCTTCTGTATATTTCTCAGGAATAAATTTACTACTACCAAATATGCGCCACCATTTCTTTTCCTTGGTCTCTTTCATGGCACGTTTTAATTTTGCATCACTCAAGTTTTCATTGCCAATGAAATTTATATTTTTTATCTTCACTCGTTCGCCCTTTTCAATTGCTATAGTAAGATCTACATGATTGGCCCTATTAGCCGACACCACTTCATTGATATTAACCATGGCATTTAAAAATCCTTTTTCGTGATAATAGGCCTCTGTCTTATTCTTTAAAAGTGTGAGCATATTTTGAGTTACCACATTGCCTGTTTGGATTTTATAATCTTCGCGAAGTTTATCCACCTCGCTTTTTCGTGCTCCACTAAATGAAAACACATTTAGGCGTGGGCGCTCTTGTAATTCAATATCTAAAAATACTTTGTTGTCTTTAATTCGCTTGCACTGCACTTTAATATCGCTAAACAGCCCTTGCTTCCATAAATTTTGTATGGCATCAGTAATGGCTTCGCCTGGTATATCAATCGTTCTGCCAATGCTTAAACCGCTGATGTTAATCAACACATTTTCGTCTAAGTATCTGGTGCCACTCACTGTCACTCCACCTATTTCATATTCTTTTGGTGCACTGTAGTCTAAATTTAATTCTTCGCCTCCCAACTGAATTTGCGCTTGCGCTGAATTGGCTAATAATAATAAAAAGATACAAATATGTTTTATTCGTAATAGCATTGGAATTGATTAAGATTTATTAATTTGTTCACTGGTCATGCCAAATCTGCGTTCGCGCTGTTGGTAATTTTCAACCGCTTTATGCAAATCTTCCTTTCTAAAATCTGGCCACAACACATCCGTAAAATACAACTCGGCATAAGCTAGTTGCCATAACAAGTAATTACTTATTCTATACTCGCCACTTGTTCTAATTAGTAGTTCAGGGTCGGGCATAAAGGATGCTTGAAGATGGTTACTAATGGTGCCCTCAGAAATTTCGGAAACGCTAATTTCTTGCTTTTTTACTTTATCGGCTATGGCTTTCACTGCTTGCGTAATTTCCCACCGGCTGCTATAACTGAGCGCTAAAACTAATGTCATGTGACTGTTGTGTGAAGTATCATCTATGGCTTGTTGTAAAGCTGCTGCTGCTTTGGGTGGAAGGCTAGTCACATCGCCTATCATTTGAAGTTTAATTTTATTTTTCATTAACGTAGGAGTTTCTTTAACGATGGTTCCCACTAATAATTCCATCAAACCTGCAACTTCTTCCTTTGGCCTATTCCAATTTTCAGTACTGAATGCATATAATGTTAAAAATTTTATGCCCAATGCTGCAGCTGCCTCGGTGGTTTCTCTTACGGCTTTAACAGCATGCTGATGGCCATTGAGGCGCATCCATCCTTTGCGTTTTGCCCAACGACCATTTCCATCCATAATAATGGCTACATGGCTGGGGATGTTACTGGGGTCTATTTTGTGCGAAACTGTTGCCATTTTTTTGAGAAAGCGAAAGTAAGATTATTTTACCATCTCTCAGCTTATTTTAAGAGGCATTTAACCATCAATCAATGCCTTAGAATAGCAACCATGATTGACTCAGCTACTCCGGTATATAAGTTAAAATATTATTTAAAAGTATCCCTTAGTTATTAGTAACGCCTGCGCTTGAAAGGCAAACAAATTTCACGCATCACACTGCTAAGCCTAAATGAGAGCGTGATACCACCAAACACATACCAATCCTTATCATTGGGTGTGCCGCGCATTTTATTGACCAATCTAGGATAAACTAATCCGGTATCTGATGGGATGATGCTTCTATCGGCAAGCGAAGCGGTGAGTGGCCCATTATTTACCAATAATTGCACTGGATCAGCATAGGCACCATGCACATCATCCAAGTAATCTGTATAAGATCTTCTTGCTGCTACCTCAAGACTTACGCCCATTTGTCCTATATTAAATTTTATACCTCCACCTATAGGAAAAGCTACTGCCAGCCTTCTGTATGTTCTGTCATCAGCTATTAATTGTCCTTCGGTGCCCAATGGTTGTAATTCAATTTTATCATCACCACGGATAGCTTTAGGATTAAAATGAAACAGTGTAAGGCCTGAATTCAAGAATGGAGTAAAGGCATATTCCCGATTGCCCACCTCGTAGGGCAAAAAGTTGAATTCCAACAAGTAGCTAAATTCTACTATCTTGGATTCAAAGTTTAAGTTGCGTTGTAGCTGCCAAAAGTGATCGCCTTGTTGATCATCGGCTTGAATCTTGCCATAATTGAGTTGGAGTCGATAGCCCCAATGACGAGTCCAATTGTGGCGGAAAAATCCTCCTACTCCAAGGTTTATAAACTTGTCATTAAAAAGCTGGTGACTTAGCTCACCTTTGTAATTGGTTCCTCCAATAAACAAACCTAACTCGCTGTATTGTGCATGGACGCTGAGCCCAAAACCACTCATACACAAAAAAATAAAAGTCTTAATTACCGCCTTTTTCATCTATACCAAATAATGGCTTCTTTTAACGCGGCAAAGATGCGAATATTTAAACACTTTTTTTAGAATCGTGGAAGGTTGTTTCTTCCATTTTTCAATTTATAGTGAATACTAAAGGTGGCAAACATGTATGCATCCTTATCTCTAGGATCGCCTCGTTGCTGACCTGCGGCTGTTCTTTCAGGGTTACGCCTGTTTGAACGATCGTTTATTTGGAGTGCTAAGGGATCATAGCCTGCATAATTTTGAAAATCAAAGTAGGTGGTGCTCACATCATCAATGTAATCTGTAAACGTTTTTCTTATTCCAAATTCAACACCCAATCCCCATGATCTATTCATGGAATACTTAAATCCAACACCTATAGGAATACACATTTGCCATAGGCTGTATTTGTTTCGTGTAGGTATTAAGCCTTGCCCTTCAGTACCAAGTGGCTGGAGCCTAATTATTTTTCCGTTAAATTCTGTTCTTGGATCAAACTTAAATATCCCTACACCCACAAACCCATAGGTATAAATTTCATACCCTCGCTGTCCTCTCACTTTTCTTAGTCTGTAACGGTGGCCTACTTGTTCCTGTTGAAAGGCTCCTTCAAAGTTGATGTTCCACTCAAAAATATCGGAGAAAAAGCTAAGGTTTCTATAGCTTCTGAATTCTTCAGTAGTTAGCTTGTCATCGCCACTTACGCGCCCATAGGTGAGGTTGGTTTTAAATGCAAAGTAATTGCTGAGCTTATAGCGCAAACCAGTGGTAAATGCAAAGCGTGTTTGTGACCACTCCAAGTCTTTAAAGTAATTGGTTCCTATTTGGTTGGCCCCTCCTAGCTCACCTAAAAAATTGGTAGCTCCAAGTCCAATACTGTATTCATAACGATAGCGCTTCCAACGCTGCGCATCAGTGTTAACTGCCAGGCCTAAGGTCAATAACAACAGAAAGGTTAGCTTTACTCTCATGGAATTCATTGTTGCTACAAATATACAATTTAGTTTCATACTACTATTTTTTTCTTTCCCCAATTAGATCACCCATTTTGGCCAACAGAGGCTTAACTTGGGCTATTTTTCTTTTTTCTATTAATTTCTATTGTCTAAACCCCAATTTAGTTTATTCCTTAAGGTTTTAAGAAAGAATTCATCATTTAATCTTACTAAGTTTATAGGATGGTCTTCTTTTTTTATGGCCATCTGAAAGGTGCTATCAATGGTTGCCGATCGGCTGTCGAGGGTGGCCATAAAATGTTGGCTTCGGCCTTCCACTTCTAACGAAATAATATTTTTATCAGAAACGATGATGGGCCGCACATTGAGATTATGTGGCGCTATGGGTGTTATGATCAGGTTTTCTGATTGAGGCATAATGATGGGCCCCCCACAACTTAAACTATAGCCGGTAGATCCGGTAGGTGTGCTTACTATTAATCCATCAGCCCAGTAGCTATTTAAAAATTCTCCGTTCAAATAAGCATGAATGGTGATCATACTGCTGGTTTCCTTTTTATGAATAGTAAATTCATTAAGCCCGATGGGATGGTGTTCGAATAGGGGCTTATTACACGCCAATCTTATAATGCTTCGTGGATCGATACTGTAATGACCCAGCGTTAACCGTTCTACAGCCTGAAGCAAGTTCTCTCGATTAATGCTGCTCAAAAATCCCAACCTTCCGGCATTGATTCCCACTATTGGTATTCCAGTGTCCTTTACCAGCAGGGCGGTGTCCAAAATGGTTCCATCGCCACCAATACTAACCAGCAAATCGGGCTTGGACTTTAAATCTGAAAGGGTTTCGTAACTGCTAAAGGTGGCAGCTAGTTTAGTGTGCCTATTTAAAAATTGAAGGTATGGATCGTGAATGGCCACTTCGCACCCTTGATCTATGAAGGCATTTATCACCGCATCAGCCAATGGCACCTGAGTGGCATTAACTGGTCTTCCGTATAGTGCTATGTGTAACAAAGTATCCGTGGCTTACGCAATACACCTCAAATGGTTTTAAAATAAAATGCAAAATTGCCAATAGTTCAAAATTTTAACCGCCTTTACACTCCATCCTTCAACAGCAAGGCACTTTGACTTTATGATAATTTAAATAACCATTTAGTAACGCAGTTCGTAAAATACAATATTTTTGTAATGGCAGCGTATTAAACTGCTGCACGAGGGCAAAATCTATGAAGTGTATTAAAATTATTTTCGGCATTATTATCGCTAGCTTTCTCACCGCTTGTAGCAATCAGAAAGACTCTTTTGTATCGCGTAGGTACCACAATTTAGCTGCGCATTACAATGGCTACTTTAATGCCAAACTAAAAGTAGCCGAAGGGGTGGCAAAACTGGCTGAACAGCATGAAGACAAATACGACCGAATACTGAAAATATTTCCTTATTCCACTGCGACCAAGGCAAAATCGGTGGGACCAATGATGGATGAAGCGATTAAAAAAACTTCAACGGTTATTTCAAGGCACACCATAATAGATAAAAGTGGCAATGAAAAGCCAGAATCGGAAAAATGGATAGATGATAATTGGTTGGTTTATGGCCAAGCACAATTTTTTAAGCATGAATACTTTGCAGCCATTGAAGCATTTGAATACATTGAACGTGCTTATAAAAAAGAAGATACCCGATTTGCGGCTTCACTTTGGTTGGCAAAATGCTATATTGAACTCACTCAGTATAGCGAAGCAGAAGTAAAACTTGATTACCTTAGAAACCAACGTGACCTCCCAAAAAATTTAAAGCCAGAACTTGCAGCAGTGCTTGCCGACTATCATTTGCAGTTGAGAAACTACGATGCCACCATGCCTGAATTGGAGAAAGCTGCTAAATTGGCTACTGATAGAAATACCGAAATAAGATACTACTTTATTTTAGCTCAATTATATCAAAAAAAGGGGGTGAATCACAAAGCTTTTGAAGCCTATTCCAAAGTAATTAAAATGAACCCTAAGTATGAAATGGCCTTCAATGCAAAAATAAATAGGGCACGATGCTTTAATGTAGAAGGAAAGAATGGCGAAGAAATAAGGCAAGCTTTACTTAAAATGGAAAAGGATCCAAAAAATAAGGATTACCTAGATCAAATTTATTTTGCATTGGCCGACTTATCACTCAAGGAACAAAAGGAGGAAGAAGGAATCACTTGGCTGCAGCAGTCTGTGAGTGCTAGTATGGGTAACAATAATCAAAAAGCATTAAGCTATTTAGAGCTTGGGAAAATTTATTATAAACAACCGAATTATAAATTTGCTCAAGCTTACTATGATAGTACTATGGGTGTATTGGCTGATGATCATCCAGACTACTCTGATATACTCAATAGAAGAAATAGCCTTACCAAATTAATTAAAAATTTAAATACTATTACAAAGGAAGATAGCCTTCAGCGGCTTTCGGCAATGTCGGCAGGTGATCAATTGATAACGATTGACAAAATTATAGCCGATGAAATGAAACAGCGTGCCGAAAAAAAGAAGAAGGAGGAACAGCAACAAGTAAATCAAATATTTAATGAAAATCCAAGACCCGGTTTGATGCCCGGCAATAACCCTATGATGAACATGCCTGGTGGAAATGGATTTTACTTTTACAACCCCTCGGCTGTAAGCCTAGGAGCCAATGATTTTTTAAGAAGATGGGGCAACAGAAAATTAGAAGATAATTGGAGGCGCAGCAATAAAGAAATAACGATGACCAATCCTGGCGAAGGTGATACTGAAGCCAAAACAGAAAAACCAGGCGAAGAGGACAACGATTCACTATTGATAGCTAGCCGCAGAAAGGAATTGATAGAAGCCATTCCTACCGGTGACGAAGCTTTAAAAAAATCAACCAACAAGATGGTAGAAGCATATTACAATGCATCGATGATATACCGTGAGCAACTGGACAACCTCACCGCCTCCATAGCATTGTTTGAAGAAATGTTGCGCAGGTATCCTGATAATAAATATAAACTTCCGGTTTACTACCATCTTTATAAAAGCCACGGCTTGCAACAAAATATAACTAGGAGTGATTATTACAAAAATATTTTGCTTACTCAATATCCGGAAAGTGAATATGCAATGATTATAAAAAATCCTAACTACGGCTTAGAGAAACTCAATCAAAAATCACAATTGGAACTGTTCTATGAAGAAACCTATTTGAGATTTTTAAATGGCGATTATTCAGCAGTAATAGAAAGGAGAAATCAAGCCATTAACCAATTTCCTCAAAATGTGTACATGCCTAAATTTGATTATCTGAAGGCACTTAGTATTGGAAAATTGCAAGGCAAAAATAATTTTATTGCATCACTCAATGATGTCATAAGGTCCTACCCTGATGACAGTATCGTTTATGATGCACAAGAAATCTTGGATCTATTGAATGACAATGCCACCCTTACCATGGCCACAGTTACTACAGATACCACTCAAAAACTATTTAAGTACAATAGCGATGAAGTGCATTACAACATGGTAATTATTAAAAACAATACTGGACTTGATCCAGAGGTGTATAAACTTAGGTTTAGCAATTATAACCTAACCCAACACCAGCTTGACAATTTAGTTGCATCCATTCTTCCAATTGACCACCTGACAAAGGCAATCTTAATAAAATCATTTGAAAATAAAAACAAAGCCATGGCTTATTACCAAGCAACTTATAATAGCGATGTGGTGTATGGCAATACCAACCCAAACCTTTATGAACAGGTTGTTATATCTGCCACAAACTATGCCGCACTACTGCGTTCTAAAGAATTAAATAAATACCTTGATTTCTATTTGTCTTTTTACAAATAATCATTTTAAGATCAACCACTTACTCCTTTGTTAAACCTTAAAAAAGTTTGTTTGGAATAGAGTTATGCCTATATTTGCATACCTAAATTAACGAACCCAATCAATGTTTAATAAACCTAAAACCAACGAAGGAAATACCCCCTCTCCAAATACATCAAATGGAACAATTAATATTATAGGCGCTGGTACCGTTATAGAAGGCGATATCAAATCAAATGGCGATATAAGGATAGATGGTA
Organism: Bacteroidota bacterium; assembly: GCA_039806065.1. Classification (GTDB taxonomy): domain Bacteria; phylum Bacteroidota; class Bacteroidia; order AKYH767-A; family 2013-40CM-41-45; genus JBDKJS01. The sequence continues at coordinate 5,227 of JBDKJS010000116.1, read as the reverse complement.
CCGTTTTTGGATCAATTTATTCCAAAGCTAAGGTAGTGGTGGGTAACACCGGAAATATTCAAGGTGATGTGCACAGCCAAAATGCTGACGTATCTGGAAATATTAAAGGTAAAACTGCAGTGGCCGAGCTATTATTCTTAAAATCAACTTCCAGAATTTCTGGCGATATCGTAACCGGCAAATTGGTGGTAGAATCAGGAGCCACATTTACAGGTTCCTGCAATATGGGCGCAGTAATAAAAGACATTAACCATGGCGATAAACCAGCCACCGAAACAAGCGCCAAAGAAAAATCCGTTGGGTAATAATGCCGCTTTAAAATATACCGCCATGGGCACCCAAATGTTTGTAATCATTGGTGCTGCAGCCTGGGCGGGCGTATCCATAGATAAGCATTTTAACCATAAATTTCCATTGGCAGCACTGTCGCTCACACTTTTAGGTGTGGCGGTTGCACTTTGGCTCAGCATCAAGGATTTTATCAAAAAAAAATAACCCACTCTTGAAAAGATATTTACTAGTTCTCTTGGCTTATGCCATTTTAGTAGGGGCCTGTCTACATTTTTTTAGTTTGCAATTTCCACTCTGGTTTAGCAAGAAGAGCTACTTAGTTTTGGCTGCTTTTGTGTTGTTCAGTTTAATCTACCATCGCAAGCAATGGAATGCCGATCCAAAAAATTTTATTCGAACCTTTATGGCTGCTGCTGCCATTAAAATAATGATCACTTTATTGTCTGTAATTTTATTAGGGGTTCTAAAAGGAAGTGCTGCCAGACCACTTATACTAAATGTATTGCTAATTTATGTTGCCTTTTTACTTTTCGATACGCTAATGGCTACCAAGCTTTTAAAAAAATCATAACATTTTCACTTAACGACCGTTAAAGTGAGTTAATTTTGTAGAACAAACTACTACAATTCTAACTCTAAAAAATGATGAAAAAACTACTCTTTGCTGGGCTATTGTTTAGCTCAACTGCTATGGCACAAACCATGGAACACCCATGGGCAGTAGGCCTCCATGGTGGCCGGATTGAATACAACGGAGACCTTGGACAAGGCTTTTATCAATTGGATAGGCCATTCTATGGTTTTGGCGGCTTGAGCTTAAGTCGCTTATTGACCAATCACCTTGATTTGGTATTTACTGGCAGCCAAGGTAGTATTGGCTTCAATGAAGAAAATACGAACATTTTTAAAACCAACGTTCTTCAATACAATGTGAGCTTTAGATTGAACATGCGCCATCGTGATAAAAAACTGAACCCCTATTTACATGCAGGATTTGGTGGACTTAGATGGGCTGAAGCTACCAATGGCCTGGGTGATGAAAACGGATCATTGATTCCTTTTGGTATAGGTATCAATTATGGTCTAGGCAAAAGATTTGCTTTGCAATTGCAAGAAACATTTAGTTATACCACAGCCGACAACCGCGATAAAGAAAAGCACGATTACAATGATGGACTTGTATGGCATACCATAGGACTTACTTACAATTTTGGAGGTATAAAAGATACCGATCTTGATGGCGTAAGCGATAAGCGCGATAAATGCCCTAATACACCTGAAGGAATTAAAGTGGATAATGAAGGCTGCCCCCTAGATCGTGACATGGATGGTATTGCTGATTATCAAGATGCTTGCCCTGATGTGAAAGGTGTGGCATCAGCCAAAGGTTGCCCTGATAAAGATGGAGATACAGTGGTTGATGACAAAGATAATTGTCCGGACGAAGCTGGACTTACTGCCCTTGACGGATGCCCTGATAAAGATGGCGATGGAATAATCGACAGCAAAGATAAATGCCCTAACATAGCAGGATTGGCCGGCCTGAACGGATGTCCTGATAAGGATGGCGATGGTATTACTGACACTGAAGATAATTGTCCAGATGTAAAAGGTCCAAAAAATTTAAATGGTTGCCCTGATGGTGATGGTGATGGCGTGCTTGACAAGGAGGATAAATGTCCAACAGTAAAAGGCACAATGGCTAACAAAGGTTGCCCGGAAGTAAAAGAAGAGGTGAAGAAAATTTTTGCAAAAGCATTAAGAGGCATACAATTTGAAACTGGAAAAGATGTTATTAAAAAAGTATCATTCCCAATACTTGAAGAAGTAGTAATGGCCATGCGCGATAATCCTGATTATAAACTTTCTATCGAAGGGCATACTGATGATGTGGGTGATGATACCAAAAACATGGATCTTTCAAACAGAAGAGCCAATGCCGTAATGAAATACTTGACTGACAAAGGTATTGCAGGTAATAGAATGCGCGCAGCTGGATTTGGTGAAACGGTACCTGTGGCCGATAACAAAACTGCAACCGGACGTGCACAAAACAGAAGAGTTGAATTTAAAGTGGAGTTCTAATATTTTATAATAACACTATCTATCAAACACCGAATTGAAAAGTTCGGTGTTTTTTTTTGACGGCAATTCTAACTACGCACATTTCGACACTTGACAGCTTCCATTTTAAACACTAAATTGCAATTAACCCAATGAGACAAATTTTGCACTTGAAACATTCGTAATTGGGTATCCGTTTACATAAGATCACTTACAATATGGCATCGTTAAGTAAAAATTGGATTACAGAACCACATATTGATTTAGAATATAAACAATATGTATTACTCGCTTATCTCCAACAAGTGGATGAAAGTTTTACAGCCAATAAACTTTACCCTCATCTAAGCGAATTGGTCAATCACTATCGTGAACTTAAATTTTTTAAAGAAACTCGATCACAATTTCTGAATGCCATGCCAGGCAAAATTGCCGGTGTTGACCTAGAAAGGTTTAAACTAATTTATGATAAACTTACTCAAGATGACGAGGTAATGCAGGTCATCATGAATATCGTAAATTACAGTCTCCCCAAATTTGAAACTTGGTTGCAAGAAGGAAAAAAAATTTATGACTTGATAGAATCCAATTTAGCAATTTTCCCAATAGGTATAGTGCCATTGCATAAAGAAAGTGGTTATGTAATGCTTTATCTACAACCTGAAAAAACTACCCGTGTGTATGAATACCAACTTACCGTTATTGAAAATCCAAATGACAAGTATAGGGGTATTCACTTCAGTTATGTAACCGTTTATGACAAATCTATTGTGAATACTTTTGAATCTATCAAAGCGGAGCTTATTCAACATAACAAACAAATGCCCAATCCCGCTACGTATGTAATTAGCAGCAAACTTCATTTGCCTTTTGAAGAAACTTTTTTACCTGTTGCCAAGCGAGAATTTATGAGGGTAATAGCCACTACTTAGCCAGTTGGTTTAAATTTTATATGTGGCCAAAACTGGGCAATGGTCACTGTGCATGGCTTGTGGTAATATTATGCAACGTTCTAAACTAGAAGCCAGTGTCTCACTTACAAGTTGATAATCTATGCGCCATCCCAAATTTTTTGATCTTGCATTGAACCTAAAACTCCACCATGTATATTGTTGATCCATCGGGTGGAGGTGCCTGAATGCATCTATAAACCCATCTTCGAAAAAAGATTGCATCCATGCACGTTCTTCAGGCAAAAACCCTGAACTCTTGGCATTGCTCACCGGATTGTGTATATCTATAGCCTGATGGCAAATGTTAAAATCGCCAACAAGTATTAACTGAGAACGTTCTCTCTTTAATTTTTGAATATAAGCCTTAAACGATGCTAACCACTCCATTTTATAGGCCTGTCTTTCATCTCCACTGCTTCCACTAGGAGCATAAATACTCATTATAGAAAGATCACCAAAATCTATCCTTATCGTTCTACCTTCGACATCACTTTGTAAAATGCCAGAACCATAAACCACCTTGTCAGGTTTAATTTTAGCAATAATACCTACACCACTATACCCCTTCTTTTGAGCCGGATACCAATAGCAATGGTAACCAGCCTGCTCAATGGCGGCTTGATCTATTTGATCTGCTGTAGCCTTGAGCTCTTGAAAGCAATATACATCCGCATCAGTTGCAATAATCCAATCCAAAAGACCTTTGCTAAAAGCTGATCTAATACCATTGAGATTATACGTGACTATGCTTAAGGGGGAATTTGCTGTTTTCATATTGCGCAAAAATAATAGATGCCACTATACAACAAAGGTTTTATTTTTACCGTTAAATCTCTTTTACCCCCTCCATGTATTTTGATTAATAATCGTGCCGCTATTTACAACCTTTATCCAACTGGGCCGCCACACATGCTTTGTTTGGTAATTGTGTTGCTCATTGCTGGAAACATGGCCATTGCTCAACCAATTTCTAATCTTAAAAAAACTTATTGCTACAGTGATGTTGACTCTTTCTTACTCGACAGTGCCCTAATTCTTCCTAATAGCGCTACACTTTGGTTGGATAGTACGTTACTTTCAAATGCTTTTTTTACGATCACTCCAAATGGTTATTTTAAATGGAACGACAGCCTTAAGCAAAGCCGGCCACTCCAAAAGGCTTTGATGATTCAATACAGGGTACTCCCCTTTAACTTGTTTAAAAACTATAACCACAAACCCACTTCTCTTATCAATAAGGGAAGCTCATTCACCAATAATCCTTTTAGTTATAACGCCAGCGAAAACAGTGTGGATCTTTTCAAGTTTGATGGCCTCCAAAAAAATGGAAGCATAAGCCGTGGCATTAGTTTTGGCAATGCACAAGATGTATTTGTAAACTCTACTTTAAACTTGCAGCTGCAAGGCAGAATAGCAGATGATGTAAATATAATAGCTGCCATCACTGATGATAACATTCCTATTCAGCCTGATGGTAACACTCAACAACTTCAAGATTTTGACAGGGTATTTATACAAGTGTTTAACAAAAACAATGCCCTCACTGCTGGCGACTTTGTGCTAACCAGACCCAACAGTTTTTTTATGAATTACTTTAAAAAAAGTCAAGGCGCTAATTTTACAACTACTAATTATTTAAAAAACGATACCGTAAACAATAAACGGTTACTCAAAAATAGTATAGCACTCGCTATAACGAGAGGGCGCTTTGCACGAAACAATATTGCCCCCATTGAAGGCAACCAAGGACCCTATAGACTAACCGGTGCCAATAACGAAAACTTCATCATCATTCTTGCCAACACCGAACGTGTTTTTATTGATGGCGAATTATTAACTAGAGGGCAAGAAAATGACTACGTGATAGACTACAATACTGGTGAAGTACAGTTTATGCCTAAGCGAATTATTACAAAAGA
>JBDKJS010000115.1:0-8632 GCA_039806065.1 Bacteroidota bacterium | reverse complement strand
TGACTTTCATTGGCACCATTAAATAATGGAATCACTGGATCGCTTCCTGCTGCACTGCTATCAGAAACCACTTTATTGGCCAACTCTTTAAATAAATTTCTTGTTTCTGGCGGACAGTTTTTCATAGCAATGCTAATATCCTTTCCAAGTGCTTCTTGCTTCAAACAACCAGTAAGGCTTTCGGCCATTTTATTCATAAAAATCACCTTCTCGTCTGCATCGGTTATTATTACTGCCACCTCTAAACTCTCTAGTGCACTTGCAAATCTGTTGCCTCTATTTTGAACCTCCAGATCTTTAGTGTATTTAAAATAGGCTATTTCAACCGCTGTGCGAATATCGGCCTCTTCAAATGGTTTAATAATGTAGCCATAAGGCTCGGTTACCTTGGCACGTTCTAGCGTGTTTTTATCGCTAAATGCGGTAAGAAAAATAAATGGTATCTGGTAATTTTGGTGTATTTGTTCTGCAACCATAATTCCATCCATTTCACTACTCTTCAAATTGATATCTAAAAGTATAAGATCAGGGTTTAATTTTTCTATGGCATCAAGTGCCTTGCGTCCCTGGGCAAATGGATCAAAGGCTTCGTGACCCAATTTTTTTAATACTCTTTGAATGTCTTTTGCTACAATAATTTCGTCTTCAACGATCATTATTTTTAAACTCGCCATAGGGTTGTGTTTTAGAAATTTTGCTTACGTTTTTTGATAAGGAAAGGTTATGGTAAAGGCTACCCCTTGATTACAAGAAACCGCCACCTGGCCATCAATTTGGCTGGTAAGTGCTGCTATAAGTTGCATGCCTAATGTGTCAGTGTCTTCAAAAACAAATCCACTGGGCATTCCCCTGCCTGTATCAGATAGGGTAAGCTGTACTGTGTTTTTGTCTTGTTGTTGAAAATTGATATGAATGGTTCCCGTTTCACTTTCATCAAAAGCATACTTGTAAGAATTGCTTACTATTTCATTGATCAAAAGCGCTACTGGCATGGCTGTGTCCATATTTAATTTTATGGGGTCGCCATCAACAAGTAGTGAGATGTTGCCATTGTTATTGCCATAACTTTGATATAAAAACTTACATAGTTTATGGGTATAATCAATAAAATCTATCTCACTCAATTCTTCGCTTTGATAAAACTTTTCATGAACCAATGCCATGCTTCTCACCCTGTTTTGACCATCTGTAACTGCCTTGAGGGTTGCTTCATCTTTTATATAATTGCTTTGTAAATTTAAGAGGCTTATTATAATTTGTAAATTATTTTTTACCCTATGATGAATTTCTTTAATGAGTGCATCCTTTTCAACCAATGAGCTCTGGATTTGACGCTGCATCATTTTCTGCGTACTAATGTCAGTAGCTACTACAACTATTTTTAGTATATTCCCTTGTGGATCGAGTAGGGGAGTAAGTGAAGTAGATAACCATTGGCCTTCACTCTGAAGTTCTGACTCAAACTGTGTGGCTTCCTTTGTTTGGATGCATTGTGAAACAGCGGCCAATAGCCCTGGATACCAAGCTATGTGCAAATGGGGTTCTGCTGCAACGCCCATAGTTTGCTGCAATTTTATAAACGATTGATTGCTGTATAAAATATCATTGGAGGAATTTATAATTGCAATGGCATTGTTAGTTTGACTAACGGCTATGCTGAGCTTTTCTAACTCCTCATTTTTTTCTGATAATTGTTTGGTTTTGAAAATTACCCTTTCTTCTAGCATTTTCCGCACGCGCCTAAAAGTGCTTGCTCTTAACTTAAAAAAAATATACATGGTGCCAATCACCAATACAAAGGCAATGACCATAAGCCATACCGAACGCCAAAACTCATTAGGGGCTGGAACTGTAGGAAAGGTACGCTTTAACAAATATAAAACTTGAAAATGCGTGATAGCAAGATTCATTTCTAAATTTTACTGTTGCTAATATAATAAGTTACATGAAAGGTGATTCCCTTCAGTATCTTTATTTTAAAGCTTAGATGTTAAACTAGTTTAATACTTACCTATATAAAGTTTTTGTTGGAATATCTTTTGTTCCATAAAAATTGACACTATATAAATGCCTTCCGTAAAAGGTTGGATGCCTTGATGTATGATGTGATTTTGCCCTCCATTCCCATTAAATTTTGAATGATAGCATGTGGCTCCATCGATGGTGGTAATGGTTAATTCAAGCGCTCTATCCGTATTCAAATATACTTTTCCATTTTCACTCCAACACTCAAATGAAGGGGGAGTGTCCATATTGGTGGCCGTGGGACCAAATCCAATGAACGTTACCATTGTTGAATTAGGTATGGCCAAGGTGTCTATAGCCTTGGCATAACAAATATCAGCCGGATTGTTTAGAGAAGAGGCAGGAACTGTAAATGCAGGTGAGGTAAAGTTATTGGTAAATCGAGTTATGCGATCTGGCGACCAAGAGCTAATGTAGAAATTTCCATTCCCATCATGATCTATACCGTCAATATTTGACAAAGCCGTTGTAACTAAAATACTGGTTGCATTCGTGGCTAAATCAACTTGCCGAATAGCAGCATTTGCACCCCAACAGGTATACACTAACCTATTATTGCCCTCATCGAAAACTATTCCATTAGGTGTACAGCCTGTATTATTGACTATTGTGGTAATGGCGGGCGTTGACAAGTTGCTAAAGTCTATCTTATAAATTTTGTTTGACCCAAAGTCTGTTGCCCAACAAGTATTTATTCCATTGCTAGCCAAGCCGTTTAAAAAGGATGCGCCTGTGATATTAGCATCACTTACTGTGGTGGCTGTAGCCAGCTCATATGCAAAAACATGATCACCATCAATCGCAAAAAGTTTACCATCCATTACCTCCATCCCATAGCTGGCGTTAAGTCCAACACCAAAGTAACTCACCTGTCCTCCGGCAGTTCTTTGAAGTATGCTGGTTCCGTTGCTACTCGTAAAAAATCTATTGGCTACACTATCATAGGCCACGCTTTCGCCTACAAAAGTTTGTGCATGCGTATGCGTACAATAAATTAACAACCCTAAGAGGAATAAATGTTTCATGTGAAAATAATTTTATTCAAATTGACAAAAGAACTATGGCAATTTTACCTATTTGTTCAATTTACTATGATGGCGCCCATATAACATATACACCACAAATCCAATAACCATCCATAATGCTGCTGCTTTCAATGTCTTTACATCCAATGCAATAATCATTGCACTGCATACTAGCACCCCTAATATACTCACAATAGGGGCAGCTGGTACACGGAATGGCCTAGGTATTTCAGGATTTTTTACTCTTAGAATATAAACACCGGCACTCACCAATACAAATGCAAACAAAGTTCCAAACGAAGTTAAATCACCTGCCACACTTCCTGGTACAAAGGCAGCAAAGACTCCAACTAGCACAAATAAAATCCAATTTGATTTATAGGGTGTTTGATATTTTGGGTGCAACTCTCCAAAAACTTTTGGGATTAATCCATCTTTACTCATAGTATAAAACACCCTGCTTTGACCCATTAACATTACCAGTATTACACTACTAAATCCAGCAAGAATGGCTATGGTTACACTTTTAGCCAACCATGAATAACCTGGCATGTATGACTGTATGGCATAGGCTACACTGGCCTCCTTGCCTGCAGTTTTAAACTCAGTATAATTGGCTACTCCTGTGAGTACGTGACCAAAAAGTATATATAGTATGGTGCAAATAACTAACGATCCTAAAATGCCTATTGGCATATCTCGCTTTGGATTTTTAGCCTCTTGTGCGGCAGTACTTACGGCATCAAAGCCAATGAAAGCAAAAAACACAATGGCTGCGCCTCCCAATACTCCGCCCCAGCCCCATTTAAAAAATCCTTCATGACCTAAAGTGCCTTCAGGAATAAGATATGGTGTATGGTTTTCAGGCCTTATAAATTGCCAACCCAATGCAATAAATAGTAGAACAATGGCTACCTTGATGAATACGATGATCATATTTACAAATGCCGACTCCTGTGTGCCCTTGATTAATAGCATGGTTAGTAACAACAAAATAAGTAATGCAGGAGCGTTCAATATACCGCTAGTAACGGTTACCAACCCTGCAGCATCGCTGGGCAAAAGTTTAAATTGCTCTTCTGTAAGTAACAACGTGCCATTTTTAATTCCCTTGGCGGCATCGGGGATAAGGTTTACTATTTGGTTAATAGCGTCTCCAGTAACCGCGTATAATGATTCAAAAGGGGAGTGGCACCACTGGTAAGGAATGGCCCCTCCCAATAAATTATTTAAATACTCGCTCCATGCTATGCTAACAGTGGCAGCTCCTAGTGCATACTCCATAATTAATGCCCACCCAATAATCCAAGCCACAATTTCACCCATGGTTACATAACTATATGCATAAGCGCTACCTGCAATGGGCATCATGCTGGCAAACTCAGCATAGCAAAGGCCTGCAAAAGCGCAACCTATGGCTGCTACAATAAAAGAAATGGTTACGGCTGGACCTGCCGCTTCAGCCGAAGCTGCTGCTGTGCGAACAAATAAACCTGCACCTATAATAGCGCCAATGCCCAGCGCTACCAAATTTCCAGCACCTAAAGTGCGCTTTAATCCTGATCCACTTTCATTGGCGGCTTCACTGAGCAACGCAGTAATTGATTTTTTTGCAAATAATCCTTTTGACATAATGAGACTTGCTGTTTTATTTTTAGTTGGTGCAATGTAATTTATTTATCGTTTGTCACAAATTTAAATCCATTTGAAAATCGCGGAGTTACTTATTATATAATTTTTGGTTTCATCCAATTATGAACAACAAGCGTTGAAAACCTTTTAGGTAAATAAAAGTGTTTTGAAACTTTAGGTTAACTTTATAGTAAAATTTGAGCAAATAATAAGCAATATGTCACTCACATCCCAACAGCAACAAGAACTAAAGCAACTTAGCCAGTATCTAAGAGATTTAGAAAAAAATGTAGTTGAAAACGGCATTGATCTAGATGTTTACATGGCTGAATACCATGAAGGCGGTTATGCTGATTACCGCACAGAAACTATTACCTTTAATGATAAAGCTGCTAAGCGTAAAAAAGTATTTGAAAAGGCAAACAAAAAGGTAAACGTAAAAAATTAAAGTGTCCTTGGTTAAAAGGTATCTTGATCCCTTGCCCTGTAAACCAGGACGAGGGATTTTTATTTAGCGAAACTATATTAAACAAAGTCATCAGTTTAAAATTGACCTATCTTATGGTCAATCAATACTAATAATTAAATTTGTGCCCCTAAGTTTAGGTCTATGATCAATTTCTCGAATACTTCCATAGCAGCTCAATTACTATTACCCATTCTATTGGCTCCGCTACTTGGCTTTTTAACCATTAATTGGTGGTCTAAATCATTAAAGGGCAATGCTGCTGGATATTTAGCAAGTGGATGTATTGGAATTTCATTCCTACTAAGCTTATTTGCCGTAACCCATCTAGTGGGGTCACAAGAATGGATCCTAACTGATTGGATCAATGCAGGTGATTTGAATATCCCCATAGGCTTATTCATTGACCAAGCAACTGCGGTTATGTTGCTAATCATAACTGGTGTTGGCTTTTTAATTCACCTTTACGCTATCGGCTACATGCATGACGATGAAAGAGTTAATAATTTTTTTGGATACCTTAATCTCTTTATTTTCTTCATGTTATTGCTTGTAATGGGCAACAATTTTCTGTTGATGTTCGCTGGATGGGAAGGTGTAGGGCTGTGCTCTTATTTACTGATCGGATTTTGGTTTAAGAATAGCGAATATGTTAAAGCTGCCAATAAAGCCTTTATTATGAACCGAATTGGTGATTTAGGATTTCTATTGGGCATGATTTTAATCTTCCTCACTTTCGGGAGCTTAAATTATAGTGTAGTTTTTGAATCGGCTAAGGATTTTCCCTCAGGTAATTCTACCATTACTGCCATTTGCATCCTACTTTTCATTGGTGCAATGGGAAAGAGTGCACAAATTCCACTGTATACTTGGCTGCCTGATGCTATGGCTGGCCCCACTCCAGTATCAGCATTGATTCATGCAGCCACAATGGTTACTGCAGGCATTTATATGATTGTTCGTAGCAATGTATTGTACTCATTGTCACCAATGGCATTGGATTTAGTAATGTACACAGGGGTGATTACTGCACTGTGGAGCGGCACTATTGCACTTGCTCAAACTGACATTAAGAAGGTGCTTGCCTACTCTACTGTTAGTCAATTGGGTTATATGTTTGCGGCCCTTGGTGCTGGTGCTTATGCTTCCGGACTGTTTCACGTGATGACTCATGCCTTCTTTAAAGCATTGCTTTTCCTTGCTGCTGGCAGTGTAATCCATGCTATGAGTGGCGAGCAAGATATAAGAAAAATGGGAGGGCTGAAAAGTAAAATTCCTGTTACTCATTTTGTTTTCCTAATAGGTACACTGGCCATCACAGGTGTACCCTTGCTATCTGGCTTCTTTTCAAAAGATGAAATATTGGCTAGCGTTTGGCTAGAAAATAAATTCTTGTTTTCATTATTAGCCATCACTAGCGTAATGACAGCAGTGTACATGTTTCGGTTATATTGGCTTACATTTTACGGGCAATTCCGGGGAAGTGCCCATCAGGCTGATCATTTACATGAATCGCCAAAGGTGATGACAATACCTTTAATCATACTTGCAGTATTAAGTATTGTTGGTGGATATGCAGGACTGCCAGAAATAATTAGCCACCATCATTTGTTGAAAGAGTATTTGGCACCACTGTTAAGTACAGCCGGTTCGCGAATGGGTGGTCACCCTTCTCATGTATTCGAATACACCTTGCTTACATTGTCGGTGTTTGTTTTATTAATGGTCATTTTAAGTACCAGAAAACACTTCACTGCTCCTAAGGGTGTTCCTAAAGACAATGAATCAGAGTTGAGCATTTTGGGGAGAATACTTTATAGAAAGTATTATATTGATGAACTATATGAAACAATTATTATTAACCCAATAAAAAAAATAAGTGCATTTTTATACAATATTATTGACCGTTATGTGATAGATGGAATTGTGAATGGATTTCAAAAAATAATGTTAGCCTCTGCAGATGGACTAAAGTATGCCCAATCGGGTAATATTGGCACTTATATTTTCGCAATGGTGTTTGGCGTAATTGCAATTCTAATTTTTAACATGTTTAATTAATGGTACTACTACTTTTACTCCTTCCGCTAGTTGCCTCGATCATTTGCCTTGCTACCCCCAATTATGGTAAGAAGATAGCTTTGGGTGCCTCCTTATTCAATCTATTATTAACTGCAATTATCTCTTATCAATTCATTCCAGATGCCAGTTCGCAGTTTGGTATCAACTATTGGTGGATTCAGCGTTTGGGAATTAGTTTTCACCTAGGTGTAGACGGTATTAGCCTTGTGTTACTTTGGTTAACCAATGGATTAATGCCATTGATTGTTTTAGCTGATAATAATACAATAGTAGAAAGAAAATCGCTATTCTATAGTATGATGTTACTCATGCAGGCCGCATTGGTTGGTGTGTTTACCTCGCTCGATGGATTCTTGTTTTATCTATTCTGGGAACTTGCACTCATTCCCATTTATATTATTTGCTTACTTTGGGGTGGAGAAAATCGCATAAAAATCACCTTAAAGTTTTTTATTTACACACTTGCCGGGAGCTTGGTGATGCTCATCGGCTTGATCTATCTATACTTACAAACTCCTGGTACACACAGTTTCGATATTCAAGTACTGTATAACACCGCGCTTTCATTACAGCAAGAGTCGTATTTATTCTGGGCCTTTTTTATTGCATTTGCTATTAAAATGCCCATATTTCCTTTACACACTTGGCAGCCTGATACTTATACCACAGCACCCACTCAAGGCACCATGTTACTTTCTGGAATCATGCTTAAAATGGGGATATATGGAGTGATCAGATGGCTGCTACCTATTTTTCCTCATGCTCTTATTGAATATCAGTACTTGGTTATTTTATTGTGTGTAATAGGTGTAGTTTATGCCAGTTGCATTGCCATTGTACAAAAGGATTTCAAAAGAATGATTGCTTACTCTTCAATAGCCCACGTGGGATTGATAGGGGCCGGCATTCTAAGCCTAAGCCTTCAAGGTTTACAAGGCAGCATGATCCAAATGATTAGCCATGGTGTGAATGTAGTGGGCCTCTTTTTTATAGCTGATATTTTACACCATAGAATAAAGTCTAACCAAATGGACTCTATGGGCGGTATTAGAGCTGTGGCTCCCAAATTTGCTACTTATTTTATAATCATTTTATTGGGAAGTGTGGCCATGCCACTAACCAACGGATTTGTTGGGGAGTTTTTGCTTATCAATGGTTTATTTCAATTCAACAGCACACTGGCAGCTGTAGCTGGGCTCACTGTTATTTTAGGTGCGGTATATATGTTGGTGGCTTATCAGAAAATTTGCCTTGGAGCAACCAATTCTACCACCGCTACTTTTGCTGATACCAGTTCGAAAGATGCCATCATACTAATTCCAATTGTGGTCTTAGTATTTACCCTTGGATTACTACCCAACCTAATATTAAATCTAAGCGAGGCAGCAATAAATAATTTATT
>JBDKJS010000114.1:0-10485 GCA_039806065.1 Bacteroidota bacterium | reverse complement strand
TATTCTCTAAACTTTCTTATTGTCCTCGTAAGGGGTGGCTACACAATACCACATTCACCATAGAACAGGGTAAATTAGTGGCCATAGACTCAGGGTTAAAGGAGAATGCGAAGGAAGTAGATGGAATTTTAGTGCCTGGATTTATAAATGCTCATTGTCATTTAGAGCTCAGCTATTTGGCCTCACAAATAGGTAAGGGAGGAGGGTTGCCGAATTTTATTAAAGCCGTAATAAGTAGAAGAAACAACATGAGCCAAGAAGCGCGCCTTCATGCAGCTCAATTTCAAAATAAGTTAATGGAACAAAATGGCATTGTAGCTGTGTTAGACATTGCCAATACCACAGAATCCATTTTGGCAAAAGAAAATACAGGTATTAATTATATCACAGCACTTGAGTGTTTCGATTTAACCCCCAGTAATACTATATCTAGGTGGGAAGAAATTTTAGTTGTAAAGGAGGCTTTTGATCAAGCCTTATTGCCCAATTTTATTACGGCACATGCACCTTATACAGTTACCGATCAGTTAATGAAAAAAATTGCTGCTATTCCTTCCGAATTTTTTACCATTCATCATATGGAGAGTGCCCAAGAGCAATCATTCATCGATGGACACCAAGGCGCATTGTTTGATATGTTTGCAAGCATGGGTATACCTGTATTGGAGCGCAAAAAGTATAGTAGTAGTGTAGCCTTCATCAACCAATATATGGAGCACAAGCTTAACAAGGTATGGGTGCATAATACCTATGCCACCATAACAGACTTACAGCAACTTTCAATCAGTGATAATTACTTTTGCACCTGCCCGAATGCGAATTTGTGGATCGAAGAAAAATTACCACCGCTTGATCTTTGGCAGCAAGCCCAACTGAAAGTTGTTGTAGGTACCGATAGTATGGCTAGCAATTCAAAATTATGTATCGCCAATGAATTAGTAACCATTCATCAACATTTTGAAGATCTTCCTTTTGAAACCATAACACAATGGGCCACTATCAATGGAGCCGATGCAATCGGTCTGTCGGACAGGTTGGGAAGCTTTGAAATAGGCAAAACCCCAGGCTTCATTCAATTAGGAGAAGTGTCTATGGAAAGACCCAAATACCATTCAGGGATAAAAATTACAAGGTTAGCCTAAACAGTAATTAACAGTCAATTTCACCTATAAAAAAACTACCTTTGCAGCATGCTAAATGAGTTTGATTTGCCGGCCCTTTTTGGATCCCGGCCAGAGGTTATTGAACTAAAAAATAAAATTACTTCGTTTGATTCATCAAAGGTGATGATTAAACAAACCGCTGGCTCATCAATGGCCATCATAGCTGCAGCACTTCAAAGTGTGGCACCGAGATCGCTATTCATTTTACCCGATAAAGAGGCCGCAGCTTATTTTCATAATGATTTAGAACAGCTACTGGGAGAAGAGAAGTGCTTACTCTTTCCAGCTTCTACCAAGAAAATTTTACGATTTGATGAACCTGACCAAAGTGCTATCCAACAACGGGCCGAAGCACTTGATAGGTTAAATAGAAATACTCAACTGCACTTGGTAACATATCCTGAAGCCCTAGCTGAAAAAGTGATCAGCAAACAAGCCTTGAAGAATAGTACCATTGAAGTAAGGGTAGGTGAATTAATAGATACTGAATTCATTACTGAATTTTTACAAGCTCATCAATTTGAACATACCGATTTCGTAGTGCAGCCAGGCGAATTCGCCATTCGTGGAGGGATTGTGGATATCTATTCCTATGCCAATGAACTTCCTTATCGACTAGAGCTAATGGGCAATGAAGTGGAAAGCATTCGCACATTTGATCCGGTTACACAGCTTTCTGTGGCAGCAATGAATCACATTGCCATTATGCCCAATGTGCAAGCAAGAGATCAAGGTTTGGATTATATTTCATTAATAGATTTTTTTGCTAGTGGGGTGCCAATTTTTGCTCATCAACTAAAAGGTGCGTTGCAGCATTGGAAGGCCGCCATATTAGATGCTAAGCAAAAATCAAACAACGAAAATGTCGATAGAAGCATAGATGAAAGATATGACGCTGACGAAACATTGATCGCCTTACTCCAACAAAAAAAAATTATTGAATGGGGTACCCAGTCATTCTTCTCACCAGATACGGTCATAACGTTTTCTCAACAGCCTCAGCCAAGTTTTAATAAAAATTTTAGCTTGCTACTAAACAGCTTAGTTAAAAATAAAAACGACCAATACACTACCTATCTGCTATGCGACAATAGTAAGCAGTTAGAGCGATTGCAAGTAATCTTAGATGATGTTCTCAAAAATGAAGGCATAAAATTAAAACTTCCAGCTTCATGGCAGAGTACCGATTTGTATAAGGGAAAAGTTATTGGACTTCATGAGGGATTTGTAGATCATCAAGCTAAAATTGCTTGCTATACTGATCATCAAATCTTTGATCGTTACCACAGATTTAAACTTAGAAAAAGTCACACCCGGTCAGAGAGTATAACCATCAAAGAATTGTATGCCTTGAAGCCAGGTGATTTTGTAACACATATCGATCATGGAGTTGGAAAATTCGCAGGTCTTGAAACCATTGATGTAAATGGTAAACAGCAAGAAGCAGTAAGATTGGTTTATAAAGACAATGATATATTGTATGTTAGCATTCATTCATTACATCGCATTGCTAAATATACCGGAAAGGATGGTAGCGCCCCCTCCTTGCATAAGCTTGGTTCTACAACATGGAGTACTTTAAAGCAAAAGACAAAGAAGAAAGTTAAAGATATTGCCACTGAGTTGATCTCGCTTTATGCGAAACGAAGATCAGCCAAAGGATTTGCCTTTATGCCTGACACGTACTTGCAAAATGAGTTAGAGGCTAGCTTTATGTATGAAGATACCCCAGATCAATACAAAGCCACCATTGATGTAAAGCGAGATATGGAGAAACCATTTCCAATGGACCGATTGGTTTGTGGCGATGTGGGATTTGGTAAAACAGAAGTAGCCTTGCGAGCAGCATTTAAGGCAGTAACCGATGGCAAACAAGTAGCGGTACTAGTGCCCACCACCATTCTTGCACTCCAACACTATAAGACATTTAAAGAAAGGTTAAAACAATTCCCGTGTACCATTGATTACATAAATCGGTTTAAATCAAGTGCATCGCAAAAGGAAACATTGCAATTATTGTCAGAAGGTAAAATTGACATCATTGTAGGAACACATAAGCTACTAGGCAAAGAGGTTCAATTTAAAGATTTGGGCTTAATGATCATTGATGAGGAACAAAAATTTGGAGTGGCTGCAAAAGAGAAACTAAAATCTATTAGAGTAAATGTTGATACACTCACCCTTACTGCTACACCCATACCACGTACCCTGCAATTTTCACTCATGGGTGCCCGAGACTTGAGTATCATCAATACGCCACCTGCCAATCGATATCCAGTAACAACGGAGTTACATGTTTTCAATGATCAAACTATAAAAGATGCTATTATGTATGAAGTTAGTAGGGGCGGTCAAGTTTTTTTCATTCACAATAGGGTAAGTGACATCCAAGACATGGCAACGATGTTAAGTAAGCTTTGTCCTACGGTGAGCATCGGGGTAGGTCATGGGCAAATGAGTGGTGATGCCTTGGAAGAAGTTATGCTCAAGTTCATTGAAGGAGATTTTGATGTTCTGGTTTCAACCACTATCATCGAAAGTGGTTTGGATATACCCAATGCCAATACTATTTTAATAAATCAAGCACAAAACTTTGGACTGAGTGATATGCACCAAATGCGCGGTAGAGTAGGGAGGAGTAATAAAAAAGCATTTTGCTACCTGCTAACACCACCCACCACTGTACTCACCAATGAGGCCCGTCAAAGGTTGAAGGCCATTGAAGAATTTAGCGATTTGGGTAGTGGATTCAATGTTGCCATGCGCGACTTAGACATCAGAGGAGCAGGAAATATGCTAGGTGGCGAACAAAGCGGTTTTATTTCTGAAATAGGTTTTGAAATGTATCATAAGATATTGGATGAGGCACTTCAAGAGTTAAAAGAAACTTCTTTTTCCGATTTGTTTTCCGAAGAGATTGCCCAAAAACCTTTTGTGTTTGACTGCCAGATCGAGACTGATTTAGAGATTAGGTTGCCGCATAGTTTTGTTAATTCGCAGAGTGAAAGATTGTTGCTATATAAAGAATTAGATAGCCTCAAAACGGAAGACCAGCTGCAAGCATTTGAGATCAAATTAAAAGATCGTTTCGGGCCATTACCATTGCCAGCGGTTGAATTATTGGCCACCATTCGACTGCGGTGGCTTGCAGAGAAATTGGGATTAGAAAAATTACTACTCAAGCACCAGCGGCTTATAGCTTACTTTGTCTCTAATCAACACTCACATTACTACCAGAGCGAAACATTTAGTACCGTACTAAAATTCGTTCAACGAAATCCACATCAGTGTAAGTTGAAGGAAGAAAAAGGCAAGCTGAGCATTACCTTTAAGCAGATTGATAGTATCAAAAAAGCAAATCAACTCCTAAGTGGCCTCCACCAAGTAGCTATTGAAAAAGTAGCTACACTTTAACCCATATGCTACACGCTTGATTTGTAAGGTTTTTGTTTATAAACCAGCTAACCTTTTAGGCTAAAAAACCGTTAACTGAAAAAAATTTGTTATTATTTTTCTTTTTTATTTACTTTACCCGCTAAAGACAAACATAACCTTAACCATTGACCAAAATTTACAGGATGAGAAAATTTTTTACGTTAGCTTTCGTTTTAGTTTCAGTTCTTTCAACTAATGCGCAGCAAGATCCCCAGTTTAGTCAGTTTCATTTTAGCAAGCTCTACCTCAATCCAGGTGTTGCTGGCAGTAATGATGCCATCTGCGGATCTTTAATGTACCGCAATCAATGGACAGGTTTTGGTGGTGAACCCAAAACTACTATGTTGCAATTTGACATGCCCATAGAGTCAATCAATAGTGGTGCTGGCTTAGTTGTTTATAATGATGAATTAGGATTCGATAGAAATCTGAAAGTAGCAGGTAATTTTGCCTACCGCCTCAATGTGGGCGCTGGTAAACTAGGTTTGGGCCTATCACTTGGCTACATGCAAAAATCTATCGATGGTTCGAAATTCGTATTTAATGATGCAAATGATAATAGCATTCCAACTAACAACGTTAGTGGTGGTTCATTCGACTTAGGGTTGGGTGCTTATTATAGTACAGATAAATTA
This sequence comes from Bacteroidota bacterium, assembly GCA_039806065.1. GTDB lineage: Bacteria > Bacteroidota > Bacteroidia > AKYH767-A > 2013-40CM-41-45 > JBDKJS01. The sequence continues at coordinate 5,252 of JBDKJS010000114.1, read as the reverse complement.
TATGTTGGACTCTCATCAGCACATCTTCTTGAAGGAGAAATTAACTTAGACAGGATTAGCACTTCACTAGCCCGTCATTATTTTTTAATGGCAGGTTATAGTTTAGATCTAACCCCATCGCTAGGATTAAAGCCGGCCATGAGGTTAGAGTCGGATGGAGTGTCAACTCAGGTCGATTTAAACGCAAACTTACACATCAATAATAAATATTGGGTAGGGTTGGGGTATAGATTGCAAGATGCAATGATGATAATGGCAGGTATAGAAATCATTCCTAACCTAAAATTGGGTTATGCATATGATTATACTACTTCAGATATTAGGACTTACAGTAGCGGGACTCACGAGGTGTATTTAGGATATTGCTTTAAACCAGTAAAAGTGGTGAAGAGACAATTCCACAGAAATGTAAGATTCTTATAATAAAAAGTACATTAGATTGTTAGATGAAATTAAATTTGGTGAAACCCGAAGTATGCTCGGGCGTTTAAAAAAATTATGTATTAAATTAATCCGGAATAGGGGAACCGGTTACAGTTAATAATCAATACACATTAGAAGCTAAAATAAATGAAAATCAGCATGAAAGGACTCAACCTTAGTATCTTCTTGGCCATCATAGTGCTTATTGCAGGCACTGGCTGCGGAAGCAGTAATAAAGGTGAACTCGTAGGAGCCCAGCCTCGCGACAAATGGTATCAAGCCGATCCTTACGGAATGGTTTACATCCCATCTGGATCGTTTACCATGGGTGCCAGCGATCAAGATGTACCTTATTCAGTTACCCAGCAAGGCAAAACAGTTACTGTTCCTGCCTTTTACATGGATAACACGGAAATCACGAATAATGAATACCGTCAATTTGTATATTGGGTAAGAGATTCACTCGCCCACCGCCTCATTGGTGGTGAACATTTGCTTGATGAAGGCGAATATGGCGAACGAATCAATTGGCGTGCTAAAATTAAATGGGATGATGAAGAGAATGTTGAAACACTTTCCGAACTTTTTTTACCTGAATCTGAGCGCTTCTATCGGAGGAAAGAAATAGACACCCGTAAGTTAAATTTCGAATATTATTGGATCGATCTAAAAGCTGCAGCACAAAAAGACTGGAATGGTCAGGCTGATATTAGCGCAGGAGGTTTGAATAATAGACAGCAAGGAAGAACAGATAGGTCAGTCTTTATTAAAAAAGATGTACTAAACATTTATCCTGACACTTTAGCCTGGATTCATGATTACACTTATTCCTACCACGAACCTCTAACACAAATGTACTTTTGGCATCCAAGTTATGATGACTATCCGGTAGTAGGTGTTAGTTGGAAGCAAGCAAGAGCATTCTGCATCTGGCGTACACAATTATTGAATTCTTATTTAGGTGAAAATGAAGACGCCTTTGTTCAGGATTTCCGCCTGCCTACAGAATCGGAATGGGAATATGCTGCACGTGGGGGTTTAGAAATGTCACCTTACCCTTGGGGAGGTCCTTATATAAGAAATAGCAGAGGTTGTTTTCTAGGCAACTTCAAACCTATGAGAGGCAATTACATGGATGATGGCGGAGTATACACAGTTAAAGTTACATCCTATTGGCCCAATGATTACGGACTATATTGCATGAGTGGAAATGTAGCCGAATGGACTAGTAATGCTTTTGATGAATCAGCCTATAGCACTACCCACGATGTAAGCACCAATTATGAATACGATGCTAAGGACAATGATTTGCCAGCCATGAAACGTAAGGTTATTCGAGGAGGATCTTGGAAAGACGTGGGCTACTATTTGCAAACCAGCACACGTACCTACGAATACCAAGACACAGCAAAGTGTTACATTGGTTTCCGTTGCGTGATGAGTTTTCTTGGAAGAGATAAAGCAGACTACTAGAACTGCTTATTACCGCACCACCAAACTCCGCAACTTAACTCAAATAAAAACTAATTTAAATTCATTTTATAACCAATCAATTATTGTTTAACCAACAAACTAACTAAAATTAAATTATGGGACTCGCAGAAATCACACAGGGCAAGAAGTGGAAAAACTTCATGGCAAAATTGTACGGCTGGGGAGCAGCTATTGTAATCGTAGGTGCATTGTTTAAAATTCAACACTGGCCAGCAGCAGGTTTTTTCCTAGTACTTGGTCTAAGTACAGAGGCAGTAATCTTTTTCTTTTCAGCTTTTGAACCACCTCATGAAGATGTAGATTGGTCATTGGTTTATCCTGAATTAGCAGGTATGCATGAAGATGACTCGCACGGCAAAAAAGAAAAGAAAAAGAAAGTAGATCCTGTTTCTCAAAAACTAGATGCCTTACTTTCAGAAGCTAAAATAGGTCCTGAATTATTAGAAAGCCTAGGAACCGGAATGAAAGCCCTTGGCGAAAATGCCAAAAACATGGCAGATGTAAGCCAGGCAGCAGCTGCTACAGACGGTTATGCAAAAAATATTTCTGAAGCATCAAACTCTGTTAATGCACTATCATCATCATTCAAAAAAGCTGCTGAAGCCACTTCAGGTTTTTCGGCAGGAGCTGATGATGTAAAAGATTATAACAATCAAGTAGTGAATGCTAGTAAAAATCTTTCGGCACTAAACGCTGTGTACGAAATGCAACTTCAAGATAGCAACAGTCATCTGAAGGCCACCAGCAAATTCTATGAAGGTATTCAAGAACTGATGGGCAATCTAAATGCATCGCTAGAGGATACTAAAAAATACAAAGATGAAGTTTCAAGTCTTGCTAAGAATTTGGGTCAATTAAATACCATCTATGGTAATATGTTGAACGCAATGCAAGGAAACAAAAGTTAATTCACCTCATCAGTCTAACCCAATCAATTAAAATCAGACCCAAAGATGGCAGGTGGTAAACAATCCCCAAGGCAGAAGATGATTAACATGATGTATCTCGTGTTAACAGCCCTACTAGCCTTGAACGTAACTAAGGAGGTAATTAATGCCTTCGTAACTATTAATGATAGTGTGCAATTGTCAAAAGAAAATCTTGACAAGAAAAACCAACAAACTTATTCAGCTTTTACACAAGCCATGAGCGTTGACCCTGTGAAATATAAGGCCGTAAACGACAAAGCCAATGTGGTAAAAAAGTCTTCACAAGAGTTGGTTGAATATATTAATAAAGTAAAAGAAGATCTCATCAGAACTACTGACGGTGTAGATGCTGGTCAACCAGTGCCAGAACTTCGCTTGATGGAGAAAAAAGATGATTATGATGTGCCCACCAATGTGATGTGTGGTGACGATCAAAATGGAAAAGGCAAAATAGCTACAGAACTAAAGGATAAACTTATCGCCTTTAAGAAAACCATTGTAGCCAATGCTGCCCCAGGTACCGAAAAGGATATGCAAAAGAACTTAGACTTGATGATCAACACCAGTGATCCAGAGGCTGGTTCAGAATCTTACAAGGAAGGCAAACGGACTTGGGAAATGCAAAATTTCTATCACAATCCAGTGGTGGCAACAGTAGCATTATTAACCAAATTCCAAAGTGATGTTCGCACTGCTGAATCGCAAGTGATCGATCAATTGTTAGTATCGGTAGATAAAAACATCATCAAGTTAGATCAACTATCAGCCAAAGTAATAGCCAATTCTACTATAGTAACGCAAGGCAGCGAATATAAAGCTGAAGTTTTTGTAAGTGCTACTTCCAGTACCATGCAGCCAGAAGTTTATATAGGCGCTACATGGGATAGTACTGCCAAAAAGAAAATTGGCGGTGATCCCAATCCACTACCACTAGAAGGCGGTATGGGTATTTACAAACGCACAGCAGGTGGCGAAGGGGAACAAAAGTGGAGTGGAGTAATCATGCTGAAAAAACCGGATGGGAGTTATGATGGCTTTCCTTTCAACTCAACCTATACAGTTCAAAAACCAAGTGCTACTGTAGCTGCCGAAAAGATGAATGTACTATATATAGGTGTGGATAATCCTATGTCTATATCTGTTCCTGGTGTATCCAGTGATAAAGTGCGGGCTAGCATTAGTGGTGGTGGTAGCTTAAGTGGAGGTGCTGGTGGTAAGTACATTGCAAAAGTAAATGCGCCCGGAAAGGTGACCATTTCTATCACAGCCGAAACTGGCGGAAAACAAACCAATATGGGTTCATTCGAGTACCGAGTTAAACGAGTACCTGATCCAATAGCCACTTGTGCCAATAGCAAAGGAGGACCCATTAATAAGAATGCATTGATGGCTTCACCTGTAATCCCAATCCTTGAAAATTTTGACTTTGAATTGTTTTTTAAAGTAATAAGTTTCAAGCTGAGTCGTTTCGGTAAAGGTCGTGATCCAATTCTTGATATCGAAAGCAATGGTAATACCTTTTCACCAGGGCAACGCGATGCAATAGCAACTGCACGCTCAGGCGATAAAATTTATATTGAAGCAATACAAGCAAAGATGGCAAGTGGTACAGATCAAAGTACTCGAAAATTGCCAGCCCTTAGCTTTACGATACAATAAAGTATAACTAAAAACCGGAGGTTTCAAATGCGAAACAAAATAGTAATTGTAGTCTTGTTGCTGTTAGCAACCATAAGTACCGAAGCTCAAAATGTTCTTGACGGGGCTTATGTAAAAGACCATACCGCAACTCGCGAACCATTGCCTTACCCTTATTTAAGAGAGGCTGATGTGATGTGGAGTAAGAGAATTTGGCGTGTAATTGATTTAAAAGAAAAAATCAATTTGCCCTTCTATTATCCGCTAACAGGCACTTTGAAAGACAGAAAGAGTTTGATTGATGTTATTCTAGATGCTTGCGAGGAAGGGTCATTAACAGCCTACACCACCGAAGAATTTTTAACCCCACTTACCAGTGAGGAGTTTAAAAAAATAGGTGGCGCAGGTATTGACTCTATGAAGATGATGCGATCAGATCCTCCGTATGATGAGTATGATACCGTTATTGTAAGAACTTTTAGTAGAGATAAAGTGATTGCTTATCGTTTAAAAGAAGAATGGTTTTTTGATCGTCAACGATCCGTTCTTGACTGTAGGATTATTGGTATATCGCCTATGATGTATGCAGTTGATGAAAACGGCAATCTCCGTCCAGACAATATAAAGGTTTCATTGTTTTGGATTTATTATCCAGAGGCACGAAAACTTTTTGCCAATGCCGAAACTTTTAATCGACAAAACGATGCTGAACGCAGGTCTTTTGACGACATCTTTCAAAAGCGAATGTTCAGTTCAACTATTTACAAG
>JBDKJS010000113.1:0-6026 GCA_039806065.1 Bacteroidota bacterium | reverse complement strand
CAATACAATAAATTTGATGGAATACTTGCCATGTACCATGACCAAGGATTAATTCCATTCAAGGCAATGAATTTTGGTCACGGGGTAAATTACACTGCTGGTTTGCCTATCATAAGGACGTCACCAGATCACGGCACAGCTTATGACTTAGCAGGAAAAAATGTGGCTGATGAAAGTTCTTTTCGAAGCGCCATTTACTCAGCGATAGACATTTATAGAAGAAGGAAACAATATGATGAAATTAATGCCAACCCATTAGCTTTTAGTAAGCACGGAAGAGAGCATTAGAAAATTAAATTTTTTCTAACATATAGAGCGTCATATTCTTTCATCATTTTCCGCGCATCACGGAAAGTGATAACCATATCAGCTAAAATAAAATTATTCTTTCGAAGAAAAGCATCGGCATCGAAATACTGACAACCATCGTGGTATAAATCATGGTTATTCATTTCAATTAACACCACATCTGTGCGCGTCAATAGATTATTGGCACCTGACAATGCAAGTACTTCGGCCCCTTGTATATCAATTTTTATTAATAGAACATTTTCATCGGGCAATTCATCATCCAAACGAGCTAAAGAAATGGTCTCTGTCTTGGCTATAGCCATTCTGTCTTGTTGTACAGAGGCCTCGCGTGCTATGGCCGCTTGATTAAACTGCAGAGTGGACGAGCTAAAATTATTGGCGCTGATATGAATGGTGGCCGAACCGGCTGTATCACTCAATCCCTTATTGATAAACACTAAGTTAGGCCTACGGTGAGTGGCTGCCGCCAAACGATACATATGACTGATGGGCTCATAGCCTCGAACCTTACTATGAGGAAAAGCTTTTGCAAAATAAGCTGCACTATCCCCATTAGCTGCACCTATGTCAACTATCATTTTGCCATCTGTATTTAGTTGTAAAACCTTGATCAATCTGATTGCTTTGTAATAATGTTCTGCATTTGAAGATAGCCAAGTATCCTTCAACCAAAAAAAGAAACGAGGGTTTAACTTAAACAAAAACTGACTTAGGTAATTGAAAATGCTTTGTAACACAATTTAAATTTATTTTTACAAATAGAATCCAATTTTTGCAGAAATCAAAATTCACAAATCGGACAAGCGGCTCATTTAGCTAATAAACGTATCTTTGCACTATGAAAATTAGTTGTAATTGGATTAATGAATTAATTAGTAAGCCCATCGATCCTAATGAAATGGCCACCTACCTAACTGACTGTGGATTAGAGGTAGAGTCTCTTACTGCATATGAAAACATCAAAGGAGGATTATCAGGTTTGGTGGTAGGGCATGTAATGAAGTGCGACAAACACCCTGATGCAGATAAATTGCATATCACTGAGGTGGACTGCGGTAGTCATGGTGTGCTCCCCATCGTATGTGGTGCCCCCAATGTGGCAACAGGCCAAAAAGTAGTAGTTGCCTTAGCAGAAACCACCTTGTTTCCAACCTCAGGCGAGCCATTTAAAATAAAAAAATCAAAAATCAGAGGAGCAGTTTCTAACGGAATGATTTGTGCTGAAGATGAAATAGGAATTGGTAAATCGCATGATGGGATCATCCTATTACCTGCTGATGCTACAGCAGGAGAACAAGTAAATAAATATTTTAACCTTTATACCGATACTATTTTAGAAATTGGACTTACACCCAATAGAAGTGATGCAGCCTCGCATTTAGGTGTGACCCGAGATTTGGTTGCCTGTTTATTGCAAAAAAAAATTGATACACATCTGCTGCCTCCTAAAATCAACCTTGCCACTACTGAAAAAGCGCCTAACTGTAAAATAACCATTCAACGGGAAACAGCATGTATAAGATATGCGGGCATTTACATTGAGCAAGTTACGGTAAAACCATCTAGTGCTGAAATACTACACAAGCTCGAGGCAATTGGGATAAAGCCAATCAACAATATTGTAGACATTACCAATTACGTATTGCACCTTTTTGGCCAACCCTTGCATGCCTTTGATGCTAATATGATAGCAGGCAATCATGTACACGTGAGAATGGCCAATGAAAATGAGCGCATCATAACGCTTGATGGTGTGGAACGAAAGTTATCTCAAACAGATGTAGTTATTGCTGATAATGAAAAACCACTTTGTTTGGCTGGCATTTTTGGTGGACAACACAGTGGCGTTAGCCCGAGTACCACCTCCATTTTTTTAGAAAGTGCATGTTTTGATGCAAGCAGTACCAGAAAGTCAAGCAAGAAACACCAGTTAAAAACAGATGCTTCCTTTCGATTCGAGAGGGGTACTGATCCAAACATAGTTGTAGAAGCCTTAAAATATGCCGCACAACTCATCAAAATTCATGCAGGCGGAGAAGCATCTACCATAGTAGACCATTACCCTTCCATTGTTGCACCAACGAAAATTTCATTAAAATATGAATACCTAGATAGACTGATAGGTCAATCAATAGATCGAGAAGAAGTGGAAAGAATATTAAAAAATTTAGACTTCAGTATCATCGAAAAAACTGATCAGGCATTAACCGTAACCGCACCCACAGCCAAAGTTGATGTGTGCCGACCGGCTGATGTAGTAGAAGAGATTTTACGAATCTATGGTTACAATCACATATCAAATCCAAGTTTTTTAAGAATTAGTTTACCCAATACCAGAGCAAATGCCAAACAACAAATTGAAGCTGGCTTAAGTCAAACACTCTGTGGAAGAGGATACTTTGAGATATTTACCAATTCATTAACCAAAGAAGATTTTTCTGAAGCACTTAATTTTACTGAAGCTCACACCGCTGTTAAGATCAGTAATCCTTTGAGTGGAGATTTAGGACAGCTCCGTCAAACACTTTTGCTGAGTGGTTTAGAAGCCATTGCTTATAATAGAAATAGAAAATCGTTTGATTTAAAATTCTTTGAATTTGGAAAAGTTTATACAGTTGAAAAGGAAGGCTATAAAGAACAGAATCAATTAGCACTTTATCAATGCGGATTGCAAACCGGTAATCATTGGCAACAGCAAGGAAAGCCTGTTACTTTTTTTGACATGAAACGAGATGTTGCAGATATGTTACAACTAGCGGGAGTAGAACATTCATCCCTTACTTACGAATCTGCTGATAGCACTCCGTTACTTGATCAAGTGCTACAGCTAAAATTGAAAGGTAACACCATAGCTACTTTAGGTAACGTAAGTCAAAAAGCGCTTAAAAATTTTGGCATCAACGCACCTGTGTATTTTTCTGCCATTGAGTTAGACAAAATAAGTATTCCCCAAGGTGCAACACTATTTAATCAAGTGAGCAAATTTCCAGAAGTAGAGCGCGATTTATCTATGCTCATTGACCCCTCCGTTACATATGCACAGCTGGAACAAATAGCTTATAAAACAGAGCGAAAAATTTTAAAAAGCGTGAACCTTTTTGATGTTTATGAGGGAGAAAAGATTGCTTCAGGGAAAAAATCTTATGCCTTAAATTTCAGGTTACAAGACGAAACTCAAACGCTAACTGAAAAACAAATTGACAAAGTGATGGATAGAATCATGCAAGCCTTAGAAAAAGAAGCGGGAGCTCAATTTAGAAAAAGCTAAATTTTCATCCCTTTAGGATATTTGCTTAATGATAGTTAATTAAACCCTTGTATCTAAAATTAAGGGTAACTTTGGCTCAATACTTGATTACTAAAGTGTATGAAAAAATTAATACTATTCATTTTAACCCTCACTGTTGGCCAGGTAAAATGCTATGCCCAGTTATTTCCATTCTCTGATGACTATGAATCGGCTCCAGCCTTCAATGTTCCACCAAACTATACCGGTGATATTACTGTTTACCTAACTCATGGAGTGAATGCGGGCAAATCATTGGCTGCCTATATGAACAGTTTTAATAGCAAAGATTCTATTCTTTCGCCCATCATAGGACCTATAACAACTCAGAGTTCCTTGAGTTTTAGCTTTAGAACTGGCATGGTAGTAGCGGGTCAGTACCCGGTGGGTGCACCTAATTTCACTAATGACGATGCCCTTCAGATTTGGATTGCCGAAAACAATGGTGCCTTTCAATTAATCCAAACTTATGACAATAGTAATTATGTTCCTACTGCCAACTTTACCAATGCCACCATTCCATTAAATGGTAATACAGCAGGTAGCAATATCCAAATAAAATTTGTAGTGAAAAGAGGTATTAGCTCTGATGAGTACTTCTTAGACATTGACAATCTTGTAGTCAGTGATCCTACGGCTACCCATGCTCATGATCTATCAAGTGTAAGCATTTATCCCAACCCCTTTACGGATTTCATCATATTGCAAAACACCAATATCAACAACCCTATAACACAAATCAGCATTGTGGACATAATAGGCAAGGTTGTGGTGAGCAAACAGGTTGATTTGAGCACAAACAAGTTATATATTGATACTAGATCTTTAAAAAAAGGGATTTATTACCTATCCTACACCGTAGGTACAAGCACTAAAAAATATAAGATAGTAAAATACTAATTTAGTTTCGATAATTGTCAAACTGTAAAGGCTGACCAAAATCCTGTCCCTGCAAATTGGCAATGACAGCCTGAAGGTCATCAATTTTTTTACCTGTTACTCTCAGCTGTTCATCCATTATGGATGCTTGCACTTTCATACCGGAATCTTTAATGTGTTTAGCAATTTTCTTTGCGGTATCTTTATCAATACCTTGCTTTACTTTAATATCCTTTTTCACCATATTACCTGAAGCGTAAAGTTCTTTTCCAAAATCCAATCCTGACGAAGAGAGGCCTTGCTTCACCATTCTTCCAATGATGATATCTTCAACTGCTTTCATCCGCATATCGTTTTCGGTAAGCAAGTGAATCATTAAAGACTTTTTATCCAATTCAATAGTAGTTTTACTACCATTAAAATCGAATCTATTTACAATTTCCTTAGATGCCGTGTTGATAGCATTGTCAAGCTTTTGTAAATCCATTTTACTAACTATGTCAAAAGAAGCCATGTGGGGATAAGAATTGGTTTAATACATCTGCAAATTAAATAAAAAGTGTAAATTTGAGAATGAAAAAATATTTATTCTTTACAATAATTTTCTTTTGTGCTTCCCATTTTAGTAAGGCAAATTTGCCTTTTAGTGCCACCAATTCTATTTTGGTAATAAAAAATAACGACACACTATACAATGCATGGGCCGGGGGTTTAAATTATCCACTATTTAGCAGTATCGATTTAAATGGAGATAATTTGAAAGATATTTTTGTATTTGACAGAAGCAATAATAGAATTAGTACTTATATCAATACCGGTCAGGCAGGGTTAAAAGCGTTTAGATACGATGCAAAATATGTAAGTAAATTTCCCAACATGCGAGGCTGGGCTTATTGTTATGATTATAATTGCGATGGTAAGGAAGATCTTTTTGCTCTTTCAAGTCAATGTGCTTGTGGCATCATGGTTTATAGGAATGATTTTTCAGTGCCAACTGGTTTACAATTTACATTAGTAGAACCCCTGGTTCGAGAAACTTTTTTTGGTATTCCTAGCAACCCATATAGCAATGCATTTCAACCACCCGGTATAGCGGATATGGATAATGATGGCGATTTGGATTTAGTTACTTTTCCTAATCTTCAAAATGGCCGATTAGAGTATCATAAGAATCTGAGCATAGAATTATTTGGACATTGCGATTCACTAAAATATGAATATGTTACTGGTTGTTGGGGAAACTTTGGCCTTGCTATTGGCTCTACTAATAGAGTAGCTTGTTTTAATTGTCCTTGCTTTTTATTTACAGAGCCTAATCCTACGGTGAGAGCCAATGAATTAACAGAAGATGTACTGCAATATGACCCTTCTGATGCCGCAAAGCAGGATGACTCCATTGCCAATATAAAGTTGATTGACATGGATGGCGATAGTGATATTGATGCCCTTATTGGTGATATAGGTGCAAATAATTCACTCTATGTAAGAAATGGAGGAAACAACCAAACTGCTGAAATGGACATTCAAGATACATTGTGGCCAGTAAACA
>JBDKJS010000112.1:0-7759 GCA_039806065.1 Bacteroidota bacterium | reverse complement strand
CGCATCAAAGGATGAAATCAGTAGCTGAAAGTATAGCTTCAAGCATGGGAGGTAGTTGTAATTTTGAAATTAAAAAAGGATACCCCTTTCTAATTAATGATCCTGAATTGACCGAAGAATTGATACAAGCAGCTACCGATTATCTTGGAAAAGAAAATGTGGAGGAGCTAGAGATATGGATGGCCGCTGAAGATTTTGCCTTTTACTCCCAAATTATGCCAGCATCATTCTACAGATTAGGTGTGAGAAATGAAGAAAAGGGAATTGTTAGTCCGGTGCATACCACCACTTTTGACATAGATGAAGATGCCCTAAAAATTGGTATGGGCTTGATGGCGTGGCTCACCATTAGCCAATTAGCATAGGCTAAACCTGTCATTGCTGGAAATCAATACTTTAATTTTAATTTTAAGCCAGTATCGTTGCAACTTTACGTAGCAGTAAGGCACTAACTACTAACCAAACATGCCAATAAATAACCCAAAAAATAAGCAAGATGAGTTTATGGAGCTCTACCAACCGGTTCATGATCGGTTAAATAGGTTCGTAAATACAATCGTTTGGAATCGTGAAGATGCAAGAGATGTGATAGCCGAGACAGTATTAAAGGCTTATGAAAATTTTGAACAGTTAAGAGCAAAAGAAGCATTTCTTTATTACCTCTTTGGAATAGCAAGCAATATTAGCAAGCGAAGGTTAAGAAGAATGAAATTTTGGGGGACATTTAATCCCGAATATGCCGAACAACTTGCCGATCAAAGTGCTCGTACAGATGACAAGTCAAGTATTACCGAATTAAAAATAGCCATTGAAAATCTTCCTCACGAACAAAAAGAGGCCATCACACTCTATGAAATCAGTGGCTTTTCAATGGAAGAAATACAACAAATTCAAGGCGGGACACTTTCCGGAGTAAAATCAAGAATAGCCCGTGCAAGACAAAAACTAGCTAAAATGCTCGAGAAGGACTTCGAGATCAATGACCAGCCTATATTCACCCACGATAAAAAAGTATCAAGCGTACATTAATTAAAACCTATGAAAGATTTACACGATACCCAACGCCTTAACCAATTGCTCCGCGAAGCCCGAACGCAGGATCCTGTTATGTCTTTAGATGAAGTAAAAAATATTGTAGCCGCTAAAAAATATGCTAGCGCTGCCACTTCACCTAGACTCACGTTAGGACTTAATACCTTACTTTATGCTGTTTTAATTTCGAGCTGCTGCATTGCTGGATACATTTGGCATTTAGAAAAGAAAGGTGCCTTTTTAGCCATGAATGACTCTAAGCCACTCCTAACTACTAGTAAACAGGTTCCGTTCGAATCAATCTCAATGGATGCTGCCGAACTAACCAGTGCACGCCAAGAGATGGAGCGCATCAACAATGAAATTGGTAAAAATTCCCTTGAAAGTAATGAAAATACTTCAGTAGCATCTATCAATAAACAGACTTATACCTTACCTAAAAATAATAAATCATCAAAAAATAAATTCAGCCTTAGTGATAAACCGACCAATAATTCAGCCAATAGCACCAACTATACCGCCCTATTTAGTAAGAACAACAAAATGGTGGTCGTTAAAATAGCGGATGAGCAATTGAAGGAAATAACAGTGGATGGGAAACCAATTCCGTTTGAACAGCAAACCGAATATCTTGATCTGATACAACAGGGAATAGCTATGGCCAGAGCCAAACAAGAAAAGAAGGCAGCAAATGCTTCCATGACCGAAGAGGAAAAAGACTATAATCTTAAAAACAACCAATTGATTAAAGCTATCCAAGATGAATTATTAAAGGAGGATTTAATTAAAGATTCTAAAAACTTTGACTTCATGATGTCACATAATGAAGTACTGATTAATGGACAGAAACAACCAAAAAAATACTTTGATAAATTTAAACAGATGTATGAGCAGCAACTCGGACGAACTTTCGGATCGAATGCTATCTATAAATTCAAACGCGGACAATAACGAGAGCCAACCATGAAAAATTTGGCTTTACATTCCTCGAAGCACTTTATTAACTAGTGGCTTATCATTTAGTTAATTTAGTCAGCTGTATAAATAAACCTATTGAAAAATAATTTTGATTTTTGTTGGTTAACAAAAGCCCCATTGAATAATGGGGCTTTGTTTTTTTATAGTTTTATTTCCTCTTCTCCACTATTAAAAAAATGGTATTCCATTAAATGGTAATTGGAATTTGAAATTGCTTTTATTTGAGCTCCTAATTTTTGTTTCCACTTCTTCACGATACTTGCCTTCAAGAGGCTTCCTTTATTTAAATAGGATTCTAAGTATGGGTGAACGCTTAAAATAACTTTCTTTTCATTTTGCTCTTGAATGATGTAACGAAGGTTATTTTCGATTTCGTCAATAAGTAGAATGCTTGCCTTGATTTCTCCTGTACCATGACAGGCAGGACATTTTTCAACAGTAGTAATATCTGTGGCGGGTCTTACTCGCTCACGAGTTATTTGAACCAATCCGAATTTACTCGGTGGAAGTATGGTATGCCTTGCTCTGTCCTTTTTCATCTCAACCTTTATTCTTTCATAAAGATTTTTACGATGGTTCGGATTTTGCATGTCGATAAAGTCTATAACTATGATTCCGCCCATGTCACGCAGTCTGAGTTGTCGTGCAACCTCCACTGCTGCATCCATATTGGTTTGCAGTGCGCTTTCATCTTGTGTGCTATCTGACTTTGCCCCTCCTCTGGCCCTGCCTCCACTATTTACGTCTATGACGTGCATAGCTTCGGTATGCTCTATGATTAAATAGGCTCCACCTTGAAAGGTAATGTTTTTTCCAAAACTTGATTTGATTTGCTTATCAACTCCAAAGTGCTCAAATATATTTTGTTTGCCCTTATACAGTTTAACAATTTCTGCTTGATCTGGCGCAATTCCGGTTATGTAACTTTTAATTTCGTCATAAAGTGCAAAATCATTAACATGAATATTACTGAAATTTGGATTCAATAAATCGCGTAGAACAGTACTGGTTCTGTTCATTTCACCGAGTAATTTTTGTGGAGGCTGAGATTGGCTTATGGCCGATACTGCTTGCTTCCAGCGTACTACTAAATCCTGAATATCTTTATCAAGCTCTGCTACCTTTTTACCATCGGCTACCGTGCGCACAATGACTCCAAAGTTTTTAGGTTTGATGCTTAGGGCTAATCGCTTCAATCGCTGACGTTCCTCTGCGCTTTTTATTTTTTGGGAAATGCTCACGGTCTCACTAAATGGTACCAATACCACAAAGCGTCCCGCTAACGATATTTCTGATGTAATTCTAGGCCCTTTTGAAGAGATGGGCTCTTTGGCCACTTGAACCATAACCAACTGATTGGCACTGAGCACTTGAGTGATCTTGCCACCTTTGTTAATATCAGGTTCTAATTCAAAATTATTGAGCCCGGGATCTAACTGTTTTCCAGCCGCAATTCCCTTGATGAGTTTATTGAGAGAATTTACCTGTGGGCCAAGGTCGAGATAATGCAAAAACGCATCCTTCTCATATCCTACATCTACAAATGCAGCATTGAGACCTGGAATTAGCTTACGAACCTTTGCCAGATAAATATCACCAACCGAAAATTGTTGGTCTTTTTGTTCAGCATTGAGCTCAACTAATCGTTTATCTTCAAGCATAGCAATATTGACATTGCCTTGACTTGAGTCAATAATTAATTCGTTGTTCAATTGTAAATTTTTTTAACACTACAACTGATTGTACCAAGCCACGCGAATAAAAATATTCGTGCTTTTGCGTTGAGTTTTAAGCACTTTTTATTTTCTAAATAATAAAAGACCAAGAGTGCTCATAGTCACTCTTAGCCTGTGCATTTTTCTCAATTCTTGAAAAAACAAGAAGATGGCTAACCTGTAAAGGTTACTTCTTCTTATGCCTGTTTTTTCTCAAGCGCTTTTTACGCTTGTGAGTTGCCATTTTATGTCTTTTTCTCTTCTTACCGCTTGGCATAAAATTGTAGTTTAATGGGTTATTTTATATTGTTAATTATATTTTTTGCCTCTGATACCAATGTAGCATTGGTGCTTTGGCTTACTACTTCATTTAAAATAATCAGTGCAGAATCATTAATTCCAGCTTGTGCATAAGCATTTCCAATCATCAACTTCATTTCTATTCGTTTAGGATTAAGCGTGAGCACTTTTTTGAATCGCAAAATAGCTTTTTCATATTGCCCAGACTTCATACTTAGAATTCCAAGATTAAAATGTGCATTTTCATGGGTAGAATCAATTTGCACCACTTCACGCAACATCCCTATTCCTTTCATTGGATCATTAGTGCCCTCGGCATAGCAAATACCCAGATCTGTTTTAGCATTTAAATTACCAGGGTTGAATTGCAACACCTTTTCATAATTAGCGATTGCTTGACTAATCATATAGGATTTTGCAATTGAATCATCTACCATCCTGAATCCATCAAAAAATCGGAACGCAGCATTCAAACAATTTAATTCGTTTGGATTAGACTCCGCAATTTTCAAATAATAATAGCTAGAAACATCTGGCAACTGTAATTGATCCCAAGCTTTTCCTAGTAAACTTATTGAATCAACTGAATTTGATTGGATGCTGCTAATAAATTCAGCCCTATTGGCTGGCAATTTAGATCTTACTTGTGCTATATAATCCACATGATTAAATGAGCGAAGTGCTGGTTGATTTTCCTTTAATTTGGGAGCCTGAATTTTAGGACTCAAATAGACTAAGGCCACTAATATTATAGCAGCAATAATCAACCATCGTTGGGAATCTTTAGCCTTACTCATTTATCTTCAAAAGCTTATACACTTAAATAAAGAACGATAAATGAACTAATCAATCTCTTCAGCAGTTTGGTTCTCTTTTATTTTGGCATTCTTTACTTTATTTGCAAAGATTTTTGCCGGTTTAAAAGATGGTATGTTATGCTCTGGAATGATGATTGCCTCATTCTTAGAAATAATTCTACCCAGCTTCTGAGCTCGTTTTTTAATGATAAAACTACCAAAGCCGCGGAGATATACATTTTCTCCATCTGCCATCGTGTTTTTAATTACTTTCATTGATGCTTCAATAGTTTGAAGAACTACTGCCTTTTCAATACCTGTTTTTTCTGAAATTTCGTTAACCAATTCCGCCTTAGTCATTGTAGCTTGATTATAAGAGTTTTACGTTTGGGGGCGCAAATATAGTGCTTCAATTCGAACAAATAAACTTTAATTCATTTTTCTTTACCCATAAAGGATGACTTTTTGTTAATAAATAAAGAATAGGAGTTCGAAAAGGGCCATTTTAGCCATATTTTTGTGAAAAATTGTATTCAAACAAAAATCAAGGCTTGGCTAGAAATGAAGGAAATATTCTCAAAAATTCTGACGGAATCTTAATTGGCCTTTTCTTGTTCATGATTTTAGCGGGTTGGCTTAGTATTTATGCCGCTGTTTATAATGATGAACATAAAAGCATTTTTGATCTGAGCCAGCGGTATGGCAAGCAAGCTCTTTTTATTGGTGGGACCCTTCTCATTGCAGTGTTTATAATGGTTATTGACGGGAAGTTTTGGGCAGCCTTTTCATTTCCTATTTATTTACTTTTAATTCTATTGTTGATATCTGTTTTTGTGTTTGGAAGTGATATCAAGGGCTCTAGAAGTTGGATTAAATTCGGAGAATTCGGGCTACAACCAGCTGAGTTTGCAAAATTTGCCACCTGTTTGGCACTCGCTAAATATTTAAGCACCTTAGGAATTAGGTTCCAAGATGCAAAAACAAAAATTATTTCTTCAATGCTCATTGGCCTTCCTTTTATAATCATCATTCTTCAAAATGAAACAGGTGGGGCCCTAGTTTTTGCAAGCTTTATTTTAGTGCTGTACAGGGAAGGTTTATCGGGTAATATTTTATTGTTAGGCCTTTTAGGAATTATATTATTTATTCTCACTTTATTGGTAAAAAAAACTATCCTACTGATCATTATTGGAGCAGTTGCACTGCTTTTTTTCCTAATGGCCCGAAAAAAATGGAAAAACATCCTAGTTATTATTTCAGGTGCTCTATTAGCCGCTTCACTGGTATTTAGCGTTGACTATGCATTTCACAATGTACTGCAAGAGCACCAACGCACTCGAATTAACGTATTGTTAGGCAAACAGGAAGACCTCAAAGGAGCTGGGTATAATGTAAATCAAAGTAAAATCGCAATCGGGTCTGGCGGATTCCTTGGAAAGGGATTTCTTAACGGAACTCAAACCAAATATGATTTTGTCCCAGAACAAAGTACCGACTTTATTTTTTGTACCGTAGGTGAAGAATGGGGTTTCATTGGAAGTCTATTGGTTATTGGTGCTTTTGTGGCGCTCCTGTTACGCATCGTTTTTTTAGCAGAGCGGCAGCGTTCTTCCTTTTCAAGAATTTATGGTTATGGGGTGGCCAGCATTTTATTTTTTCACCTTATGGTAAATATAGGAATGACCATCGGGCTAGCTCCAGTAATAGGCATTCCGCTTCCATTTTTTAGTTATGGAGGAAGTAGTTTATGGTCATTTACCATTCTACTATTCGTATTCATTAAGCTTGATGCTTATCGATTACAAATATTGAGATAACTATTATTACAGTTACTTGTCATTATAAAAGAGAAACACCTGCTGTGAGATGGAGCAGGTGTTTCAACTACTAAAACAATTCAATTACGAAAAACTACTAAAAAAATAATTCAAGGGAACAGAAAAATTAATTCTTTACAAATTGATTGAAGAATATTTGGTTATCTAACTTCAATTTTATGATATAAGAGCCTGCCTTCAACTCAGCTATTTGGATGAATCCAATCTCAAGATTTGAATTAGAAGCTATCACTCTGCCAGTTAAATCATAAATTTCAAAACTTCCTTCTTTAAATCTTGTGTCAAATTTCAAAATATCATTTGCAGGATTTGGATACAACAATAAAGATTCATTCACGCTAATTGAATTCAGTCCGGTAACTCCAGGCAATACTCGTAATTCTGAAATAGGTCCACTTGCCGTACGCAAAACAATATAAGTAGAATCACAATGTGTGTCGGTGCAGATTGCACCAAAACTAGGCGCGGTAACAGTCAGGCAAATAACATAGGTTCCAGGTTGAGCATAAACGTGAGTTGGGAAGGCTTGAGTAGAAGTATTACCGTCACCAAAATCCCATAGGTAGGAAGGGTTGTTTCCTGTAGATTGATTCACGGCATAATATAAACCCGTAACCATACTGTCAGGAAAAATATAGAAATCAGCATCACATGCAGGGTTTCCACTAACTGAAAGCGTGTAACATGCATTGCTTACACAGCCATTTGCATCGGTTATTTCTACACAAACCGTATAAGTGCCTGCTGCAAGTCCAGAGGCTGTAGCATAGTAATTATTGCCACCCCATGCAGGGCCAAATGGTGAAGTCCATGCATAAGTAAATGGAGCAACCCCTTGAGAATTTGCAAAGAAATAATAAGTACCAGCGCTATCATACACTGATATGTTTGCAGGGCAATTGGACCCATTTGAATACATGACGTTGATGCACAATGAATCGGTACAGCCAGTGGTTTGGTCATAGATGCTTAAGCAAGCAAAATAAATGCCCGGTGTGGCGAAAGTATGTGTAGGATTCATTAATGTAGAGCTTGTGTTATCACCGAAAGACCATTGGTAGGATAGATTTGATCCATTTGAAAGATTGGTGAAGTAGAA
>JBDKJS010000111.1:0-3119 GCA_039806065.1 Bacteroidota bacterium | reverse complement strand
GAACTCCCTTCTTATGATGATGCTGTAATGGTAAGCAACATCTGGGCAAGGAGAAGCAATGTGCCTAAGCATGTATTTGATATGCTCGATAAATTACCCATCACCACTCATCCTATGACCCAATTTAGTGCCGCCATTATGGCTCTACAAACTGAGTCAGTGTTTGCAGCAGCTTATCGCAAGGGGCTTAGTAAAAAAGAATATTGGGATGCCATGTACGAAGATGTTATGAATCTCATCGCTCGATTACCTCGGGTGGCAGCATATATCTATAGGAGGGTTTACAAAAATAATGTGCATATAGAACCAGATCCGAAATTAGACTGGGCAGCAAATTTTGCACACATGCTCGGTTATGATAATTACGATATGAAACGAATGATGAGACTCTACCTTACTTTACATGCTGATCATGAAGGAGGTAATGTATCTGCACATGCAACGCATTTGGTAGGTTCGGCTCTTAGTGATCCATACCTAGCTTTTGCAGCAGGTATGAATGGTTTGGCAGGTCCCTTGCATGGTCTCGCGAATCAAGAAGTGGTGAGGTGGATCATTGACCTAAGAAATTATTACGATGGCGCACTTCCTACAAAAGAACAAATAAAGGAATACATTCTTAAAACTATTGATGAAGGCAAAGTGGTGCCAGGATATGGACATGCCGTACTTCGTAAAACAGACCCGCGCTTTACTGCACAAATGGAATTTTCTAAACAATACATGCCCGATGATGAAAACTGCAAAATTGTGCACATGCTTTATGAAGTTGTTCCAGATATTTTAGGTGGAATAAAAAAAATCAAAAACCCATGGCCCAACGTTGATGCCCATAGTGGTGCCATGCTAATCCATTACGGAATGACCGAATATGACTTTTATACAGTTTTGTTTGGTGTATCCAGAGCATTGGGAGTGTTGGCATCGTTACTTTGGGACAGAGCCCTTGGGCATCCAATCGAAAGGCCTGGCAGCGTAACCTCTGCAAATCTGAAAAAAATGGTAGAAAAGGCAACTGTTAAAAGCTAAATAATCAAATTACAAAGCCCTTAAAATTAATCTTAAGGGCTTTCGTTTTTCTTATTATCTATTGTACATTTGTAAAGTACAGAAAAGTAAATCTTAATACTTTTCATTCTGCTATATGACTTATTTTAATTGTCATTCTTCATTTCAATATTTCCAATTTTCAAAGGACTTGAAAAAATTCTTTCTTTTAGTTTGTTCTGCTATGGCTGTAATTTGCACATCAGCGCAAGAAAAACTAGCCGATGCTGATAATGATGCTACCATACGGTTTAAAAATGAAATGGTAGGAGGAGTCAATTTACACTCTGGTGGGTGGGGTCTCACTTTTAGAAGAGGATGGCATATGACTGGTTATAAAAAACACTTGATGGTTTTTGACTTGGTAAACATGCGGCATCCAAAACAATTCAAGCAAGCCAATCCATTTTATGATGGTTCAAAACCATTTTTCTTTGGCAAGTTGAATTATGTATTTATTCTTAGAGGTGGCTATGGGCGGCAAGGTATAATATATAGTAAGGCCGAGCGAAGTGGAGTAGAAGTTAGATATCATTATGGAATAGGGCCTAGTTTAGGAATTGCTAAGCCAGTTTACCTTGATGTGATTGTTGACGAAGCCTTTAACAACGATACCTTAGAATTTATTCAAACTAGACAATACGACCCCTTAGACCCTGACCAAGCATCGCCAGAATCTATTTATGCCCCAGGACCCTTTCTAAAAGGCTTGGGTGTATCTAAATTTTATCCAGGGGCGTGGGGTAGGCTAAGCCTTAGCTTTGAATATGCAGCATGGCAAAGAAAAATTGCCGCTATTGAAACTGGGCTTATAGTTGATTATTTTCCAAAAACTATTCCAATTATGGCCTTCAACAAAAATCAACCTGCTTATATTAATTTTTATATCTCATTTATTTGGGGTAGTAAGTATTAACATGATAGATCAAAATACACCTAAAGCTAAAAAACCAGAGTGGCTTAAAGTAAAGTTGCCAACTGGCGAAGCTTATTCCAATGTTAGAGAAATAGTTTCGACCCACAAATTACACACCATTTGTCAAAGTGGAAATTGTCCTAATATGGGTGAGTGTTGGGGAGCCGGAACAGCCACCTTCATGATTTTGGGAAATATTTGTACTAGAAGTTGTGGATTTTGTAATGTGGCCACTGGTAAACCACTCGCTGTAGATCCACACGAGCCATTGCGTGTAGCAAAGTCCGTACAACTAATGAAGGTCAAACATTGCGTTGTTACTTGTGTAGATCGGGATGATCTACCTGATGGTGGAGCTGAAATTTGGGTGCAAACTATTCAAAAAATTAGACAATTGAACCCCACCACCACCATGGAAACACTAATAGGTGATTTTCAAGGCAAGTGGCAAAATTTACAACAAGTAATTGACGTTGCCCCAGAAATCATTTCCCATAATTTAGAAACAGTACGAAGACTTACTAAATTAGTTAGGGTACAGGCTAAATACGATCGCAGCCTCGAAGTGCTTGCTCGAGTTAGCAATAATGGAATAAGAACTAAGTCGGGCATAATGCTGGGCTTGGGTGAATCTATGGAAGAAATAATCGAAACCATGAATGACCTAAGAAATGCAGGGGTACATATCCTTACTTTAGGTCAATATCTACAACCAACCTTAAATCACTTGCCAGTAGACCGATTTGTCACTCCCGATGAATTTAATGAATTAAAAAGGATTGGATTGGAAATGGGCTTCAAATATGTAGAAAGTGGACCATTAGTAAGAAGTAGCTATCATGCAGAGAAGCATCTCTGCTAAGGTATGATACAATAATTTTTTATTTCTTTAAAAAATAATTTTGTGATAAAAGTTGGCATTAATGGTTTTGGAAGAATAGGGCGTATGTTAACTAGAGCCTTGTTACTCGAAACTGAATTAGACCTAGTGCACATTAATGATTTATCAGATATCAACACGCTAGCGCATTTGTTTAAGTATGATTCTATACATCGGTCCTTTAATGGAACAGTGCATGTAGAAGGCCAATACCTTGTAATCAATGGTAAAAAAATTTGGGTAACCAATCAGTCAGCTCCAGCATCCATTCCTTGG
>JBDKJS010000110.1:0-3195 GCA_039806065.1 Bacteroidota bacterium | reverse complement strand
AAATTTCGTTTTACAAAATCGCCATTAAAATCACTTGAGGCAATATCTGTATTGGAATAGGTCATACCAGTATGCAATCCTACACTCCACGTATTAAAGTTGCTTGGTTTGGGTAGTGTTTTGGATTTTAAGATTACGCCAGCTGAATCGCTTTTAGTAGGTTGTGCTACCAAGGAGAATGAAAGGCAACTGATAAGAACAGTAAGTAATATTGGTTTCATAGTGATGTAGTGTATGTTAGCTTTGTAATATTTCGATGATGAGAACTCCCCCGAGTTGAAATATTTAGTTATTTTTTTAATTTTTAATTAATTATATGGTTTTAATTAAATTGTATAGAGATCAGCAGTATTAATGGCTCAGTAAAAATCAGCACGGAAAAATCTGTTTTAAAGCTTTGTTACAAAGATAAAATTTTATCATAATAGCCCTAAAAAAGTATTGGCAAACCACCTAGCCCAATGGGTGAAGTGGTTAAAAATCAGCGTTTTTTACAAATTTACGGTGAATGCCTGGGGCATACATATGATTGATGAGTGAAACAATTTTATGAAAATGATTGGGGTTGGCTATAAAGTCCACCTCATCCGTATCAATAACCAGTATTCTCAAACCTGGATTTTGTTTAAAGAAATTCCAATAGCCTTGGTCTAGTTGCAATAAATATTCATCAGTAATGTTTTGTTCATATGATCGACCTCTGTGGGCAATATTTTTTTGAAGATTGGAAACATTTTTATGGAGGTAGACAAGCAAATCAGGCTTGGGAAGGGAAGGATGCATGATATGAAACAATCGTTGATAGAGTTTGTATTCATCTTCTTTCAACGTATTGGCAGCAAAAATGAGTGATTTGCTGAGAACATAATCAGCTACCGTTTTTTGTTTGAATAGTTCAACCGGTTTTAGTTCATCATTTAATTGTTGATACCGATCAGCTAAAAAACTTAATTCAAGAGGAAAGGCATACCTCTTCGGTTCTTGATAAAAAAGGGGAAGGAATGGATTGTCGGCAAATCTTTCAAGAATTAGCTTAGTGTTAAAATCTTCGGCAATCTTAGTAGCAAGACTTGTTTTGCCGGTACCAATATTTCCTTCGATAACAATGTAGTCGTATCTAAGTTCTTTATTCGCGTTCTGGTAGTTCATCAGTGTTGGTTAGGGTAGCGGTGTAATGATAGAAATGTTTTGTTGCTCTAATATAAATTGGGAAGAAAATAACTTTAATGTTGACTCTGATACCATTTTTTGGAGCAATGTTGAAAGAGTATGATGGAGCACAGGGTGCAATAAATCGGGGTGGATATCGGCCAGTGGTTGAAGTACAAAATTTCTTTCATGAAAGAATGGGTGTGGAATGATGAGCGTACCAGTGTTGATCACGCAATCTTCGTAGAGAATGATATCAATGTCAATAATGCGAGGCCCCCATTTAATGGTCCGTTCTCTTCCCATTTCCAGCTCAATCTGCAGCATGGCTTTGAGTAAAGCATGTGGCGATAAGGTAGTTTGCAGGGCAATACATAAATTTAAAAAGGAAGGCTGTTGTGTTACACCCCATGGCGGGGTTTCATAGACAGGCGATATTTTCAAAATAGAATTCCCTGATTTCAAAATTTTCAGCATTGCATGATGGAGGTGCTGCAGCCGATCACCAAGATTGGTACCAAGGCTAAGATATGCAGTGGCTTGTTTCATTTTTAAAGGACAAACCTACAACTAGCAATTCAAATATTGCAGCAGTTATGAACATTGTGAATTAATTTTTTTTACCGTTGCCATTCGTATCTTTGCTGTATCGAATACCTAAAGAAAAAAATATGCGACAGTTTTTTAAGTTTCTATTTGCCAGCACGCTAGGTGCATTATTAGCAGGTTTGTTAGTGCTTTTTATCTTCATTGCTTTCATTGGCAGTCAGCTAGCATTTTTGAGTGATGATATTTCCACAGTGGGGGATAGGAGTGTGTTAGAGCTTACTTTCGAAGGGAATGTAGTAGAGCGGGCTTCTAAAAATCCTTTTGATAATCTGGATTTATCGGGAAGCAGTCCGAAGAACATCGGTTTGAATGATGTACTTTGTAACATTAAAAAAGCAGCAGCCGATGATCATATTAAGGGGATTTTGATCAACGTGAATGGTCTCAATGCAGGGATTGCAAGTATTGAAGAAATAAGAAATGCACTTATAGAATTTAAAAAAAGTAAAAAATTTATATTGGCTTATAGCGAGTCGTTTTCGCAAGGTGCATATTATCTGGCTACAGCAGCCGATAAAATATATTTGCATCCAGAAGGCGGTATTGACCTACACGGTCTCCAAGCAGAGGTAATGTTCTTCAGTGGCACTTTAGAAAAATTGGGTATTAAGCCACAAGTTATCAGGCATGGTAAATTTAAGGCAGCCGTGGAGCCATTTATTCTTGATAAAATGAGTGATGAAAACAGGGAACAGTTAAGTGTGTTTATCGGTAGTATATGGGAGAGTATGAGAAGAAATTTAGCAGGGGCAAGGAATAAAACAGAAGCTACCATTCAAAATTATACTGATAGTCTCACCCTTTCGATAGGGACAATGGCGTTTGCTAATGACATGGTTGATGGTTTATTTTACTATGACCAGGTGATTAATCAAATGAATAAATTATTAGGTCAAGAGCCGGAGCAGAAGGTAAAATTGGTTGGGTTGAAACAATACATGCGCTCACCATCTAAGGATTTAGATTTGAGTGCACCGAAGATAGCAGTGGTTTATGCAGTAGGTGATATTAACTCAGGAAAGGGCAGTGATAATACGATAGGAAGTACCACCACCGCTGAAGCCATTAGGAAGGCAAGATTGGATACAAGTATAAAGGCCATCGTATTGCGAATTAATTCGCCAGGAGGAAGTGCCTTGGCTAGTGATGTAATATGGCGCGAAGTAACATTGGCTAAACAGGCTAAACCCATTGTAGCGAGCATGGGCGATGTGGCAGCATCAGGCGGATACTACATTGCCTGCAATGCCAACAAAGTAATAGCCCAACCCAATACCATTACTGGTTCTATCGGAGTGTTTGGCATATTGATAGATGCTAAAAAATTATTTAACGAGAAACTTGGAATAACCTTTGACACTGTAAAGACCGCATCTATGGCCGATTTGGGGACGATCAGTAGAAGCCTGACAGAACGGGAACGAGCCATCATTCAAA
>JBDKJS010000109.1:0-14121 GCA_039806065.1 Bacteroidota bacterium | reverse complement strand
TTCTATTTGTATTTGGATTGGGGTTAATAATTTTAATAATTATACAATTATACTTACCAAGCATGAAATTACATTTACAGCAGGAGGCCTTGGGCCAGCATTGGTATGTAGCCTTACAACAGCTTATGAGCAATAAAAACCAACGCAAAGCACTCACCTTAATGGTGGTAATGATGCTGGGGCATTTTAGCATTATCCCCTTCATAGCCCCTTATATGGAGCACAATGTGGGTCTATCAAAAGAAGAAGTTGGCTATATCTATTTAGTAGGAGGCATGGCTGCCTTGGTGTCGGCACCCTTGGTGGGCAAGTTAGCCGATCAATATGGGAAGCAAAAAATATACAGCCTTTTTGTGGTGATGTGCACGGTTCCCTTATTGCTCATTACGCATATGCCGCCATGGCCATTGGGCGTGGTATTGTTGGTGGCATTTATTTTCTTTAGTTTCACTACTGGTCGCTTTATCCCGGCACAGGCCATCGTATCGCAAGTGGTGGTGCCCGCGCAGCGAGGAAGTTTTATGAGTATTAATAGTGCTTTGCAGCAATTGGCTGCTGGCTTTGCAGCTTTATTGGCTGGCACCATAGTGGTTGAAGATCCCGTAACGCATAGTCTCAGCAGGTATAATTGGGTGGGTATTATCGCATTGTGTTTCACCTTACTGAGTTTAGTATTGGTGAGACGAGTAAAACCACTTGCACAAGCGGAATAGAATTGTATTTTTGCAATCCCAAATAAAAATAAGCCCGAGTGGCGGAATTGGTAGACGCGTCAGACTCAAAATCTGATATTGGCAACAGTGTGAAGGTTCGACTCCTTTCTCGGGTACCAAAAAAGTGAGGCCTTAGTGCTTCACTTTTTTTTGCTGTCAAGGAAGCATAAAAATTGGATGAAGCAGTGGTTTTTTTAAGTACGCCATAGCAGGGAACTATCGCCATAACTCAAAAACCTAAAATGATGGTCCATTGCGTACTGGTAAATAGATTTCCAATCACTGCCAACAAATGCTGCTACCAATAGGAGCAAGGTATTTTGAGGTTGATGAAAATTGGTTATCAGGCCATTCACAAATTTAAAATTATATCCAGGGGCAATAATAATTTGGGTATTGGCATGGATTTCCGAAAGCTGAAGTTGCTGCATATGGGTAATTAAAGCAATCAATGCTTCCTTAGGCGACATTTGATAAGATCCTTCGTAGGGCATCCACTGTGAAACCTTTAACTGTGGTAAGGCCCATTGCGAATCAATGTTGGCGCCTAAAAAATAAATAGATTCTAAAGTGCGCACGCTGGTGGTACCCACAGCTATCACCGGTTGTTTATTTTCGCATGCATGCAGTAATTGTTTCAAAAAATCAATCGTTATGCAAATGTACTCACTGTGCATGATATGATCGGCCAGAGTGGTTGCCTTCACCGGCATAAAGGTGCCTGCACCCACATGCAGGGTGAGCGAAGCAGTAGTTATTTTTTTTTCTTTTAACTGTTGTAATGTGGCCTCGGTAAAATGTAAGCCCGCAGTGGGCGCAGCTACCGAACCTGTATGAGCAGCAAAAATGGTTTGATATCGTTGTTCATCAGCTGCAGTACTTTTTCGATTCAGGTAAGGAGGCAAGGGCAAGTTACCAGCCATGGCCATTACTTGTTCAAATGAAAACTGATTGTTCCAGTCAAACTTTATTTCAAAACCATCCTTATGAGCACTTATGCGGGTGGCAGTAAGAGAAAGCTTGAGGGCCATATCGGCATTGGCAAGTGAAAGCACTTCACCATGCTTCCATTTTTTATTATTGCCCACCAAACACCACCATGAGCTAGTACCTTTGGCTTCAAAAGCTTGAGCATAATCAGCGGGATGAGCAGGGTTCAAGCAAAAAATTTCGATCACCGCACCCGAAGGTCTTTGGAAAAACAACCTGGCATTGACCACACGGGTATTGTTAAATACCAACAGGCTTTCATCCGGCAATAAATTGGGCAAATGGGCAAATATGGTTTCACTAATGGCTCCATTTTTATAATGCAGTAGTTTTGATTGGTCGCGCTGCGCCAGTGGGAATAGGGCTATTCGCTCATCAGGTAATTGATAGCTATAGTCATGAATATGGATGGATTGAGGATGGTTCATTCATAAAAAAAACGCCAAAGAACACATTGGCGTTTTTAAAGTAATAAGATTATACAATTATATTTTTGCTAATGAGCCCTTTAAGTGATTGATAATATCTACTTCAACCGGATCGATAGCCTTTTTATCGGCCAGGTAGCAGCTGATCCAATCAGTAAGGTAAACGAGGTATATACTTCTTTCGATCATGCTATCGCCCTTGCTCCAAATTTCAGTGATGCTGGCATTGCGCATGGCAAAAACTTCTTTACTTATTTCAATCCTTGCTTGTGATCGGCTATAATCTTCCTTATTGCGAAGAATGACTACTGCTGCTTCAGGGTGCATTTCGGCCCATCCTACCAATTCATTGTGGTTCATTTCAGGGATTATGTGATGCCAGCAAAGCATTTTACTATTTTCATTTATTTGTTGACGGAATCGGGTGGCCACCCCATTAAACCCATCAACAGCATAAATCACAGGTGTTTTTTTAAAAAGCACATCAGTTATGCTAAGGGCTTCGGCTTTAATGTTCTTATCTTCGGCTTCGATGAGGGCAATGGCTTTTTTCAAAGCTGCTTCAAAATTGGCACTGATAAGTTGCATCCCTTTCATTGCATAAAACAATTGGGTGAGCGAATAACCCAAACAGCTGCGCGGAGGCATACCACCAGGAATTATAACCAAATCTAATTTCTTCTCACGGGCTATATCGGCAACCTTTCCACCACTGGTAATGCAAACAATCTTTGCTCCTTTGGCCAATGCTTGATCCAAGGCCTGTAAAGTTTCTTCCGTATTGCCGCTATAACTTGATACGATCACCAAAGTATGCTTATTTACAAATGCAGGTAAAAAATAATCTTTGTTCACCAATACGGGAATGGCACACTCCTGAGCCACAATTTCACTCATTATAGTGCCACCAATACCGCTACCGCCTAGGCCGGTAACTACTACCTGATGTAAAGGATTGGCGGGCAAAGTAAATTGAGCATTGCTCCCAATTTGGATGGCTTCTTTGAGCTGATTGGCAAAATTTTGAACGAGGTCTTTCATTTAAATATTTTTATGTGGGGCAAAAATAATCTAAAACCATTTAGAGAGCCATAATTTTATGCATTTTTATCTCGGTTTATGAGCATATCAACAAAAAAAAGAGCGGCCATCCTCCAGCATTTATCTAAAGACAAGCAGCTTAAGCCCTTACTCTTAGATCTGGAAATACAATGGCCAGTAGCCCGTAAGGATGTTTATTTTGAATTACTGCGTGCCATTACCGGCCAGCAATTGTCCATCAAGGCAGCCGATACAATATGGAACAGAACCCTTTTGTTGTTCAAGGACCAATATCCCACAGCCCGTGAATTAATTAAATTGGATATCGAAAAACTAAGAAGTGCAGGCCTTAGTTATCAAAAAGCAGGTTACCTACAAAACATTGCCCGCTTTCACCATACATATGGTATTACCTATGATACTTTACAAACGATGGATAATGAAGCCATCATCAGCCTGCTTACGCAAATAAAAGGAGTTGGCCGTTGGACGGTAGAGATGCTGCTCATGTTTTCACTCCAACGGCTCGATGTATTCCCCATTGATGATTTAGGAGTGCGACAAGGCATGATCAAGTTGTACAAAGTTACCTTACATGGCAAGGAACAGCGCACCTTGCTCCACCATATAGCGCAATGTTGGCAACCCTATGCAAGCATCGCTTGCAGGTATCTATGGCAATATAAAGATGTGAAATAAATTAGCTTTAAAATGCGCCTTACTTCACCCTGATCACAAGCGCAAGAATAATTATCTTTGTCAAAAAAAAACATAAAGCATGCAATTAAGTGAACAAGAAATCATAAGACGTGAAAAATTAGCTGCACTCCATCAAATTGGCATCAACCCCTATCCAGCAGCGCTGTATGAAGTTAGTCATTTATCAAATATTATAAATGCCGAATATGCCTCTTTACAACCTGGCGACAAGTTACCAGAAGTTAAGGTGCGCATCACAGGAAGGATAATGAGTGTACGCGATATGGGCAAGGCAGCCTTTGCTGTGTTGCAAGACAGTGTGGGTAAAATACAAATTTACATCAGGCGTGATGATATTTGCCCTGGCGACAATAAGGAACAATTTGATACCGTTTGGAAAAAATTATTGGATCTGGGCGACATCATCGGTGTAGCAGGATTTGTGTTTAAAACCAAGACTGGCGAAGTAAGCATTCATGCCGATTCGTTTACACTGTTGAGCAAAGCATTAAGACCACTACCCATCGTAAAAGAAAAAGAAGGTGAAAGCTTTGATGCATTTAGCGATCCCGAACAGCGCTACCGCATGCGGTATCTTGATTTAATAGTAAATCCGGCCGTGCGCGAAACTTTCAGGCTGCGTACCAAACTGGTTAATACCATGCGCCAGTATCTCAATGAAAAAGAATATTTAGAAGTAGAGACCCCCATCTTACAGCCCTTGTATGGCGGGGCAGCAGCTCGGCCATTTAAAACACACCATAACACCTTAGACATGACGTTATACTTACGCATCGCCAATGAATTATATTTAAAGCGATTGATTGTGGGCGGTTATGATGGTGTATATGAATTTAGCAAAGATTTTAGAAACGAAGGCATGAGCAGGTTTCATAATCCGGAGTTTACCCAAATGGAACTGTATGTGGCTTATAAAGACTATGCATGGATGATGGATCTGGTAGAAGAAATGGTGGAACGTGTGGCCATAGCACTACATGGACAAACAGTGGTAACCGTGGGTGAGCACACCATTAATTTTGCTCGGCCTTGGAAACGCCTCACCATGTACGATGCCATAAAAGAATTTACAGGCGTTGATATTAGTGAAATGGATGAAGCCACCATGCGGAAAGCGGCTAAAGAAATGGGCATTCATGTAGATGAGAAGTTAGCGAGAGGCAAAATAATAGATGAAATATTTGGCGAAAAGTGTGAACCGTATTTGATACAGCCAACCTTTATTACTGATTATCCGGTAGAGATGAGTCCCTTGGCAAAAAAACACAGAAGCAAGCCTGGCTTGGTAGAACGCTTTGAAGCCATTTGTAATGGCAAAGAAATTTGCAATGCCTTTAGTGAATTAAACGACCCCATAGACCAACGGGCCCGCTTTGAAGAACAGCTGGAACTAGGCAAGCGGGGCGATGACGAAGCCATGGTGTTAGACGAAGATTTTTTGAGAGCCTTAGAATTTGGAATGCCCCCCACAGCAGGATTGGGAATAGGGATTGACCGATTGAGTATGATCATGACCAACTCGCCAAGCATACAGGATGTATTATTTTTCCCTCAAATGAAAAACCTCACCGCAGAACCTGCTCCTGCCACCACTCATGAAGCCTAATTTATTTTAATACCAACCACCCATCCTATAATGAAAAAAGTAATTACCATTATTTTAATTTCGCTGGCTACCGCAGCACAAGCACAAAAGAAAGAAGCACTGCCACCACCTCCGGTACTTCCTATCGATTCCATCACCAATCTTATTACATATGAAGAAGTAATAGAATTAAAAAGACTAACGGCCGATGAAATTTATAAACGCGTGGCCGATTGGTTCAACACCTATTTTAAAAATCCTACAGAAGTGATTCGCGAAAAAAATGAGGAGAAAAAAACCATCATTGGTAAACCAAGATTTAAAATATACAACCTTCCTGATAAGCAAGGAGTGAAAACAGATGGCGGTTTAATACAGTACACCATCACGGTTACTGCACGTGAAGGTCGGTTTAAGTATGAACTCACCGCTTACAATTGGAAACAAACCAGCTACTTTGCTTGCGAAAAATGGTACGATACCAATTTGAGTACCTTCAATGCCAATTATTATGAATACCTTAAGCAATTAGATACTACCACTCGCGAAATTGTCACGAATTTAAAAAACAGTATCACCATCGATAAACCTATAAAAGATAAAGACAACTGGTAAACCCATCACACTATGAACGCACTACTTCAACTGAGCATGTTTCCAATCATCATGCTATTGCTATTTTTATTTTTTGCGGGCATCCGCATAGTAAGACCCACACACCGTGGCCTTATAGAGCGGCTGGGAAAATACCACCGCTTTGCCAATCCTGGTTTTCATTGGATCATCCCATTGGGGATAGATAAAATTTATAAGGTAAACATTACAGAGCAAATGGTGAATGCCGAAAGGCAAGAAATTATTACCTATGATAATTTAAATGCCAGCGTTGATGCACAAGTTTATTTTAAAATTAAGGACGATGAAGTAAGTGTAAAAAATTCGCAATACAATGTATATAACATCAACTATCAAATAGTGAATTTAGCCAGAACTACACTTCGCAATATCATTGGCACCATGACCTTAAAAAGTGCCAATAGTGAAAGAGGTAAAATAAATAAGAGTTTATTTCAAACCATGTTAGAAGAAACTGCCACTTGGGGAGTTGACATTGTGCGCACCGAGTTAAAAGAAATAGACCCTCCAAAGGATGTACAAGAAACGATGAATAAAATAGTAAAGGCTGAAAATGAAAAAATGGCCGCAGTAGATTATGCTACTGCAGTAGAGACAAAAGCCGATGGTGAGAAACGTGCAGAGATCAAAAAGGCAGAAGGCATTAAGCAAGCAAAAATATTAGCTGCCGAAGGTGAAGCACAAGCAATAGCTTTGGTGAATGAAGCAGCCGAAAAATATTTTGTGGGCAATGCGCAATTGCTCAGAAAAATAGAAGCAGTAGAAAAATCACTTGCCGACAATACCAAAATAGTATTACCCAACGACAAACAATTGATCAATGTTATTGGTGATCTGGCTGGAGCTGTTTCTAAAGCATAAAGAAAAATAAAAATAAAAAGTTCACAAGACCGATGCCTCACCCGCTCGGTCTTTTTTTGTGAAACCAAGCGCCATTATTGTAATATTTATGTAAATTCACTGCTATGCTACTAATTCTGCCAACAATAGATTAATATTGTCTTTTAATCTTTCAAAGAAAAAAAACAGGGCTACCGATGAAACTAAACCTTTGGATCTTTACCTGCAGCATCACACTTCTCCTACATGGTTGTAGCGGCACTAAGGAAGTGTATATAGACAATAATGAAACCATACAAAGTAATATAAGAAAGCACATTCAATTTTTAGCTTCCGATGCCTTGGAAGGAAGGGAAACTGGAAGCGCTGGTGAACTTGCTGCTGCAAATTATGTAGCTGATAGATTTAAAGCAGCTGGGCTGCAACCTAAGGGAACCAAAAAATATTTACAACCATTTCCATTTACCTCAGGTGCTACTTATGGAACTGCTACACAGCTGTACATCAATGACGATAAATACACTGCACCAACTGACTTCTATCCCCTACCCCTATCGGCCAATAAGGTAGTAACAGCCTTTGTAGCCCGCGTAGGATATGGCATCTATGCTCCGGCTCTTCAACAGGATGATTACAAGGGGAAAACCAATATTGTAAAAAAAATATTTGTGATAGATGCCGGCAGCCCCGATGGGAACAATCCACACGGAAAATTTGCCGAGTATGATTTGAATTGGCGAGTCACTTATGCCATATCACGTGGTGCAGTTGCGGTGGTATTCATTACCAACGACAGCACCGATGTGAAAGCAGATTTTAAAATTCGCACCTCATCACTGAGCATACCGGTAATATTTGCCAGGGGCAAAGCAGCCGCTGCTTTGCAAAATGCCGTCATACTGAATTGCACGGTGGGTGCTGAAATTATTCCCACCATAAAAACAGGGCATAATGTACTAGGCTACATTGACAATAAAAAGGCCACTACTGTAGTAATTGGAGCCCACCTCGACCACCTTGGCTATGGACATGAGGGATCGTTGCACAGAGGTGAAAAAGCCATTCACAATGGAGCCGATGACAATGCAAGTGGCACTGCAACTATTATAGAATTAGCTAAATTCTTTAAAAGTGGAAAGGCCGCTAATAATAATTATTTATTCATTGGTTTTAGTGGCGAAGAAAAAGGACTATTGGGTTCAAATTATTTTATTAAAAATCCAACCATCCCCAAATCAAAGATCAATTACATGATCAACCTTGACATGGTAGGGCGCATTAACCCTTCCGATCCCAAGCTACAAATACATGGCAGTGGCACCTCCCCTATTTTTGCCATGGCCATTGACACCAATGGTATGAATGGATTGCCCATAGCCACTGTACCCAGTGGAGTGGGGCCTAGTGATCACACATCATTTTACTTAGACAGTATTCCTGCATTGCATTTTTTTAGTGGAACACATAGTGATTACCACAAACCTAGCGATGACGAAAACCTGATCAACTATGATGGAACACTGCGAGTGTTCAAAACGATTACCCAAATAATAATTGGGCTTAACAACAAAGGAAAAGCTCCCTATGTGAAAACCAAGGATGAAAACATGAGCGAAAAAATGAGTTTTAAAGTTACCTTGGGTGTAGTTCCAGATTATAGTTTCACTGGTGAAGGAATGCGAATAGATGGAGTAAGTGAAGGAAAACCAGCAGCAAAGGCTGGCCTGTTAAAAGGCGATGTGGTTATTCAATTGGGTAGCCAACTGATCACTGATATGCAAACCTACATGAAGGCGTTAGGCAAATTCTCGAAGGGTGAAACCACTACTGTGAAGGTAAAAAGAGGAACCGACACGGTAGAAAAAGCAATTACTTTTTAACCATGAGTTCAAAATCAATAAGTGTGGTAGGGAGTGGGAGTTGGGCCACCGCCATCATTAAAATATTAAGCCAAAATGGCCATCGCATTACTTGGTGGATGCGTAGTGAAGAGAATGTAGCCTTTATAAAAAAATACCACCACAACCCTAATTACCTCACTGATGTGCAGTTAAACATATCATTGGTACAACCCACCTGTACACTTACTGATATCATAGCTAACGATACAATTATTCTGGCTGTTCCATCAGCTTTTATCAAACAAACATTGGAGGGATTGCCCCCGATGGCGCTTAGCAACAAAATTATTTTTAGTGCCATCAAAGGAATTGTTCCTGACGACTTATTAATCATTGGCGATTATTTAAAAGATAAATTAAATATACCAGAATCAAATATTGGAGTCATTACCGGGCCTTGCCATGCTGAAGAAGTGGCCATGGAACGCTTAAGCTATCTTACCATTGCTTCGGCCAATGTGGACAATGCCCAACAAATGGCATCCGTGTTGGCATGTAGGTTTATTAAAACTACGGTAAGTGATGATATTTACGGTACAGAATATGCAGCAGTACTAAAGAATGTGATTGCTATAGCTAGTGGCATCTGTCATGGAGTGGGTTATGGCGATAATTTTCAATCAGTATTAGTGAGCAATGCCATTCAAGAAATAAAACGCTTTGTTGATGCGGTGCATCCCATCACGCGCGACATTAATGATAGCGCCTATCTGGGCGATTTATTAGTAACTGCCTACTCTCAATTTTCGCGCAATAGAATGTTTGGCACCATGGTGGGTAAGGGATACAGTGTAAAGTTTGCCCAGCTAGAAATGAATATGATTGCCGAAGGTTATTATGCCGTAAAGTGCATTTATGAAATCAATAAAAAATACAAGGTGCACATGCCCATTACCAATGCCGTTTACCATGTGTTGTATGAAAAAATTGCACCTCGTGTAGAGATGAAGATCCTTGCCGATCAATTAAGCTAACGATTAAAAAAATCTTGCATCAACATTTGTTGAAAAGCTTTGGCGTTATTGAAAATGGACTCGCCATATACTGTATCAGCTAGCAGCCTCCCTCCAAACTCGGGTAAATAATTATGGCGGTACATTACATAACCGTCATTGGTAATCCAGCCTAGTCCATCATTCAATGCAAAATAAGCAAATCCCTTAGCGCTATCTTTTGGCAGCGGCTTGCAGTAGGTGTAGGCACTAAAATCATAACCCATACTTTGAAGCAGCAATGCCGGCAAGTCATTTTGGGCAATCACAGTACTGTTTCTTTTTCCGCGCAAGGATGGATGCAGCGCCCCACCACCCAGCACTAAGGGAATGTGATACCCAGGAGCATGGTAAGTATCGCGGTTCATTGGCAGCACATGCCCATGATCTGCAATGAGCACAATTAACGTTTGATCATAATTAGGCATTTGCTCCAAACCCCTTATGAAAATATGCAAGGCACTATCTACATAGGTGGCAGCATTTCTAAATTTTTCTGGATCACTGTTCGCTTTCACGTTGCTACCGAAAGCTACATCAAATGGTTCATGGCAAGAAAGCGTCATGGCGGTAGTATAAAATGGTTGCGGCAAGGTTGAAATATCTTGCAGCCACTCCATCAAAAATGCATGATCATGAATGCCCCATTTGTTGTGCGGAAGTTGGCTATCAAAATCAGTCTGTGTTTTAATAACATCAAAACCGCAGTGATCGAGGTAAACACGCATGTTGCTAAAAGCTGCATCCCCACCAAAAAAATAAGAGGTATGGTATTTTTGCATCTTCAGCGACTTTGAAATAGCAGGCAGTGCTTTGTGTTTTTCACCAAATCGCATAATGCTATAATTGGGCGTGGCAGGCCATCCACTTTGGATGGAAACGATGCCTTGATCTGTGCGCGTGCCACTGGCATAGCATTGCGTAAAAAGTAGTTGATCCTTTATCCATTGATTTAAAAAAGGCAATGTATTGCTATCGCCCCCCAACTCACTAAATACATCAGCAGTAAAACTCTCGAGCATCACCAATATTACATTGGGTTTTGCTACCGCAGACCAAGGTTGCATTGGGCTAACAGGTGTTTGCATGAGTTGTATAAAACGATCTCGAGCTTCGGGCAAGGGCAAATATTCATAAGGTTGAAAGCCAGATGTGCTCACCGTTTTGAGGCTATAAGCTAAATGCCAAACAGGATTTGCCGCCACATCATTCAAGGTGGATTGATGGCTATAGTAAGATGCGCTGCTATTAATTGGAATAAGTTGCCATCCGCCACGCGCCATTAAAAATAAAATGGGGACCATCAACAAATAGTATTGCCAGCGCAGATAGGCCTTCGGTACCCGATACCACTTTCTTAATACTTTATAGATAAGCCAAAAAAAAGTAACTACTATTGCGCTTGCACCCAACAGCTGTAGCCAGGTGAGTGAGGCTGTGGCTTGTGGCCAATCCTGCAAATAAACCAAGGCCCTATAGCTTATAAGTTCCCTCCAATGTGGATAGAGTGCCAGGTTGCCTAAAATAATTAACCCTATTGCCCCACCAACTAATAAGGAATAAGCCATTGCTATTCTGGGAGGTGTTGATCTCTTGAAAAAAGAAAAAATAAAATCAGCTACAATGATGGGCGATATTAAATAGGCAGCAACACTAGCATCCAATCTTAATGCCGCCCAAAGTGATGTTACTTGGTGTAGCCAAGGCGCATCCACTCTTAAAGCCAAAAGCAAAACTATTCTATAAATAGCTAAAAATAAAAATATACTAGAAAGGAATTTTAAATAATAGCGAACTTTGGTATGCAAGGGTAATTTTATTGCTTAACAAACCTTTTTATGATGGTTTGATTATTAAGCTCCAAAGTTAAAAAATATAGCCCACTTTCTAAAAATTGCAATGGCAATCGCAGCTGTTGATTGCCCTCTTCTAGCGCAGTGGTTAACAATTGAATTTGTTTGCCATCCGTGCTAGTGATGTTGCACCGTACCTGTTGAGGATAAGCAACATTAAAATGAAGGTTCAAATCTTCAGTAGCCGGATTTGGATATACTACTAGTTCATCCATTTTTTGATGTCGGTTTATTGATACCGTTTCACTGTAGGTGTACATTCCATTAATATCTGTTTGTTTCAATCGGTAGTAACTTTGACCAGCTAGCGGTTGTTGGTCAAAAGTATGGTAATGATGGGTGGTATGAGTAGTGCCAGCTCCCTCAATAAATTCTATAGGATTAAAGTTCAATCCATCGCTGCTGCGTTCAATGGTAAAGAAATCGTTTTCAAATTCGCTTGCAGTGGCCCAATTCAATTCCACTTTGTCAGTTAAATTTTTTGCGTCAAAATGAATTAAGGTAATAGGTAGTACAATACAATTTAAACTTGCACCACCGGTGAGCACCCAATCCAAGGTAAAACCACTACCACCTGCAGTCCATTTATTCACCATGAGCCTATAGCGTTCGCCAGCCAATACATTCACGGTATTGGTATAACCATTGCCACACACATCCTCATTCACATCAGCACCATTGTTGGCAGGGCCACAGATAGCTGAATTAAAACTTAGGTTCAGGGCATCATTGAGTCCTGTCCAATTGGTATCAGCTGCAAAAGAACATCTTAAGGGTGTACCCAAACCTCCGCAGCTGGTGTTGGGTCCATAGAGTGCAAAATCATAATCGTCTAATACATTAGTAGGTCTTATGATCAAGCCTAAATTGCCACTTGATTGAATGATGATGTTATACCAATTGGTATAATTTTCTGCTACTACGCAGCCGCTACCACCTTCACTAATAATGCCTGGACCGGTAGAAGCATCGCTAAAGCCTATATCGTTACACACTGCTGATGAACGTTGGCAATCATTATTATCGGTACCATTGGGGCCATAGCTGCATGGCACACAATCAAGTGTGGCCACCCAACCAGGTAAGTTTACCGACCCATCACTTCCTGCTCTAAAGGTAAGGCATCCACTTTGATCAGTGCTCACATAGGGTCCCAAGCCTGCTGCTTGGCAAGCCTGGTAGGTATTGGCGGTGCCATACCATGTGCTGCTAACACCAAACTCTGGCGAGGTTTGTGTGGGGCCATTTAAAATAGTTAGATAATCATATATAAATACACCAGCCGGCTCCATCGAAAAACTTTGAAAGATGGCTCGCATGCATCTTCCAGCTTGATTAGGGCAAAATGTGCGGTAATAATCATTTAAATTATTGCTGTAATTGGCAGCAGTACCACCATCATCAGTAAAGGTGGCAGGGCCGCAGGTGTTCACCATATTAGCTCCCACATAAGTGTTTTGTAATCCACTCGTTGGTGATGTATAAGTAGCTACGGGGGCAGGTGTTGGCGGACAAGCCACACAGGTAATCGTAGCATTCCAACCTGCTTGGTGATTGCTATTGTTACTTACCCACCTGAAGGTAAGGCATCCGGTAGAACTCAGTAGCACTGGTGGTACAGTGCCACCACTCCAGGTACCGAACAGGGGTGCAGCCACAGAATTGCCATCATAGACTGATAGTTGATCGTTGCCAGCCTGTGTAGCAAAGGTATTGAACTCTACTTGCAAGCACTGCCCAGCCACACCACTACAAAATGTTTTGGTAAAATTTTCATTGCCAGAATAGTTGGCACTAGGGCCTCCGCTGTCATAAAAATTCATGGTGGCACAAGCGGTTACGGGAGTATTGTTATTTAAATTAAAATTGGTGGCACAGGGCACACAAGTAATGGTAGCTGCCCACCCAGCTCTTACTGTTGTATTGTTAGAAACAAAGTTAACTGTAATACAACCGCTACTTGCTGTAACTATGGGTGGTGTAATATTACCACTAAACACCCCTATAATGGGAAACGTATTGTTTGGCCCATCATAAAAGGTAACCACATCATTACCCGCTTGTGTATTAAAAGCAGTAAAGGTCAATCTCACGCAAGAACCCACCACCCCAGAACAAAAGGTTTGTGTAAGGTTACTATTATTAGCATAGTTACCACCAACGCCACCAGCATCATAAAAGTTACCAGCGCAAGTGTTTACTGTACCATTGGCCATATTATACGTTTGCCCTTGCGCCCCTAAAAATAAAAGCCAGCAGAAGCAACTAGTAAAAAGTATTTTTTTAATCATCGTGCTATCTTTTTTTGTTGGTCCCTCATAGGAAGGTGGCTTCCTCCTCGCTTTAGCGAAGCTGCCGTTGCCTTTCGATGTTCATTGATGGTTTTACTAAAAATGATGATGAGCACCCCCGATTCGGGTTC
>JBDKJS010000108.1:0-13534 GCA_039806065.1 Bacteroidota bacterium | reverse complement strand
AGGCTGGTGTTAAAGTAGGTGATAAAATTCTTTCTGTCAATGGAAGCAGTACCAAAGGTAAATCAGTAGATCAAGTGAGCGACTACATGAGAGGGCAGAAAGGTACTGAGGTTAATTTATTGTTGGAAAGAATTGGTGCCTCTTCGCCCGTGGCCATAAAGGTTATTCGTGATGAAATCAAGTTTAAAAATGTTCCCTATTATGGAATGGTGAATGAACAAACTGGCTATATCAAGTTAACGCAGTTTTTAGATGATGCTTCAGAACAAGTGCGAGAAGCACTAATAGAACTTAAAAAAAATAACGCCATGCAAAATGTAATTCTTGATTTGCGCGGTAATGGTGGTGGATTGCTAAAGGAAGCAGTTGAAATTGTAAATTTATTTGTTGATAAGGGACAAAAAGTAGTATTCCAAAAAGGAAAGTTGAAAGAATTTAATGCAGAGTATTATGCTAGTAAACAAGCCGTGGATACTACTATTAAAGTAGTAGTATTGGTTGATAGAGGTTCAGCGAGTGCGAGCGAAATAGTAACCGGGGCCATTCAAGAGCTTGATAGAGGTGTGGTCATTGGTCAGCGAACATTCGGCAAAGGACTTGTTCAACAAACTTATAACCTAAGCTACAATACACTTTTAAAAGTAACTATTGCAAAGTATTACACACCAAGTGGTAGATGTATTCAGGCAATAGACTATACAAATAGGGCATCAGCAAATGCTGCCGCAGCCTTTAACGATTCTCTTTCAGTAGAATTTAAGACTAAGCATGGAAGATCGGTTTATGATGGCAACGGAATCTTTCCTGATCTGTATGTGGAAAGTAAACCTTTCAGCAATATAACCAAAGCGTTAGCAAAAAACTATCTGTTTTTTGATTTTGCAAACCAATTTGTTTTAACTCATCAATCCATTACTCCTGCTAAGGAATTTTCACTTACTGATTCTGAATTTAAAGAATTCGAAAAGTTTCTTTCAGATAAAATATATGATTATGAAAATAGGACAGAAAGGGTATTGGCTGATTTACAAAAGGCTGCCGAAAAAGATCAAGTCTTAGCAGATATAAAATCTGACTTTGATTTACTCAAACAAAAAATCGCTACCTCAAAAAAACGTGACCTTGCAACCAATCGTACTGAAATTAAGGAGGTATTAGAAAATGAAATAGCATCACGCTATTACTATCAAAATGGTAGGTTAGAGTCAAGGTTTAAATACGATAAAGAAATTAAAGAAGCTATTAACACTTTTAATAACCAACAGTTGTACGATGATATTTTAAGTGGGAAAGGAATTTATGGAGCTATCGGGAAACCCGGAAGCAGCGTTCATACTCTGGCAGGGTCAGTAGAAATGCAGGGTGGTGAGGAAGAAGATCATTGGTAGTTAAAAATCAAATTGTATAAATATTAAAGTCCATTTTTTATGGGGAGAATTTTTGAAAAAAGAAAACACAAAATGTTTGCCAGATATGATAAAATGGCAAAAGCATTTACTCGCATTGGCAAAGAAATAGCAATAGCGGTTAAACAATCGGGACCTGATCCAGCTAACAATCCACGCCTTAGAGCAGCCATGCAAAATGCCAAAGGTATTAACATGCCCAAGGACAGGATAGAAAATGCAGTGAAACGCGCCTCTAGCAAGGATGAGTCTAATTTTGAAGAAGTAGTTTATGAAGGTTATGGGCCTTTTGGTGTAGCGGTGCTAGTTGAAGCAGCTACTGACAATCCAACACGCACAGTTGCCAATGTAAGAATGTATTTCAATCGCGGGAATGGGGCCCTTGGTAAAACTGGCTCATTAGACTTTGTATTTACTAGAAAAGGGGTTTTCACCCTAGATTCTGCAGGATTAAACGCTGAAGATTTAGAACTTGAATTAATCGATTTTGGGCTCGACCATCTTGAAAAAAATGATGACGGTGAAATGATCATTTACACTGCTTTTACAGATTATGGTAAAATGCAAAAGGCATTGGAAGATAAAAATATTGCAGTGAAAAAATCGGGATTAGAACGAATTCCCACATCTTTGGCAAACGTAACTGAAGAACAAATTGACGAAGTACTTGAATTGGTAGAAAAACTTGAAGCAGATGATGATGTGCAAGCGGTTTATCATAACCTGAGTTGAGTTTTTAGCATTGCATGCTGGTTGTACTTATTAATCCCGCCTGGCAACTGCTCTGTATTATATTGAAACATGATTCCAATTGTCCTTAACATTGGGCTAAAAGGGTCTAGCCTACTTTTATTGTTAGTTCTAACGGCTTTTTTTGTCATTCACCAATATTTATTTGGGATTGACCATGCCATTTTATACTTTAGAACACTTATTCGCATGATCATTCTACACAGGTTATTTGCCCTTTTAACAATTTTTTTATTGCTATCCAATGGTAGGGTAGCTGCATCCCATTCAGTTGGAGCAGATATTACCTATACATGTTTAGGAGGTAATCAATATGAAGTATCCCTCTCATTTTATAGAGACTGTGCAGGCATTTCGGCACCCACTAATGTAACCATCAATGTTGAATCAATATCATGCAATCAATTTTTGGCATTTACATTAAACCCTATTCCTGGAACTGGCATTGAAATATCACCGGTTTGTCCTACAGCTAGCACCACCTGCAACGGTGGAAGCTACACAGGTATCCAAGAATGGATTTATAGAGGAGTTATTACATTGCCTGCCAATTGCGTAGATTGGCTATTTTCATTTCAAACATGTTGTAGAAACAGTGCCATCACCAATATTAGCTCACCTGGTTCTGAAGATTTTTTTGTTTATGCCTCGCTCAACAATATCAGTGCTAATTGTAATTCATCGCCTACCTTCAGCAATAAACCTGTACCTTTTGCATGTGTAGGTCAGCAATTCTGTTTTAATCATGGTGCATTCGATGCCGATGGAGATTCACTGGTATATTCAATGATTACACCTTTAGGTATAGATTTAAATGACCCCATCGTTTATAATCCTCCGTTTTCGGCTACTCAACCCGTTTCTAGTAATCCACCTGTATCATTCAATGCAGCCACTGGTGATATTTGCATGACACCCACTGCACAGCAAGTTACGGTCTTTGCAGTGCTTGTGAAGGAATATCGTAATGGAGTGCTCATAGGATCAGTGGAAAGAGATATACAATTGTATGTTGTAAATTGTACCAACACGCTTCCTACAGCTACAGGTATTAATGGAACTAATAATTTTTCAACTACCATTTGTGCTGATGCTACTTATTGTTTTAACGTGCTTTCTTCCGATCCAGACCCAGGGCAATCTACATTTTTAACTTGGGATTTTGGCATTGGAAATGGTTCATTTAATACCAGTGCTAGTGCTAACCAAACGGGTACTTTTTGTTGGACTCCTACTCAAGCTGATATTAGCACCATTCCATATTGTTTTACTGTAACGGTAACCGATAACAATTGCCCCTATGTTGGTACACAGATTTATTCTTATTGTCTAACAGTTACAGGAATTACAGCAGATGCTGGCATCGACCAATTGGTTAATTGTAATCAAACTGCTATTCTTACTGGGGTAGGTGCCGGTGGTGTAACTGGTGCCTTTAATTATAGTTGGAGTAATGGTAGTAATACCAGTACTACCTCTGGTGGCCCCGGAACTTACGTGCTAAGTGTGGCAGATGGGGATTGCATTGCACGTGATACGGTAGAGGTATTACCCGCTCCGGATGTTCCAGTTGCACTCTTTAATTATACCAATATTTGTAGCAATGCACCCATCCCATTTACTGATGCCAGTACATTAGGAATAGGCTCAATTGTGGATTGGCAATGGTTTTTTGGTGATGGCGATAGTTCCTCCACTCAAAATCCATCACATTTGTACCCTTCCTTTGGTAATTATGTTTGCACATTGGTAGTTACCACCGCTGCAGGATGCATGGACACCCTAATACAAAATGTGATATATGGAGGTAGTGTTCCATCTGCAAGTTTTACTGCTAACACAGTTTGTCTAGGAGATACCACTTCACTATTAGATAATTCTACTACTACAGTTGGTGTGCTCAATTCATGGCAGTGGTTTTACAATGGTACCGGTATAGGTAGTGGCGCAAATGCATCCTACTATTTTAATTCATCAGGAAATTTTGCGATTAAATTAGTGGTTGCCAATGATGTTGGTTGCTATGATACGGTACAAACAAACGTGATTGTAAATCCGCTTCCTGCCGTAAGTGCCGGTTCAGATGCCACCATCTGCCTTGGAGCATCAACTAGCTTAACAGCTTCTGGTGCGTTAAATTATTTGTGGTCTCCGATTAACTTAACTGCAGCTTCAAT
The DNA here is from genome assembly GCA_039806065.1 of Bacteroidota bacterium. Lineage (GTDB taxonomy): Bacteria > Bacteroidota > Bacteroidia > AKYH767-A > 2013-40CM-41-45 > JBDKJS01. Next base: position 9,201 of record JBDKJS010000108.1, on the reverse strand, counting down.
TAATGTTACTCCAGTAATTAATACCGAATATTTTTTGCAGGGTACAGATTTAAATGGTTGTATTAATGTAGATACTGTAAATATTACAGTTGCGCCAAATCCCACAGCTAATGCTGGAAGTGATGTAGATATTTGTAGTGGCAATTTTGCTACCTTAACAGCCAGTGGAGGTGGAGTCTATTCTTGGAGCTCTGGCGGTAATACAAGTTCCATTTCCGTATCACCTGCTGTTACTACCAATTACACCGTTACTGTAACAGATATTAATGGATGTACTGATACTGATGTAGCCGTGGTAAATGTAATTGCAGCGCCAACCGCATTTGCGGGGAATGATGCAGCCATCTGTCTGGGTGATTTTATAACCCTTACTGCAAGTGGTGTAGGGTCTTATGCTTGGTCGCCAGCCGGTGGATCACAAAATTCATTTTCTGTTAATCCTGCCAATACTACCACGTACACCCTCATTGTTACCAATCCCACAGGTTGTAGTGATACCGATGCAGTAACGATTTCCGTTAACCAATTACCAGTGGCCAATGCTGGTATCGATACCGCTATTTGTTATAACAGCATGGCGCATCTCAATGGAATAGGGGGAGTGGCCTATCTATGGCAACCTGGAAATTTTAATACCAGTACTATTAATGTCTCGCCTGCCAATAGTACCAACTATGTACTAACCGTAACAGATGGAAATGGTTGTATTGATCAAGATTCGGTTTATCTCATTGTTAATCCATTGCCTCCTGCCAATGCAGGAACAGATGTGGCCATTTGTATAGGTGATGCAACTGTCCTTACCGCTTCCGGTGGGGTTGCCTATTTATGGAACCCCGGTGCAAGTAACCAACCTCAAATTGGTGTTTCACCTCAAGTTTCGACCAATTATACCCTCACTGTTACTGATCTTAATGGATGCATAGCAACAGATGAAGTATATGTTTTAGTAAACAATTTGCCGGTTGTGGATGCAGGTGTAGATATAGCAGTGTGTGATCAAGCGCCTGTGCAGCTCGATGCCAGTGGTGGAATAAATTATATTTGGCAACCAGGAAATTATACAACCCCAAGCATAAATTTTAATGCTACTACTACTCAAAACTTTAATGTAACAGTGACTGATGCCAATGGATGTATTAATACGGATAATGTACTGGTGATGGTAAATCCTAATCCAGTAGCAACATTTTCAAATTTACCTGCCATTTGCGAGGATCAAAATTTACAATTTAACGATCAAAGTATCGTAGGCAGTGGAATCATCAATCAATACAACTGGGATTTTGGCAATGGCATGTCAAGTAATGATCAGCATCCTTTAATTTATTTTGATCAAGCAGCTAATTTAAACGTTACACTCACCGTGGTAACTGACTCAGGATGCAGCGCTAGCATTAGTCAACCGCTCACCATTCACCATCGACCAGACGCCAACATCCTCGCAAATGATGTTTGTGATCAAGCAGCGGTAACCTTGGTTAACAATTCTGCAATTGGCGATGGAACACCAATCAGTTATACTTGGCTCTTGGGTGATGGTACCATTAGCAATGATGAATCACCTGTTAAAGTTTACAACACTTATGGTGCCTATAATATTGTTTTGTTGGCCATATCGCAAAATCAATGTTCTGATACTGCTTACGATGCATTATTCATCCATCCAAATCCTATTGCCAAGTTTACACACAATGCAACTTGTGAGGACGAAATGGTAACGCTTAGCAATCAATCCCAATTACCTTTAGGTTTATTCGCTGACTGGTTTTGGGAAACTAGCGATGGTGGAACTTATACTCTACGTAATCCCTCTCACCAATTTAATAATTGGGGAACTTATGATGTAAGACTCATAGCCTTCAGCGATTTTGGTTGTAAAGATACCACTACTGAAACAATACAGATAGATCCAAAGCCACTGCCTGATTTTAGTACGGAAAATGTTTGTGTTTATGATACAGCCTTATTCAGTAATTTTACCACCATTCCATTCGGAGGCATAAGTCAATACACATGGACCTTTGGCGATAATCAGTCGGCCAACATGCTCAATCCTTCTCATAAATACCAAAATGCTGGCACATATACCATTTCACTTTCAGCTATTTCAGATAGTGGATGTCGCAATGTTTTGGTAAAGCCTGACTTCATCACCATTCATGAAAAACCTGTTGTGTCATTTACCGACAACAGCGCCAGCATTGATGATATTGCTCCGCTCGTTAATTTTGAAAATTACACTGGTTTAAATGGACTCTATTCTTGGTCATTTGGCGATGGCAATACTTCATCACTCTATGCGCCACAACATTATTATACCCAAGCAGGTATTTATGATGTAACTTTAATAATTAATGATGAAAACAATTGCCGTGATACATCTCTAAGGCGAATAGAAATATTAAAGGGTAAGACATTGTTTATACCCAATGCATTTACCCCCAATGGTGATGGTATCAACGACTTTTTTAATCCAGTATTTATTAATATGAAATCGGTGAGGGTTGATATATTAAACCGTTGGGGTGCATTATTGAAAACCTATAATGCACTTGATGATGCATGGGATGGCTCCTTCAATGGTTCAATCTGCGAGAATGATGTTTATATATGCAAAATAAACGCGATTGCCTATGATGGGCAGATATTCAAACAAGTAGGAACTGTTACCTTGGTTAAGTAACGGAATTTAACAATTGTCGAAAAAAAATCTGTTGATAACTCGCTGAAGCGCTGTTTTTCTATCTTTGTTTATTAGTATTTTTGAAGTAAATACATATCACAATGAAATACACCGTAGATAAACAAGAAAAGTACGCCCTCATTAAAGTAGCCGAAGCTAAATTTAATAGTACTGTTGCCCCAGAAATAAAAGCTGAATTTTTGTATTTGCATAATCAAGGTTATAAAAACTTTATCATTGATTTGACAGGAGTACAATACTGCGATAGTAGTGGCCTAAGTGCAATACTTACTGGAAACAGACTTAGTAAGAATGAAGGTGGAGCTTGTATTCTTGCAGGAGTGCAAGATCATGTAAGAAAGTTAATTTCAATTTCACAGCTAGACAATATACTTGTAACCATTCCTACGGTGAATGAAGCCATCGATTTTATTTTCATGGATGAAATAGAAAAACAATTGCATAAAGAACAATAAATAAAAAATTAGACACCAATATAAATCTATGAAGAAATTTTTCTTAACCCTACTTATTGTTATTTTAATCTCAAAGGTTGGAGTTGCACAATGTGTTCCAGACCCTTTGATCACAGGTGGAGTGCCGGGAATTTATCCAGATACTGCTACCAATCTGCCGGTAGCTGTGGTAGGCACACCTTACTCTTCAGTAATTCAAATTAAAGTGCTTACTGATACTACAGTAGGCGGCCTGCCTGCTATTATTGATTCAATCGTAATTTTTGGTGTAACTGGTTTGCCTGCTGGCTTTACTTATAGCTGTACTCCAGCTAGTTGTTCCTTTCCTGGTGGATCTGATGCCTGTATCTTACTACAAGGGCCAGCTTTCTCTATCAGTGAATTAGGGAATGTTTATCCGATTGTAGTGAACGGAACTGCCTATGGTTCATTATTTGGCCTACCAGCCTCACAGCCTTATGATGTGGATGGATATAAAATAGTGGTGACCTCCAATGTAAGTGCTACACTTTTAACACCCTCTAAATTTGATGCGGCTCAAAATCAACCTAACCCCTTTAGTACCGAAAGTTTTGTTCACCTCAATTTACCATCTGCTGGAAAATACCAATTGAAAGTAATGGATTTGCTTGGAAGAACTGTTATGAATAGTGAATACCAAGGGATCAAAGGAATTAATATCATAAAACTAAATGCAATTGATTTTAAGCAAGGTGTTTATACCTATTCAGTTAGTTTTGGAAGCAGCATAATAACAAAAAAAATGATCGTATCAGGCAACTGATGGTTTTCGAAGTTACAATATTAGGGAGTAGTTCAGCTACTCCCATTTACCAAAGACATCCTACCGCTCAAGTATTGAACATGCATGAGCGTTTTTTTTTAGTGGATTGTGGTGAAGGTACGCTGATCCAAATGAATAGGTATAAGATCAAATTTCATCGGATAAACCATATTTTTATATCTCATCTTCATGGCGACCATTACTTAGGCCTTATGGGCTTAATAAGTACTATGCATTTGCAGGGAAGAAAAATGCCATTGCATATTTATGCACCTGCTGCATTAAAAGAAATTATTGACATACAGTTAAATTTTAGTGATACCAGATTAAGGTATGATTTGATATTTCATGCCATTGACACTTCCAAAAGTGCAGTCATTTTTGAGGACGATGAAGTTTCAGTGACTACCATCCTGCTGAATCACAGAGTACCGTGCACAGGTTTTTTATTTAAAGAAAATGAAAAGCCGCTAAAAATTAAAAGAGAAAAAATAATTCAGTACCAAATTCCAGTGGGTGTAATACCGGAGATAAAGGCGGGAAAAGATTTTTTGGATCCGTTGCAAAACATATTAATTCCCAATAGCGAATTAACCATTAAACCGCTTCCAGCTCGTAGTTATGCTTTTTGCAGTGATACACTGTATAAACCTGAACTTTCTAATTTATTAAAAGGAGTAAACTTACTATACCATGAGGCCACTTTTATGGAAGATAAGCTTGAACGAGCTACCGAAACTTACCATAGCACTGCAGCACAAGCAGCTACCATTGCTAAAATGGCCGAAGTGGAAAGACTTATAATAGGTCACTTCTCTGCTAGATACAAAAATTTATATCCACTTTTAGAAGAGGCAAAGGCCGTTTTTGATAATACCACATTGGCACTTGAAGGAGATGTATTTAGCATTCAACATAAATAAAAAAAGTTAAGCTTACGGGCCTAACCTTTTCATTCACCTAATCTAATTACTATTTATTAATTATATTCTATTGTAAATATATTGTTCAAACTCACTGATACTACTTTCAAATGTAAATGCATCATATAGCTTATACGCATTTTGAGGATCAACAAGGCGGGCATAAATGGCCTTTGCAATTTCTAGTCGACTGCTTTCAAAATTGAATACCGACAGTAGTTCTAATGCTTGATAAGTAGAAAAACTATTTTGAGCAATAACGGAATGAGCCATTTGAATTTTAGTACTTTCAAAGGAACGATTGGCTATAGCTTGTAGCATACTTTGAAAATCTTGGTCTTGCATGGCATAAAGTGGATAAGGTAGGGTACCACAGGTTCCTGGACCAAAACTTGGTTGATCATAATGGGTTGGAATTCCCCAGCCACCACCACAAATTTTTGGGGCATGCATGGTTATAGCGGTTGTATTTAAATGCCCCATGTGGAATCGCATGGCCACCGATGCTCGAACAGGAAGGTCAATAAAGTTTTGAAGTACTGTTATAGTAGAACCATAGCTTCCATAATTACTATATCTCAATTTTTCAATTTGTATAGCATGCCTTCCTGCAGGAAGATTATAGAGGTGAATAATGTTACCGCGCTGTCTAACGGATTGCCCAGCTAGTGTAACTGAATAGTCACCAGGTTGTGAAAAGGTGATGGCTAAATCGGTGTTTGAATAAGCTTGAACCTTTAAACTAAGCAGAATCACTAACACCAAAAATGGGACTCGTTGGTTTTTGAAGTAAGATATTGTTTTCATTTTTTTGTCCTCCTAATAATTGAGTTATGTAAGGTGTATTTCAATACCCGTGCCAAAATATTCTTATTGAAAAATAAATAAGTAAATGGTACACTTTGCTGATCATTTGGTAATATTGAGCCATGGATATTGAATTGAAATCTAAATTTTTAAACAATGAGTTTGTTTATTTGCTAGAAAAATTAAAAGGCAATGAAGTTCCTAATTGGGGAAAACTGAATCCTATTCAAATGATTGAGCATTTTGCGGATGCAGTGAACCTGGCTGCAGGAAGTTATACAGGTGCCATCATTACGCCTCCTGAAAAACTGGAGGCCATGCGCGTATTTATGCTTAGTGACAAGGATTTTAAACCCAATACCCCTAATAAGCTTATGCCAGAAGTGCCGGCCCCTGCAAGGTCGGCTACGGTTGAAGAAGGTATATTGCTACTAAAAGCGGCCTTGATCAACCTAGGTAGTTATTTTGAAAGCAATCCTACAGCATTAACCATCAATCCTTTTTTTGGTAATTTAAGTTATAGTGATAATATTCAATTATTGCATAAGCATGCCTTGCACCATCTTAGGCAATTTGGTTTAATATAGTAGCTCCCATAAAGCTAAGGCTATTAGTATTCCCTGTTTTTGATGATAGTTTTTTGTCAAATTTTATTAAATTTGCTGCATGCAATCACGCCTCTTAGTAAGTGAAATCCAATTTCAAACTATGATTAGGCGACTTTGCCATCAGCTATTAGAAAATCATCAAAATTTTAATAATACATGCCTGATAGGCCTTCAAACTGGAGGAGTAAAGGTGGTAAATAGAATTAAAACGCAAATCAATCTTTTTTTACCTGAGGTAAACCTTGAAACAGGTGCCTTGGACATTACTTTTTTTAGAGATGATTATAAGAGAAGACAAGTAGTAGTTCCCAATGCCACACAAATTAATTTTATCATAGAAAATAAAAAAGTCATCATTGTAGATGATGTACTTTTCACCGGAAGAACCATTAGGGCAGCATTGGATGCCATGTTGGCTTTTGGAAGGCCACAGAAAGTAGAACTTTTAGCATTAGTAGATCGAAGGTATAGCAGGCATTTACCTATTCAACCGGATTATGTTGGGATGGTGGTGGATACCATAACACCTGAAAGCGTGAAAGTGAGTTGGAAAGAAATAGATGGTGTGGATGGAATAACATTACTTACCCCTGATAATCTCGAAGTATAAAGTATATCACTATTAACATAAGCTATGGCATTAAGTACATCCCATTTATTAGGTATTAAAGAACTTACAGAGGGTGATATTGAATTGCTTTTAAGCACAGCAGGTAATTTCAAAGAGGTAATCAATAGGCCAATCAAAAAAGTTCCATCTTTAAGAGATGTTACCATAGCTAACATTTTTTTTGAGAACAGCACCCGTACTAGATTGTCATTTGAATTGGCTGAACGAAGGTTAAGTGCCGATGTAGTTAATTTTGCAGCCTCCAGCTCATCAGTGAGTAAGGGCGAAACATTAATTGATACAGTAAACAATATTTTGGCCATGAAGGTGGATATGGTGGTAATGCGACATCCTCATGCAGGCTCAGCACAATTTTTGGCCAAGCATGTTAAAGCTAGTATTATCAATGCTGGTGATGGAGCCCACGAGCACCCTACCCAAGCACTGCTGGATGCATTTAGTCTTCAAGAAAAATTTGGTACATTAAAAGGTTTAAAGGTGGCCATCATTGGCGACATACTCCATAGTAGGGTAGCACTTTCTAATGTGTATTGCCTGAAAAAAATGGGAGCAATTGTAACCGTTTGCGGCCCTCCAACTTTGATCCCTAACTACTATTCACATTTAGGCGTAAGCGTAAGCCATAATTTGGTAGAAACTTTGCAATGGTGTGATGCAGCCAATATGCTTAGAATCCAACTTGAACGACAAGACATCAAATATTTCCCTTCCCTCAGAGAATATGTGCTTCAATTTGGCCTGAATATGGAAATACTTAGCCGATTAAATAAAAAAATAACCATCATGCACCCAGGCCCCATTAATAGGGGAATAGAAATCACATCAGATGTTGCTGATGGCGAACACAGCCTCATTTTACAACAGGTTGAAAATGGAGTAGCTGTAAGAATGGCCGTTTTATACCTATTGGCAGCCGCTAATTAGGAGTTTTTGAATATTGAATTGTTCATAAGTATTGTTTATATTTATGAAACAATACAAGCCTTTAATACCGTACATAGTCCTAAATTCGTTAATCATATCAAGCGCATTCCACCTACGTTTGATTTAATCTAATTACTATGTCTGAATTAAAATCAAAACATGAAATGATGATTGACATTGTCAATCAAGTAGCTAGTATGGCCGCCAAGCTTGGTATTGTCCACAATGATACTGAGGACTATACCCTTGATGGAAGGCATGTGACCATTAAGGGGGAGAAAATTAAATATTTTGGAAGTTGTTCTTACCTAGGTCTTGAACACGATCCGCGCCTTAAGGCTGCAAGTATTGATGCTGTGAATAGATATGGCAGCTCTTTTTCAAGTAGCCGCGCTTATCTCTCCAGTACTTTTTATAAGGAAACAGAGGAACTGCTTCGAAAAATGTTTGGTAAACCTTGTTTATTGGTTCAATCACTAACGGTAGGGCATATGTCAAATATACCTGTTTTGGTTAAAGATAATGATGCAGTGATTTTGGATAACCAAGTCCATGATAGCGTACAAAATGCTTGCAATCTACTACGTGTCAGAAATGTTCATGTAGAGGTGGTGCGTCATAATAGACTCGATATGCTTGAAGAGCGAATCAAACAATTAAGCAAAACCCATAATAAAGTCTGGTATATGGCCGATGGGGTATACAGCATGCATGGCGATCTAGCTCCTGTAAAGGAATTGTATAAACTCGCTGATCAATATGAGCAATTTTACCTCTACCTTGATGATATCCACGGAATGAGTTGGGCAGGACCTAATGGAACAGGTTATGTTTTGGAACAAGGACAGTATCATCCAAAATTATATCTAACTACTGGCTTAACAAAGGCATTTGGTGCTGCAGGTGGGTTACTCATTTACCCTAACGAACAAGATTATAATCTTATGAAGAATGTGAGTAAGGCTTTTATTTTCTCCATTCAAATGCCTCCTTCTGTTCTGGGTTCTTGTATAGCTTCAGCTAAATTGCACTTGAGTGATGAGATAGTAACCCTTCAACAAGAGTTGCAGCAGAAGATTATGTTCTTTAACCAAACCACTAAAAAACTTGATTTACCTCTGATTAACGAAACCAATTCACCAATTATGTTTGTAGGAGTAGGCAAACCCGATACCGGATATAATATGGTAAGAAGGCTAATGAACAAGGGCTATTTGATCAATATAAGCGTATTTCCTAGTGTGGCTTACAACAATACTGGCCTTCGAATTCCGATCAATAGATTCAATACTTATGAAGATATTGAAGGCTTACTAACCACCATCCAAGAACAGCTCCCTTTTGCATTGGAAGATAGTCATA
>JBDKJS010000107.1:0-11686 GCA_039806065.1 Bacteroidota bacterium | reverse complement strand
ATAACATCCATGCAGCTATAAAAAATCCAATTACCATTGAGAAATTGTATGCCAATAATTTCAGAACCTTGCTGTTCTATGGTCAAGCGTTGTGTAGGATTGGTAGCAAAATTTATGATGCTCCTTTTTATTCATCTTATCGTGATATCTATAAAACAGCTGAAGATGCATTCGGGAAATATGACTTTTATTTTTCATTAGTCAATTTAGCCAATAAAAAAGCACAAAAATTTATTACTAAAAAAATTTCCGAGGCGGTTGATGATTGCGAGACATCCTTAAAAGTGTTAACGGAAGAAAATTTCAAGCTTGAACAAAAGATAGCAGCTCAAAATTGGCCATCAGCAGTTGAAGAAGGCAAGGAATTTAAAAAATTTTATCGCAAAGAAATTCAAAAGATCATCAATGATTTAAATAGCGAATTTGATTTAAATGAACTAGAAAATGGCATACATGAGCTAAGAAGAAAAATGCGATGGTTAAGCATGTATGCACATGCCCTGCCAGGGTCTATCGTATTATCTGAAAAATCTAACCCCTCAACGTATCAATATCCATTTCTTACTAAAGAAGCCTTCGATCTACCTTTCAACCAAGTAAGTAGCCACAAGCAGATCAAGCCTTATATTACCTTGCCAAGTGAAGATTTTGTAGCTGTAGGATGGTTAATTACCGAATTAGGCAAAATAAAAGATAAAGCCATGATTGAAGCAGCCATTTATGCAGCCCAGCATGAATCAGAGATTCTCGAAAAAAAAATACCTGCAGGCATAAAGATAGAAGCTACTTCAGCAGCCCAACAAAAAGTAGCATTAGTAATTGATCAACACCAATTACTAAATAATTTACTTAAATCCATTAAAGATTAAGTAGTGCCCAGGACGAGATTCGAACTCGTACGGTTGCCCGCCACCCCCTCAAGATGGTGCGTCTACCAATTTCGCCACCTGGGCCTATTTTTAAATAGGGGTTGCAAAAATAACATTATTATTTAAAATTCAAATGTGCATTGCTGGTATTATTGCCACCTTGAGTGCACAACGAACTGAAGAAAAAAAATTAAGAAAACTTTGAACGTTTACAAAGTTTTCATAGTTTTGCGCCCGAAATGGGAAAGAATGACGACCAATTATTAAGAGAGCGAATTATCCACAAGGCCAAAGAACTCTTCTTTAGACATGGCATTAGGATGGTAACCATGGATCAAATAGCTACTGATTTGGGCATGAGTAAAAAAACGGTCTATGAAATGTTTAAGGACAAGGAAGCCATCATTATCCAATTAATGGAATTTGAATTGAAACGTCAAGAAGACGAAATGAATGCCATTAGAAAATCGAGCATAAATGCAGTGGAAGAAATAATGAAAACCATGCAGTTTTTTACCATAGCTTATAGCAAGGTAACGCCAATCTTCTTTTTTGAACTTCAAAAATACCATGCAGCTATCTGGCAACATTTTTTGAAATTTAAGGATCAATGTGTGTGCACCATGATCGAAGAAAATCTTAGAATAGGCATCAAACAAGAACTTTATCGAAAAGATTTAAAAGTTAAAATTCTGGCTCGCATGCGCATGCAACAAATTGATATGGCTTATGATACACGAATTTTTCCAATTGAAAGTTTTAACCCATTTGACGTTCAGATTTGTATGCTCGAACATTTCCTTTATGGCATTTGCACCTTGAAAGGCCATAAATTAATTAATAAGTACAAACATATCAATGAAGGTGATGAATAAAAAAACAAATTCTACAAACATATATTTATGAATAAACTGATCATAACATTGCTATTACTGCCTATGCTACTGGCAGCTCAAGGCGAACAACCAGCGCCTCTTCAAACCTTTACTTTAGAACAAGCCGTAACCTACGCACACCAGCATGCAAGTGCTGTTCAAAATGCTGCCATCGATGCAGAAATCAGTAGTCAAAAAGTGAAAGAAATTGTGGGAATGGGACTTCCGCAATTAAAGGCTGAATTTGATTTGAAAAATTTTATCAAAATCCCTGTTTCCCTAGTACCTGGCGAATTTTTTGGTGCTCCGGCTGGTTCATTTATTCCAGTGCAATTCGGCACTAAATATCAAGCTACAGCGGGTATTTCAGCATCACAACTTTTGTTTGAACCAAGTTATTTAATAGGTGTGCAAGCGACCAAAACTTATAAAGAGCTTTCACAAAAAAACTTACAACGTACCAAAACTGAAACTACTGTTGCAGTAACTAAAGCCTATTACAATGTACTTGTGAACAGAGAACGTATGAAGCTGCTAGAAGCCAATGTGAGAAGAGTAGAAAAATTGAAAAACGATGTTTCAGCATATTATCAAAACGGTATAGTTGAAAAATTGGATGCCGATAGAATAAAATTGGCATATAACAATCTAACTACAGAAAAAGACAATGTGCAACGGCTATTGGTACTTGGCGAAGCTTTGCTTAAATACCAAATGGGAATGGATATTGCAATCCCCATTTCGCTAACAGATTCACTTAGTATAGCCAGCAACCTTAGCGCTCCCACTGGTGCGCTCAATGTGAGTAATCGAATAGAATTTTCTATTCTCGAAACACAAAAAAAGTTACTCTATCTGGATATGAAGCGAAACAAATCCTCTTACCTACCTAGCCTATTTGCATACGGCACCTTAAATGCCAATGCATTTGCCAATGAGTTTGATATATTTGAAAAGAAAAAAGGTTGGTACCCTATTGCCCTCATTGGTGGCTCACTGCAATGGAACCTATTTGATGGATTATCGAGAGAGGCTAAAATCAGACAATCAAAACTCACACTTCGCAAAGTTGAAAATGAAATTGTAAATGCTACCAATGGACTTGCTTTAGAAGCTGAGTCGAATAGAGTGATGCTCAATAACGCTTTAGCGAGTTTAAACACCCAAAAGGAAAATTTAGATTTGGCCAATGAAGTAGTGCGCATCACACGCATTAAATACGATCAAGGCATAGGATCTAATTTAGAAATAATAGAAGCCGAAACCGCTCTTCGCGAATCGCAAACAAATTACTTCAACGCAGTTTATGAAGCTTTAGTAGCTAAAACTGAACTTGAAAAGGCAATTGGAAATATCAAATAATTAAACTTACACCCTTAAATACAATCATCTACAAACACCAATCATTATGAAACATATAATAATCACTCTTAGTGCAATGATATTACTGGCAGCATGTGGAAGCGATGCTGGTAGCGATAAAAAAGCGCAATTAGAAAAACTAAAAACAGAACAAGCAGCAAGAAAAGCTGAAATTGAAAAGTTAGAAGCAGAATTAAGCGGCACTGACACTACCAAGAAGGCTAAATCCAAAACGATACAATTCACAGAAATGGCACCTCAAAACTTTACACGTTATATAGAGGTACAAGCCAGTGTTGATGGCGATGAGGATGTAATGCTATCTGCTCAAGTGCCTGGCACCATTGTGGCAGTGACTGCCGAAGCAGGTGACAAAGTTACCAAGGGCACAGTATTGGCTCGCCTTGATGATAGGGCCTTGCAACAAGGTATTGAAGCTACCAAAGTACAACTCAATCTTGCAACAACACTTTACAACAAGCAAAAAAATTTATGGGATCAAAAAATAGGTAGCGAAGTGCAGTACTTAAGTGCTAAAGCTAATAAAGATGCCCTAGAAAAAAGTTTGGCTGCTCAATTAGAACAAGCAGATATGCACCTGCTAAAATCGCCTATCAACGGCACCGTGGATATGGTGGGAATTAAAGTAGGTGCTGCTGTGGCACCAGGATTTCCAAGCTTCAGAATTGTGAATTTAAATAAACTAAAAGTTGTTGGCGAAGTAGCTGAGAGTTACATAGCAATTGTAAAAACTGGAAATCAAGTAAAATTATTTTTCCCTGATACAAAAAATGAAATAGCTGCCACTCTATCCTATGCCGGCCGGGCCATCAATCCCATGAACCGCACATTTACAGTAGAAGCTAAATTAGCTAATAATGCTAATGTAAATCCAAATCAAACTGTAGTAATGAAAATAGCTGACTATAAAAAAGATGGAGCCATGATTGTGCCTGTTGGTGCGGTAATGAACAGCACTGATGGTGAATATGTATTTGTGGTAAGTAACGAAGGTGGAAAAAATATTGCCAGAAGAAAAGTTTGTAAGTCAGGTGTTAATTATAATGGAACTGTAGAAATATTGGAAGGAATAGCCAATGGCGATAAGGTTATTACGCTCGGATATCAAAATCTGGTTGATGGCGATTTAATATCCTTTTAATTTATTATAATTAAATAATTCAATTAAAACTAACCTATACATTCTAATTTATAAGTAAAAGAATAATTAGCAACCGTATAGTTTCAAAATATCATTTTTATGAAAGAAAAATTTAAAGAATTTAAACCTAGCTCTTGGGCAATTGATAATCCTACAGCAGTATTTGTGCTCACGGTTATCCTAATGCTGGCTGGCTATAGCACCTATCAAGCCATTCCAAAGGAAAGCTTTCCCGATATTTCATTACCTAATATTTATGTGAGTGTAGTCTACCCGGGAACCTCACCTAAGGATATGGAAAACCTTGTAGTGAAACCTATAGAAAAACAATGTAAGGGCGTAAGTGGGGTAAAAAAAATAAAATCTAACTCCTTGCAAGATTATGCCAATGTGGTGGTGGAATTTTCTTCTGATGTTAAAATTCCTCAGGCCAAACAATTGGTAAAGGATGCAGTTGATAAAGCCAAAAATGATTTACCTCAAGATCTTCCGAATGATCCTGAAATAATTGAAGTAAATTTTTCTGATTTACCAATCATGTACATCAACATTTCTGGAAATTATGATTTAAATAAATTGAAAAGGTATGCTGATGAGGCCAAAGAAAAGCTGGAAAGTATCAAAGAAATAAAAAAAGTAGATCTCATAGGTGCATTGGAGCGTGAAATCCAAATAAATGTAGACATGCTCAAAATGCAATCTGCAGGACTCACACTTGGCGATGTGGAACGGGCCATTCGTTATGAAAACATGACTATTCCCGGTGGCTCCATAGCCATTGGCGGCCAAAGAAGATCGCTTAGTGTATCGGGCGAATTTACATCGGTCAATCAAATAGCCAACCTTGTAATCAATTCAGTGCATGGGAAAGCTGTTTACTTAAAAGATATTGCTGAAGTAAAAGATGCTAATAAGGAACAAGAAAGCTATGCCCGCCTTGATAGAAAAAATGTGATCACCCTAGCAGTGGTTAAACGCACCGGTGAAAATCTTATAGAAGCAAGCGATAAGATAGTAGCCATTATTGATGAAATGAAAGCTAATACCTTACCCAATGATTTAACGGTTACTCTCACAGGCGATCAAAGTGATCAAACCAGAATTACCCTACACGATCTTATCAATACCATAGTCATAGGGTTTGTTTTGGTATTGCTTATCCTGATGTTTTTCATGGGCACTACCAATGCTTTCTTTGTGGCCATGTCGGTGCCGCTGAGCATGTGTGTGGCTTTTTTAATAATGCCAGGCATTGGATTCACTATGAATTTTATTGTACTTTTTTCCTTCCTATTAGCATTGGGTATTGTAGTTGATGATGCTATAGTGGTCATAGAAAATACCCACCGAATTTTTGCTAATGGTAAGATGCCTATTGCTAAGGCTGCTAAACTTGCCGCAGGCGAGGTATTTGTTCCCGTATTTTCAGGAACACTCACCACCCTTGCTCCCTTCATCCCATTGCTATTTTGGAAAGGCGTAATTGGTAAATTCATGTTCTTCTTACCGGTAACGCTCATCATCACTTTGATGGCTTCGTTGGTAGTGGCTTATATTATTAATCCGGTGTTTGCGGTTAAATTTATGAAACCTCATCGTGCTGATGCTGATAAACACAAAGGAACCAAAATTACTTCCATCATTTTTGCTGTGGTGGCCTTATTAAGCTATGCTGGTGGCAATTTTGGTTTTGGCAATTTTACCCTTTTCCTTTATGTATGCTACTTGGCTAATAAATATTGGCTACAAGGTGTTATTAAAAGGTTTCAAGAACACCGCTGGCCCAAATTTCAAAATGCTTACAGGCGATTGTTAGTGGGTGCGCTGCATCATCCTTACAAAATGCTATTGGGAACCATTGTACTCTTCGTGATTTCACTTTTTATGTTGATCGCTCGGAATGGCGGAATCAAATTTTTTCCTGAAGCCGATCCTAACTTTATTTATGTTTACACCACACTTCCCATTGGTACTGACCAAGCTTATACTGATAGTGTTACCAAAATAGTAGAAGACAAAGTTTACAAAGTATTGGGCGAAAAAAATCCTCTGGTTAAATCCATCATATCAAATGTAACGGTTCAAGTTACCGATCCTCAAGATGAAGACCAAGGAGCTTATCCAAATAGATCAAAAGTGGGTATTGCATTTGTAGAATTTGGCAAACGTGATGGTAAATCAACTAAGATTTATCTAGATAAAATTCGCGATGCAGTGAAAGGAATTCCAGGTGCTGAAATTACTGTGGCCCAAGAACAATCAGGACCTCCAGTAGGAAAACCAATCAATATTGAAATTGGTGGAGATGATTATGCCACTTTGGTACAAACCTCTAAATCATTAAAGCGCTACCTCGATTCATTGAATATCGATGGCGTTGAAGAACTCAAATCTGATCTACAGGAAAACAAGCCACAAATTGAATTCAATATCGACAGAGAACGAGCCAATAGAGAAAATATTAGTACCGGACAGATTGGCCGTGAAATAATGGGTGCTGTATATGGCTTGGAAGCAAGCAAGTTTCGCGATTTTAATGATGAATATAAAATCATGATTCGTTATGCTAAAGAGCAACGCAACAATATCGACATGTTGAAAAACCTAAAACTCCTTTACCGCGATATGGCCATGGGTGGCATGGTACGCAATGTACCGCTTTCAGCTTTTACTGAAGTAAAGTATAGCGATACCTATGGTGTGATAAAAAGAAAAAATCAGAAAAGGGTAATTACCGTGGCCTCTAATGTACTCACCGGTGCCAATGAACAGGCCGTGGTGCAAGAAGTAATGAAGGCCGCTGCCGATTTTCCAACACCTGATGGAGTAACCATTAACCTTACAGGGGCACAAGAAGAACAAGCCGAAACCTCTGCTTTTCTTGGCACTGCCATGCTGGTATCCATTCTTTTAATCATTTTAATACTAGTAATACAATTTAATTCTGTTGGCCGGCCGTTAATGATATTAACGTGCATCCTCTTTAGCATCATCGGAGTATTTCTAGGCTATGCTATCTTTAAAATGGAATTCTCTATTGTAATGTGCGGGGTTGGTATCATTGCCTTGGCTGGAATTGTAGTTCGCAACGGTATTTTATTGGTAGAGTTTACTGATTTGCTTCGCGAAAAAGGAGTGCCCACCTTTGATGCCATTGCCGAAGCCGGACGCACACGCATGACACCCGTAATCCTTACTGCTGCTGCCACCATCTTAGGTCTCATACCTTTGGCCGTGGGCCTCAACATAGATTTTGCTAAACTCTTTAGTGAATTCAACCCCCATATTTATTTTGGTGGTGACAATACCGCCTTCTGGGGGCCACTTTCCTGGACCATGATTTTTGGTTTGGCCTTTGCCACATTCCTAACATTGGTCATGTTGCCAGTGTTATACCTATTGTATGTGAGGGCTAAAAATAGATTTGGTAAATGGGGAACGGGCTATTCCGATTTAGGTGTAAAACCAAAAAAAGTACACGAGTTGATGGAAGCCTCCATTGATGGGCATTAATCTTTGACCACCTATACAGGCATCAACAAGCTATGCTATTAAATAGCCAGTTGGTGCCTTTAATTTTTTTAGCATGACTCCATTAAAAATATCGGTAGTTAATTATACCAATTCGCTACCCTATATCGAGGGATTAAAATCGCTACCCCACCATTTTCAATTCACGGCCGATATCCCTTCCTTATGCGCTCAAAAAATGATCAGTGGCCAAGCATCCATTGGTTTATTGCCAGTGGCATCATTGCCCTCCTTGAAAAACCCCTTTCACTTTTGTGATTACGGAATAGCGGCTCATCATCAAGTTGATTCGGTATTGCTTCTCAGCCATCAGCCATTGGAACAGATTCAAGTTATCGAATTGGATTACCACAGCAGAACTTCTGCTGCCCTCATTCAACTATTAGCCCAGCGCCATTGGAAAATAAAGCCCACCTTTACGCATGCCACTCCAGGATTTGAAACCGCACCCAACCAACATGCTAAATTGATCATAGGCGATAGAGCTTTTCAATATCAACATCTTTTCCCCTATCATTACGATTTAGCCACAGCATGGTATCATTACAGCGGATTACCCTTTGTGTTTGCAGCCTGGATCAGCACTAGCCCTCTCTCGCCTGATATTAGTGCCCTATTAACCACCGCATTTGACCACGGTATAGCACTCATTCCTCAAATTATAGAACAGTACAAGGGCGCACTTCCCCGCTCCATCGCTGCTAAATACCTTACACACACCATCATTTACCGCCTATCACCATTACATCAACAAGGAATGCAACGATTCCTCAATGAGCTGCAAACCATTCAACCATTGCCACAAATAAATACCAATTCCCTTTTTACTTTCTAAAGAATCCTTATTTTTGACCAATAGTAACCCAATACCTACCTATGCTAGCCGAAGTAAGCTCTCCCACTACTGATGCCACTACTCACAGCATCATCCATCAAACCACCCTCAACCAGGCAGTCTCACTAAGCGGTGTGGGACTCCACACCGGTGTTGCCGTAAATATTACCTTTCTACCAGCAGCCGAAAACCATGGCATTAAGTTTAAAAGAATAGACTTGCCTCTAAGCCCCCTAGTAGAAGCGGATGTGGATAATGTAACCGATACCAACAGAGGCACAACCATAGCCAAAGGCGAAGCCAAAGTAAGTACCGTAGAACATGCCTTGGCTGCACTTGCAGGATTTGAAATAGACAATTGCCTAATAGAAATAGACGGACCTGAAGTGCCCATTATGGATGGTAGCTCCATGCCCTTTCTTGAAGCATTTGAATCAGTAGGAAAGCAAAACCTAAATGCCGAAAGACTTTACTACCAGTTAAGTGAAAACATCACCTACGAAGACCCCTCACGTAAAACGGAAATGCTGGCCGTGCCCAGTGATGATTTTAGACTCACCGTAATGGTAGATTACAATACCGATATATTGGGCACACAGCATGCCACCATTTACAATGTTGGCGAATTCAAACAAGAAGTAGCCAATTGCCGCACCTTCTGTTTCCTCCATGAACTGGAAATGATGCTCAAGGCAAACCTAATTAAAGGTGGTGATTTGAACAATGCCATTGTTGTAGTAAGCAATCCTATTGAAGAAGCCAGACTCAATGAGCTGCGTAAAATCTTCAAACGCGAAGATGTGGTAGTCGAAAAAGGATTTTTAAACAACGCCAAATTACGCTATCAAAATGAACCCGCTCGCCACAAACTGCTCGACATTGTAGGCGATCTTAGCCTTGTAGGTGCCCCCATTAAAGGCCACATACTAGCTGCACGTCCAGGCCACGGTGCCAATGTAGCCTTTGCAAAAAAAATAAAAGCACTAATGAAGCGCGATAAATTTAAAGCCTCCATTCCACAATACGATCCCAATACCAAACCACTCTATGACACCATCGGTATTCAAAAACTATTGCCACACCGTGCACCCTTTTTATTCGTTGATAAAATTTTAGAGCTCAGCAGCTCACATGTAGTGGGCCTTAAAAATGTAACCATGAATGAATGGTTCTTCCAAGGCCATTTTCCAGGTAAACCCGTTTTTCCTGGTGTCATTCAAATAGAAGCTATGGCCCAATGTGGAGGTATACTCATTATGAATACCGTTCCCGATCCTGAAAATTACCTTACCTACTTCATGAAAATAGACAATACAAAGTTTCGTGAAATGGTACAACCTGGCGATACCATCATTTTCAAATTAGAACTCGTATCGCCCATTAGAAGAGGCATCTGCCATATGAAAGGCGAAGCCTTTGTGGGAAACAAAGTGGTAATGGAAAGCGAAATGATGGCACAAATAGTTAGAAAAAGTTAATAATATATAATAAACGTATGATCAGCAGACTCTCCGACATTCACCCCGATGCCAAAATAGGACCCAATGTGCACATTGACCCCTTCACCATGATCCACAGCAATGTTGAAATAGGTGAAGGCACCTGGATAGGAAGCAATGTCACCATCATGGAAGGAGCTCGCATAGGTAAACACTGTAAAATTTTTCCCGGTGCTGTAATCAGCGCCATACCCCAAGACCTTAAATACAGTGGTGAGAATACCCTTACCACCATTGGCGATCACACCACCATCAGAGAGTGCGTTACCATCAATAAAGGAACCAAAGCCCTTGGCAAAACTCAAGTAGGCAGCCATAACCTCCTCATGGCCTATGTGCACGTAGCCCATGATTGTGTAGTGGGCAATAATTGCATACTTGCCAATGGCGCCACCCTTGCCGGCCACATCACCATTGATGATTACGCCATCATTGGTGGCCTTACTGCCATTCACCAGTTTGTGCGCATTGGCAGTCACGTTATGATTAGTGGGGGAAGCCTCGTTCGCAAAGACGTTCCACCATTCGTAAAAGCAGCCCGCGAACCTTTATGCTATGTAGGTATCAATTCAATTGGCCTTCGTAGGCGTGGATTCTCAGACAAAGCCATTGCCGCCATTCAAGACACCTATCGGTTGCTCTTTGTCAAAGGGCACAATACCCATACCGCGCTCGCTGCCATCGAAGCTGAAGTGGATGCACTGCCAGAACGCGATGACATTCTTAACTTTATCCGTTCCGGTACCCGAGGGCTCATGAAAGGGTACGGCCACTCCAACCCCGAAGAATAATGTCAAACACCATCGACATTGAACTCATTAATGTTTCTAAAAAATTTAATCGAAAAGTAATTTTTCAAAACATTAACCACCACTTTCGCCACCATACCATCACAGCCATCACCGGCCATAATGGTAGCGGAAAATCTACCCTACTGCAAATCATAGCCGGTAGCACATCACCATCACAAGGCACTATTAACTATCAACTACAGCACCATTCCACTGCACTTCCCCATGCACACCTCAGCATGGCCGCACCCTATATCGAACTCATTGAAGAATTCACCATTCATGAAATGGTTCAATGCTATTTCTCCTTCAAACCACTCCACCCCAGCTATCACATACAGCAACTGCCCGACCTCTTTCAGCTACCCCATACCCACCAGCCAATAAAAAATTTTAGCAGCGGCATGAAACAACGGCTCAAACTAGGCCTTGCCTGCACCACCCACACCCCACTCCTGCTCCTTGACGAACCCTGCGCCAACCTCGATAGCAATGGCATACAATGGTATCAAATGCTCCTCAACACACAACCCCATAAAACCATCATCATTGCTAGCAATAGCAAACCTGAAGAAACCTTTGCTGCCACTCACACCCTATCCATCACCGACTTTAAGCAATAAATACATTTATTTTATTTGGGCGGCATCACCACCACCGCACCTTATCACCCGCAGTGCCGGTGTTCGCTCATAGTGCTGCTAAAAAAAATACTTTTTTTAGCAGCAGCTAATCCGCTCACCCACGGGCCGCAGTTCATCA
>JBDKJS010000106.1:0-10894 GCA_039806065.1 Bacteroidota bacterium | reverse complement strand
ATGATTATGATTTCTTCCTTTGGAGAATTGATACAGTTAGTAATTATTGCAATCGTTTAAATGATGTCGCTTCATTTCCCTATACAGCATGTCACTGGATTGATACTTATGGAGGTACAGGCCTGCAAGGCCCGGCATTTAGCGCTGCCAGCCAATCCGGTTCAGCGTTTGGCCCTGCCTATTTTCCAATGTACCCTGTAACAGGAGGAGAAACATTTTTATTGATGGTTAGCGATTGGTCTAATAATAGTACTGTAGGATATAGTATCGATTTTGGAACTACACCGCTTACTGTCAACCCATCTACCTTATATTGGCAAAGTGCCTCTAACACTGATTTCAATGATGGGAATAATTGGCTGCCCAATTGCAATGCTGCATTGCCCGGATGTGGCACTGGTGTGGCCTCGGCTGTGATTACTAGTATTGGTGCTATCAGCCCGGTAATTACTGGGACTAAAACCGTGAAGGATTTAACTATTAATCCCGGTGGTACACTTACCATAGCCACAGGGGCTACACTTGAAATTTGCGGGAATCTTACCAACTATGGCTCGTTCATTTGTCAACCCAATAGCACGGTCAAATTTATAGGGAATACAGCTCAGGCTGTAACAGGTACTTTTAATACCGCCAATCAATTCCATCATGTAATAGTAGATAAAACAGCGAATGCAGTCAAGTTAAATACTAATGTTGTAATAGGAGGTAACTATGATATAATAGCAGGTGCTGTGAATAACAATAATAAATCAACCTTCCTTGCTGGTAATTTTTCTAATTTTAATGGAGCCGCTAGTTATACTGGATTGGGAACTGGCCTAGGAGGAAGTACATTAGTTCTAAATGGTGCTGCTAATCAGAATTTCATTAACCTAGGAGCTACTCTTACGCTCAACAATGTAAACATCAATCAAAGTGTTACTAGCAGTGTAATATTAGGAGCTGGTGCCTTCAACGATTTAAATTTAAATAATGCTGCAGTACTAACACTCACCAATGGTAAAATTGTAACTGGTGCAAGGAGAGTTTATCTAGCTAACAATGCAACCACAGCCTGCAATCCGGGAAGTACCATAAGTTATGTTGAGGGAAATTTAAGAAGAGAGATTCCAGTATTCCCAATAGCAACCACTCGTGTTTACGATTTACCAGTTGGCAATGCTGCTTTGGGATATCAAAGAATTTCTCTTGCCTATGAAGATGGTCCTGCTACTCCCTATTTTGTAGATGCATATTTTAATGCTTGGGCTGGTTTGCCGCCTAATGGCCCAGTAGCCTTAGAATGCCTCTTTGCGGATTGGAGTGTGAATCCAACATTTGACCATGGCTATTGGACAATAAATGCAAGTGCTACAAGTGCACAAGATACCTTCGAAGTGAGAGCTTATCCATTGGGTTACACCAACAATATAGGAGGACCACCTAATGCTTACTCCATTATGAAAAGAGAAGGTGCGGGCCCATGGACCATGCAAGGCGAGTGTATTTATCCTGGTACTGGGCTTGCACCAGTTTCAAGAGGTAAATTGGTGAATTTCTCTGACTTTGGCATCACCCAGTTTGGAAGTCCGCTTCCAATTACATTATTGTATTTCGATGCAAATAGATATGGTGATGGTGCTATCTGCCAATGGAGTACAGCCTCTGAAATAAACAACGACTATTTTGAGGTTTGGCGCAGTTATAATGGAAATGACTTCGAAAAAATTGGAACAGTAGCCGGATTTGGGCCTGGAAACTCTCCGGGAAATTTAAATTATAGTTTCATTGATGTTGAACAATGTGATGCTATACAATACTACCAACTCAAGCAAGTGGATATTGATGGAAGGTTTCAATTTAGTAATGTGGTAGCGCTCAATTGTAGTGCTAATGACAAGGCAATAAATCTAGTACCCAATCCAACCAGCTACAAAATAAACATCTCCATTCAACCTAAAATAGTTAATGGGGCAAGTATTGCCGTAAAGGATATGTATGGTAAAACTGTTTTTCTCCAAAAACTAAATCCAGAAGCCATAAATAATTTGATCACATTAGATGTATCACAGTGGGCTTCAGGAATCTATAACGTTGAGCTGCAAAGCTTTGATGGCGAAACGAGATCCACTGCTCGATTTGTAAAACAGTAATGTTAAAAACTCATTCTAAAAACACACAAAAATTATCTGTTGTGTGTTTGTTTTTTTGATTTTAATAGTATTTTTGCGCCCTCATTAATCAATTAAACTTGATTTTTGATAGGATTCCGTAGCTCAGCTGGTAGAGCACAACACTTTTAATGTTGGGGTCCTGGGTTCGAGCCCCAGCGGGATCACAAAAGGCGAATAGTAATATTCGCCTTTTTTATTTTATTTTTTAATGATAACATTTTTTATTCAACTTCCCTTTTTGATTTGTTTAAAATACTAATTTTTTTAATGAGTAGTAGCACTAACTAAAATGATGAATTTAGTAAGGGGCTTTGCTACGCATTAGCAATAATTTAATTATGCAATAGCTTAATAATAGTTGTCATTTGAAAATCTTATCAGAATTAATTAATAATTCTAAAATTGCCAATTGGTTCGCGTTCTCCAGAAAATTAAATTGTTTTTTTGCACTGGTTGACTTAACCCAGAAGCGTGTCACGCAACAATAGCCATGCTGTAGTAAAATAGATGATTAACCCCATCACATCTACAAGGGTAGCTATGAATGGTGCTGATGACACTGCTGGATCAAATCCCAGCTTTTTTAATATTAATGGGAGCATTGACCCACATAGTGCACCAAACATTACTACACCTACTAAGGTGAGCCCGATAGTTGTACCCACTAAAATATAATGAGGACCATAAACATCGCTGAATGAACTCCAAAGCACTACTCTTAAAAAACCAATTAGGCCAAGTATTAATCCTAGAACCAAACCAGATGCAAATTCTCGCTTCATTACTTTCCACCATTCTTCCAGACTCACCTCTGCTAAAGCAATAGCCCTGATAATGAGTGTAGCCGCTTGCGATCCGCTATTTCCTCCACTAGATATGATGAGTGGAATGAATAACATCAATACAGCAGCTTTTTTTAGTTCATCTTCAAAAAATGCCATAGCACTGGCTGTAAGCATCTCACCCAAAAAAAGAATAATAAGCCATCCTGCACGCTTGCGAATCATCTCACCAAACGAAACTTTAAGGTAAGGCTCGTCTAAGGCTTCACTACCTCCAAACTTCTGAATATCTTCAGTATCTTCTTCTTCCATTACATCCACCACATCATCAATGGTAATAATTCCTAGTAATAGCCCGTTAAAATCAGTAATGGGCAACGCAACCCTATTTGTTTGCTTGAAAATTTCAATGGCAGTTTCCTGGTCATCGTTAGCGTTAAGCGAAACAAATTGCTTGTCACTTAATTCCCCAACTTTCCTATCAAGAGGGGAAAGTAAAAATTCACGAACCTTTACGTCATCAATTAAATAGCCATTATTATCAGTAACATAAATAACGTTTAAGGTTTCTGAATCGCGGCCATTACTTCTGATATAGTCTAGTGATTGTGAAACTGTCCAATCTTCCTTCACTGCTATGTAATCAGTTGTCATTAAGCGGCCAATACTTTCTTCAGGATATTGTAGAAGTTTTTGAGCGGTCTTTCGTTCTTCAACACTTAATAAGGAAAGGTATTTCTCCAAAGTGCCTTTTGAGACATTTTCAAAAAGTGCTGTTCTATCATCAGGCGAAAGTTTGTTGAGGGTTGTGGTTAATTGCTCCTTACTAAAATTGTCAAGGAGAATAATTTGGCGATCGTAATCCAAATTTTCAAAAGTATGGATAGCCTTTTCTGCCTCTAAGACTTGGAAAATTTTTATTAAATCAATTTGATTAGAAGTATTGATGATCTCGGCCAACTCCTCAGGAGTAAGCATTGCAGTAAGGTGCTTTAGCTTGTAAAGGTTGCCCGATACCAGTCTTTCAGCCAATAATTCTTTTTCTTCTGCGCTGACCATTTTGTAGATATCCCTTCTTGACTACTGTCCAAGTTCGAAAATAATTGATTTCTGGCGAAAATAGGTTTTTTAAGCCTTAGTGTCAAGAATTTTTGGGCAATGATGGGCACTATTGTAAAAAAGAAGAACCGCCAGAATCTGACGGCTCTCCACACGAAAAACATGAACACAAAAACTGGTTGCAAAGAAAACATGTTTTAGGATAACTTGTATATTTTTTATTCCATTTACCCGCTTTATTACAATTCTATTACCTTCAATTCAGCATTTTCTTAGAATTTTACTGCTGTTCCTCCTTATTGTAAGTATTTGTAAAATTTTAGCCGTTAAAAAAATAGTGCTTACACTGCCAATACTAGATGCTGCAATCGTTTGCGATAAATGATATGCGATTTCCCTTGCGGTAGCTCTATCGAAATAAATAAGAATTAAGGCCGGTGATCTTTAAGCGTCATAAATCCATATACTAAATGTAAAAAGCCGAAGCCCACACCCCAATATAGTGGTCCGTATCGATAGTGGTACATGGCCACCAAGCCGATGGTAATTTCTACCATCGCTAAATAATGTAATTTATAACTGTGTTTGAATTGTAATAGCGCAAGTCCATAAAATAATACCATAGCACCTGGTAAAAGAAAAACTGCTCTATGTAACAACAATAGCCAACAAACTATACCGCCCAATAGGACCACAAAACAAAATAAGAACAACGTCTTGGTAGGAACCCGAGGTAGGTTGGAGCCATGCAAAAAACTGCCAACCCCATAACCCATAACCACAGTTGCAAGCATAAACGTGCCTAATGATTTTATGAGTAATGATAAAGTGGATCTGTTAATGCTATGATCTTCATTCAAGAGATACACTAATAATTGATCAGAATACCAATGGTGGTGTAAACTTCGGTAGATGAAAACAAGAGTGAGTAAAGCAACAGAGCCAATAGAAATTCCGCTCCAACTTCTTAAAGTAAACTTTTGCAAAATATTATTTGGGTTGCTGGAAGTTTGGGACATTATACAATGTTTAAAACGTACTTAGTGATGCAATTTAATTGAAATATTGAATGCTGTATATTTGCAAAAACATTTTTTATGAAATCATTTCAATTAGGAATAGGGAGTAGGGTATCGCATGCACAATATGGTAACGGTGTGATCATCCAAGTGAAGCCCGATATTTATCAAATTACTTTTATGGATCACGGGCTGAGAGAGGTAGACCGCTATGCAAATGAAATAACTATTCTTGATGCCTATGATCAGGATCAAGATTTGGTGAGCCTTTCTGATATTCAAGAGTTGCTTAGAAATTTATACGAGAAATTTACTGATGTAACAGAGAGAGTAGAGTTGGCTCCCAAATGGCAAGGTGGGAAAATTTTAATCCAGCCTGCTGATAAAGAGTTAAAACCTGTGGAAATTCCAATAGAAGGTTTTTTTAATAAAATCATTATGCTTAGGGATAGATTGAGAGTATTAGAGCAGCGCATCAATAGCAATGATTTATTGCCAGCAGAAGAGAAATTAAACATGCAGCAGTATATTACCAGGTGTTATGGTAGTTTAACCACCTTTAATGTACTTTTTAAATACCAAACTGATAAATTTACTGGTGAGAAAAAGGAAAAAGATTAGTCTATCTACCAACTACTCATTCAATAAGACCATTTACACATTTGCACTAAGCTTTTGACAGAGCAAGTTGTTTCTTTGAATCATCAAAGTTTAACAACGTTCTTTCCTTTTAAGTTTAGGTTTAGGTTAGCAAATGCCCCGTAAGGTATTTTTAATTAAAGAGGAGTAAATTATCCCTTACTCCTCTTTTTAAAAGATAAAATTTATCATTGCCAATAACAATACACAAAAACAATTAGCTAATGGCGCTCCACACGGTTTTTATCTTATAAGTTTCAAAAAAATGATTTCTCATTAACTTATTTTCTTCCTTACTCAAATCTGGATCTAATTCCAATGTTCTTATGGCTGCCGCACGAGCACGAATTAATATATTTTGGTCTTTAGCCAAGTCGGCAAGTTTTAAATTTAAAATTCCACTTTGCTGAGTTCCTTCCATATCGCCTGGTCCTCGCAAAGTTAGGTCAAGTTCTGCCAATTTAAACCCATCATTACTTTCTACCATGGCCTTTAATCTTTGTTTGGCTATATGACTTAACTTATTTCCTGCCATCAAAATACAAAAACTATGTTCGGCTCCACGGCCCACACGACCTCTTAATTGGTGAAGTTGCGCCAATCCGAAACGTTCGGCATTCTCAATCACTATTACATTGGCATTGGGTATGTTCACTCCAACTTCTATTACTGATGTAGCGACCATGAGTTGGGTATTGCCTTTTATAAATCTATTCATTTCTCTTTCCTTATCTGCATGATGCATTTTACCATGAACCACACTCACCTTAAATTCCGGTTCAGGAAAGTGATGAATAATTTCTTGATATCCCTCTTCCAGGTTGGCCAAATCTACTTTCTCAGACTCAGCAATCAATGGGTAAACGATATAAATTTGATGTCCTATTTTAATTTGACTTTTAATAAATCCAAAAACTTCTAATCGAGATTTGTCAAATCTAACCAAGGTTTTTATGGGCTTCCTTCCCGGAGGTAGTTCATCCATAACACTCACATCCAAATCGCCATATAGTGTCATGGACAAAGTACGTGGGATGGGTGTAGCTGTCATTACCAAAACATGTGGCCTAAGATTGTTTTTTTTCCACAGTTTTGCTCGCTGTGCTACTCCAAATCGATGTTGCTCATCGATCACCACAAAGCCCAAATTTTTAAATATTACCTCATCTTCAATAACGGCATGTGTGCCAATGAGTATATGAATGCAGCCATCAGCAAGCGAATCTAAGATTTGTTTTCTTGCTTTTCCCTTGATAGATCCAGTAAGCAGGGCAACCTCAACTGGTAAATCTTTTAATAATTCTTTAACTGTTTGATAGTGCTGGTGTGCTAAAATCTCTGTAGGGGCCATCATACAGTTTTGGCATCCATTATCCAAGGAAATGAGCATACTCATCAACGCTACAAGAGTTTTTCCACTACCTACATCACCCTGGAGCAACCTATTCATCTGCCTTCCGGTTGCACAGTCGTTTCTTATTTCTTTGATTACCCGTTTTTGTGCATTGGTTAGAGGAAAGGGGAGGTGCTCCTTGAAGAATTGATTAAAATAATTTCCAACTCGCGAATAGACCTGGCCTTTGTATTTCAAATTGGTAAGCGACCGTTGATATAGAATTTTTAATTGTAAAAAAAATAGTTCTTCAAATTTTAATCGCTCTTGTGCTTTAATCAAAATTTCGGCATTCGCTGGTTTATGTATATGATACAATGCATCCCTTCTGCTAATTAAATTTTCATCATTTATTATGTTTGCACAAAGTGTTTCTGCCAGATTATTGGGAAGCTGGGCAACTAAAGTGTGTTCAAGTTTTAACAGTGTTTTACTATCTATTTTTGCAAATTTACTTTTTTCAGTGGTGCTGTAAACTGGCATTAGTGTAGTTGCCATTGTATTAGTGGCCCCCTGTGCTAACTCCATTTCCGGATGACTGATGCTTATGTTGCCATTAAAACTACTAGGCTTTCCAAAGGCTATATAGGATTGATTTAATTGAAAATGCTCTTTTAAATATTTTAAGCCTGCAAACCATACTAATTCTAGTATACCAGTTTCATCCTTTAGCTTACCCACCATCACTTGTTTTTTTTTCTCTCCTTTGATTACCAAACTTACTAGCGTTCCTCTTACTTGTATGTAAGGAAATGAATCTGAAAGCTCCGCTATTTTATAAAACTTACTTCTATCTACATACCTGAATGGATAGTGTTCTATAAGGTCCTTGTAGGTTTTTATTTCTAATTCTTTACTTAGTATTAATGCACGTTGCGGTCCTACTCCTTTCAAATAGGTGATTTCTTGATTTAAAAAATCTGATGGCATCATGGTGTAAAAGTAAATTTTCTTAATTAATATTGTTGATCTTTTTGATCCATTTTTTTTCGCTGATATAAATTTGTATTTACTTTTGTTTGGATATGGTGCGCTTCTTTTATTGGCTTCTTCCTATAGGCCTAGTTAGTTTAATTGTTGGTTGCTTTTTACTTCAGCTTGATGGAATAATCGAAGTGCGCACTTTTGGAATAATACCAAGAGTATTAGAGCGGTGGACCGCAATATTTACTATGCCACTGGTACATGCAAATTTGGATCATCTGCTCTCCAACATCATTCCTCTAACGGTAGCTTTGATGGTTATCTCTTATTATTATAAAAGCCATCGATTGCTGATTACAATCACCGTTTGGATTGCTTCAGGCCTTTGGCTTTGGATGGCAGGTAGAGCTAATTTACACATAGGAGCTAGTGGTTTAGTCTACGGGTATATTACCTTTATTTGTGTTAGCGGCCTAATGTCTAATAGTAAACGTTTGGCCGGAATAGCGTTTCTGCTAATTTTTGTTTATGGCAGTTTAGTTTGGGGTTTACTGCCTTACAATCCAAATATTAGTTGGGATGGGCACCTATTTGGTGCATTGGCAGGATTAATTTGTGCATTATTTATCAAAGAACCAGTAGCTCTTAAAGACCATTTATTCAGCGATAAAAATCATCAAGATTATATCAACTATGCTGAGGCTATGAAAAGGATTGATGAGGCTTTTAGTACTACTTCTTCAACAACTAATACCTTCAATGTGACACAACTTCAGCAGTTAAATGCTATCAAAGCTAATTTAATTGATTTGCATAATCGTGAAATTTTTTATGCTACTGTTCAGATTCAAAATGGAATCATTGTTCAAATATTAAACCATGGAGCTCCATTACCCAACGCACCCTATATACTACCTGGTTTTATTGATGCTCATGTGCATATTGAAAGCAGTATGCTCACCCCTTATGAATTTAGCAGAGCTGCACTGATTCATGGCACCATTGCTACCATTAGCGATCCTCACGAAATAGCAAACGTTATGGGTATGGATGGAATAAATTTTATGATAGAAAGCGCTTCTACAACACCTATGCATATTCATCTTGGTGCTCCAAGTTGTGTTCCCGCAACCTTGTTTGAAACTGCTGGAGCTTCTATAACAGCTAAGGATATTGCACCTTATTTTTTAAATGGAAAATTAAAATACCTAGCTGAAGTAATGAATTTTCCTGGTGTTATAAGCGGTGATGCCGATATGTTAGAGAAAATAAATTTGGCCAAAAAATTCAATGTTCCTATTGACGGCCATGCTCCAGGGCTGACAGGTGCTGATATGGATTCTTACTTTTCCAATGGCATTACAACAGACCATGAATGCACTGCATTTGAAGAAGCGAAGGCGAAGATGGAGAAGGGGGTTAATATCTTAATAAGGGAAGGAAGTGCTGCAAAAAATTTCGAAGCACTCATTCCGCTTCTAAACATAGATCCTGAGAAGGTGATGTTTTGTAGTGATGACAAACACCCAGACGATCTTCAATTTGGTCATATCAATCTCTTAGTTAAGCGCGCAATCAGTTTAGGGTATAATTTATTTGATGTCTTAAAGGCAGCTTGTATAAATCCCTTGAATCATTATCGACTGCAAAATGGGGCACTCAGAATAGGTGATAAGGCTGATTTTATTGAAATAGATAATTTAAAAAATTTTAAAATAACAAAAACATTTATCAATGGAGCTTTTGTGGCAGATGGACTAAAGTGCTTTTTGCCATTTGTCTCATCAAAATTGATCAATAATTTTAATTGCAGCTATATTAGAACAATTCAACTTGAAGTAATGGCTAATAGTGAAATGGTTAAATGTATTGTGCCTTATGATGGTCAATTAATTACAGATTCTAAATTCGCCAAAGCAGCTTTGGTCATGGGTAAATTGCAATCAAATGTGGAGACTGATGTTTTAAAAATAGTAGTGGTCAATAGGTATTTTGATGCAATTCCTGCCGTAGGATTTATTCATGGCGTTGGTTTAAAGAAAGGTGCTTTTGCATCGTCTGTAGCGCACGATTCGCACAATATTATTGCTTTAGGCACCAATGATGAAGACATTGCAGCTGCTATTAATATTATTATTTCATCGAAGGGTGGTTTAAGTTATTGCCACGCTGAAAATAAAAATATACTCCCGCTGCCAATAGGCGGTATTATGAGTAATGAACCAATAGAACTTTTATCTGATCAGTATAGCCGGTTAAGTAAGATGGTGAAAGAAGCTGGCTGTTTGCTCAACGCACCATATATGACCCTTTCATTTATGGCATTACCAGTTATCCCAAAGCTTAAAATGACAGATAAAGGACTGTTTGATGTACAAGAATTTAATCATACAACTATTCAATAATGATTACCAATAAAGAAATTGCTTCTATGATGAAGCAAGCAGCTACCTTGCTAGAGCTACATGGCGAAAATGAGTTTAAAACTAGAGGCTATTCAAGTGTTGCATTTAAACTAGAAAGAATGCCTGAACCCATAGCTGCACTGTCTGCTGAGGCATTCGATGGATTGGAAGGATTCAGTAAGACTATGGTTACCCATTTAAAAGCAATTGTTTTTGACAGCACATTCCCACTTCTTCAATCCTTGTTAGCAAATACTCCTGAAGGGGTTGTGCAAATGTTAGCACTTAAAGGACTAGGTCCAAAGAAAGTTAAAATTCTATGGAAAGAAATGGAAATTACTTCTATTGCAGAACTCAGTTATGCCTGCAATGAGAATAGGCTATTAAATTATAAAGGATTTGGTGAAAAAACGCAATCTTCCATCTTAGTCGCTATTGAACAATTGAAAATGAACAAGGGCAAGTTGCTATTATCTGCTGCCATACCTTTAGCTACCAAATTTCAAGAAATTATTTC
>JBDKJS010000105.1:0-6851 GCA_039806065.1 Bacteroidota bacterium | reverse complement strand
TATAACTAGGGCAGTCTTCCGTTGTTCGTTTAAATTAGCTTTATCTTTTGCTTCTTTAAACGAACTACGGAAGACTGCCCTAGTTATAAACACCTTGATGCTCTTTAAATATAAACAAGGTGTTTATAACTAGGGCAGTCTTCCGTTGTTCGTTTAAAGAAGCAAAAGATAAAGCTAATTTTCTAAATTCAGGAATACCTTAAAAAAAAGGAACATTACCAGTAGTTATAAACTATTATTGCCTAATGTTGATTTTACCATCAGGCAAAGTTCAATTAGACGCCTAAATGGCTATTCATAATGGCTCAATCTCAGTCTCTGAGTTTATCGAGCAGGGCATTGATGGTAGCGGCTTCCTCTTCGGTAATGGCGCTAAAAAAATTATAAAATTCTGGTTCTCGCTTGTCTATTGCTGCTAATAATTCTAGCCCCTTTTCTGTGATGTGTACCTTACACTTGCGCCTGTCTTGTTCATCGGTATATCGCTCAACCAATTGTTTGGCAACTAACTTTTCAACGATCCGTGAAGCATCACTCATTTTATCAAGCATCCTATCCTTTAACAATTTAATGGTACAGCAGTTGGGGTGTTGGCCTCTGAGAATGCGCAACAAATTGAACTGTTGGGGGGTGATGTGGTAATCTTTAAAAACCTTTTGATAAAAAGAATTGAGCCAATTATAAGTATAAATTAAATTAACGGATAACTTATGCTTATTGGAGCGGAATTTTTTCTGCGCTATTTCTTCTTCTAATTTCATTGGGTGGTGATCTGAAATTAGGTCAAAATTAACTTTTAAATCCATTTGTTAAAGCTCCATTGATGATAAAAAATGTTATGGTCACTACATGGGTACTTCTATCAATAGCAGTTGAGCTCCTATAGCACTACTCATGGCTATTTGGTTTAATTCTGTGATGCCTACTGCATCGCGCAAGGCAAGGTTTTGACCGCCCACTTCAGCAGCACCTGCCACTACCATTGCATAAAGACCGTTTCCATTCTTGTTCATCGTGTAATGGAGGGTATTGCCTCCTTCTATTTTAGCCATTGTAATGGCAGCATCTTGATGGATGTAAAGGCATTGGTGATGATTAAAACCGCTGGCCAGGGTTTGCATGCCGTGTTTTAATTCTTGAAAAGAAAATTTCATTTGATCATAGCGCGGTTTTATATTTTGCTCTTTGGGATGAATCCACAATTGGAAAAGATTGACTGCTTCCGTTGGGCTTGGATTAAATTCGCTATGAACCACGCCAGTTCCGGCACTCATCACTTGCACTTCGCCTGGTGTTATGATGGAACCATTGCCCAAATTATCTTTGTGTTGCAAAGAACCTTGATTGATGATGGTAATAATCTCCATATCATGGTGTGGATGGGCACCAAAGCCCATTCCTGCCGCAATGATATCATCATTCAATACACGCAATGCCCCAAAACCTAATCTACTAGCATCATAATAAGAGGCAAAGCTAAAACTGTGGTGGGCATTGAGCCAACCATGATCTGCATGTCCGCGTTGATCTGATGGATGGTATATTGTTTTCATTGTTGTAATATTATTTATTCTTATTATTCTGAAGGTGTTTGAGCCACATACACTATTTGATCTAACGGCTTGCGCACACGCGGTTTTAGCTCCCGCTCCTGTAAATGTGCCGGCAGCTGATCTACTTTGCCGGGATAACCCAGCACCAGCACCGAAACGATTTCAAATAAAGGATCAATCTGTAGAGCGGTCCTTAGTTTTTCATTATCAAAACCACCCATTTGATGAAGGTAGATACCCGCTGCAGTAGCTTGTATGCTCAGATTGCTGATGGCCAATCCGGTATCGTGCATGGCATGTTTATTGGGCAATCCATTATGGGTGAAGTTTTTTCTACTCAAAACTACCGTGAGCATTGCACCTTCTTTGGCCCATACCCTGTTGCTTTCATTGAGTGTGGCTAAAATCAATTCAAACCAGGCTGCATTTTTACTTCTATCAGCCAGTATAAATCGCCATGGCTGCTCATTCATGGAACTAGCAGCCCAACGTGCTGCTTCAAATAGTTTATGCACTTCTGCTTCGGGAATGGGCTTGCTATCAAAGGCCCTTATGCTTTTTCGATCTTTAATGAGTGCATGTATCTCGCGATCCGCTGTGCTGGTAGTGTACATGGTGCTTAGTGATTTATTAAAACTGTACTGTTACGGTGGGCTCCATCACAAAATGGCTTGTTGGCCGATAAGCCACAGCGACAAATAGCTATGGTGCCTTCCTTGGTGGCCTCTTTTCCATCTTTATCAATAAAAGTAAAAGTGCCTGCTATTAAGGCTGGCCCATTGGGCTTAATGGTTACCGTAGTACTTGGTTGATTTTCCATCATTGTTATTTTAATTTAATTACCCTACGTAGCTAAACTCTAGTGTATGGTAATGGACATTTATTTATTATTTATTTATACTGTTTGCTAATTAATTAAGCGATGGCTGAGGCAGCAACATGGCACTGTGATGGTGAAAGTTTAGTGCATGTATGGTGGGTTTAAAATAAGAAACCAAGGGCATTTTAGCCAATTGATTCATTACCGAAACTTCATCATCTACCTGCATCACAATCCATAGCATACTGCTCTCTAATGATAATGAGTAGCTGATCACTATTCCGGAATCTAGCATTTTATTAATTACAGCTCGCTGTTGCGGAATGAGCGATGCAAATTTTTGATCAATAATTTCAGGTAGCTTAATCGCTACTAAATAGGATGCTGATTGCATTGTCTTATTTTTTTTATCTCAATAGACGATACTAAACACCTTCTATTGTAGCCTATAAACAACCAGGCCAGCTATTAGTTTACTTAAACAAAATGCCCCTCTTATTGGCCGGCCACTTTTTGTTCAGTAACCAACTTACAGGAAGGGCATTTCTTATTTTAAAATTGTACTATGCTTTAATTAACACTAAATCTATGGTAAAGTTTACATCATCTCCCACCACTGCCTCACCAGTTCCAGCTGCGGCATTGAACTTTAATCCATAATCTTTTCTGTTTATGCTGCCGGTTGCCTTGAATCCTGCTTTTTGATTACCCCATGGATCCTTCACCTGGCCACCATATACCACTGGCAATTCTACTTTCTTGGTCACATCACGTATGGTTAGTTCTCCCATAATTACATACATGTTCTTTCCCACACTCTTTATACCTGATGACTTAAATTTAATACTTGGATATTTTTCCGCATTAAAAAAATCATCTTGCTTCAAGTGCCCATCGCGCTGCGCATTGTCAGTATTGATACTGTTTACATCTAACGTTACTTCTGCTTTTAAATCTGTCCAATCTTCTTTAGCAGAGGTAATGGTACCGCTCATTTTTTCAAACTTACCTTCAGTTTCTGAGATGCCTAGGTACTTAACACTAAAACTTACCTTTGAATGTGCATCATCCACTTTCCAATTTTGAGCCATCGCTAAGGGTGCCGCTGCCAATAAATAGGCCAACGTGTAAATTAATTTTTTCATTTTGTAAAAGGGTTTAAGAAGTTATGAATACAAATGTATGTTGCAACATATAATGTTGCAACATGTATTTTCATTTTTAATCTATCTTTCTTATTTTCAGCTAATTAATTTCTTAAGCCGATTGCCTTTCGCGCTGCAGATAACGTTTCTTGGGCCGATTGGCGGGCTTTCGCTTGCCCATTTTGGAGCACCTTTTGAAGGTACTGGGTATCACCGGCTATGTCATTTATCTTTTGCCTAATGGGTTCTACAAAGCGAATCATATCCTCTGCAAGTTGTTTTTTCAAATCACCGTATCTAACATTACACGCATCATAAGCTTGATTAAAGTGGGCTATTGTATCCGGTGTGCTCACTATCTGCAATAGGTTAAACAAGTTTTGGATTGCCTCAGGCTTTGGTTGGTTGGGCTCTGTGGGGCCACTATCACTCACGGCTCGCATCACTTTCTTTCTTATTACTTCTGGCCCATCACTTAAGAATACAGCATTGCCTTCACCTTCACTCTTCCCCATTTTTCCAGACCCATCCAGACCGGGCACTTTTACCAACTGCGTGCCATAGTTAAAAGCCTCTGGTTCGGGAAAAAGTTTACAATCATACATTCTATTAAACCTGTTACCAAACGTACGCGTCATTTCAAGATGTTGCTCCTGATCTTTGCCCACAGGCACTTTGGTGGCACGGTGCAGCAGAATATCGGCTGCCATTAGTACAGGGTAGGTTAGTAACCCTGCGTTTACATTGTCCGGCTGTTTGCGCACCTTATCTTTAAAAGTGGTGGCCCTTTCCAATTCACCTACATAAGCATGCATGTTGAGCAATAAATAAAGTTCGGCCGTTTCGGGCAAATCACTTTGAAGGTATAAGGTAGCCCGCTCTGGATCTATACCACAAGCCAAATACTCTATCAACACCTGCATCACATTCCGCTGCATATCTGCTGCCTTCGGATGTGTGGTAAGTGCATGATAATCTGCAATAAAAAAAAAGCAGTCATATTCGGCTTGCATTTTTAAAAAATTTTGAATCGCCCCAAAATAATTTCCCAAATGCAAATTGCCAGTGCTCCTAATGCCACTCACTACTACTTGTTTACTCATTGGGCAAAGATATAAAATACTATTGCATAAGCACCAAGCATGGCCTAGCCCCATTTATTTTTACTTATATGCACCTTTCTAAATGATGGGCATTTCCCCACTGCACTCATTTGAATGAACTCAATAAAAATATCTATCTTAGCACTTCAAATTTAAAATGAAATATGCAAGATAAAATATCCTTACTCCAATCCAAAATTCAAGAAGCCTTGCTAGGAGGCGGTGCGGCTCGCATAGCAGCCCAACACAAAAAAGGTAAACTCACCGCCCGCGAACGCATTCACTTCTTACTTGACGATGGTAGCTTTGAAGAAATAGGTATGATGGTCACCCACCGTGCCACCGATTTTGGATTAGATGCTGAAAAATATTTAGGCGATGGTGTAATTACAGGCTATGGCAAAGTAAATGGCAGATTGGTTTACGTATTTGCACAAGACTTCACAGTATTTGGTGGCTCCCTTAGCGAAACGCATGCAAAAAAAATATGCCGCATCATGGATTTAGCCATGCAAAATGGAGCACCCATCATAGGCCTCAACGACAGTGGCGGGGCACGCATACAAGAAGGAGTGGTATCATTAGGTGGTTATGCCGATATTTTTTACCGAAACACCTTGGCAAGTGGAGTCATCCCACAGATAAGTGCCATTATGGGCCCCTGCGCGGGTGGCGCTGTATATAGCCCCGCCATCACCGACTTTATTCTCATGGTAGAACAAAATAGCTACATGTTTGTAACCGGACCCAACGTAGTGAAAACCGTTACCCATGAAGAAGTAACCAGCGAAGAATTAGGTGGCGCCATGACCCACGCCAGCAAAAGCGGGGTAACTCATTTTGCCTGCCCTAATGGCATAGCCTGTATCGAACAAATAAGAACCCTACTCAGCTACATGCCTCAAAACTGTGAAGAAGAACCACCCATCACCCCCTACGAACCGGCCAATGAGTTAAGGCCCACACTCAATACCATCATCCCATCTGTGCCCAGTCAACCCTATGACATGCATGAAGTCATTCACCAAGTTATTGACGAAAATTCCTTCACCGAAGTACATAAACACTTTGCCGAAAATATTATCGTGGGCTTTGCTCGCCTTGCCGGTAAAAGCATAGGCATCGTTGCCAATCAACCTGCAGTGCTAGCAGGTGTGCTCGACATCAATAGCAGTACCAAAGCAGCGCGCTTTGTTAGATTCTGCGACTGCTTTAATATCCCGCTGCTGGTGTTTGAAGATGTACCCGGCTTTTTACCCGGTACCGATCAGGAATGGCACGGCATTATTACCAATGGAGCTAAACTACTCTTCGCCTTTAGCGAAGCCACCGTGCCACGCATCACCGTCATTACTCGAAAAGCCTACGGAGGAGCTTATGATGTAATGAATAGCAAACACATAGGAGCCGATATGAACTTTGCATGGCCCACCGCAGAAATAGCCGTGATGGGCGCCAAAGGCGCGGCCGAAATAATATTCAAAAAAGAAATTGCCGAAGCCTCAAACAGCGCTGCCAAATGGAAAGAAAAAGAAGACGAATACAACTCCCTTTTTGCCAATCCTTACAAAGCAGCAGAACATGGCTATATAGACGAAGTAATCATTCCAGAGCAAACCCGCCAAAAATTAATCACCGCATTCAACATGTTACAACACAAAGCAGCTAAACTGCCTCGAAAAAAACATGGCAACATACCACTCTAACCAATTCTCGCCCTACCTTTATTTTTATTAAGGCGCCCTATCCCGCTATCGGCCGTAGTGCTGCCCTGCGGGCAGCAGCTACCTGCCTCTATCGGGGGCGTGGCAGCAGTGCTGGCCACCATACTTTATACTCCGTAAGTTTCATTAAAATCATACCATTCAACTACTCATACCTTCCACACGAAGCTGCGCGCGCAAGCCGCGACAAAATGCGGAGCCGCTTTAGCGGAAAAATTATTTTTAGTCCAAGCGAACCGTCCTTCGCTTGGCGGTTTGCGAAGCAAAAAAAATAATTTTGGCGGGCAAGCCATCATTTTGTCTAGCCTTTTGCGCCACTTTTTGGCAATGAAAAAGTGGCAAAAAAAAAGGATATTTTATGTAGTAGTTGAAAACATGATTACGATCTGGTTGCGTGCCACCACCCAATGCGTAGCAATGGTGCACTCATTTTAAACGGCCGTGATCTTTTGCCAACTTTTGGATCTAGCCAAAAGTTGGAGAAAAATAGTTGCTTTTTTTCTTCC
>JBDKJS010000104.1:0-9294 GCA_039806065.1 Bacteroidota bacterium | reverse complement strand
GCCCTTGAGTGATATTACTTTTAAGTAATCTATTGGCAAGAAGTGTAGATAATTTCATGAGTGGTAAATATTTTGCTAAGTAAAAAATAATTATTTTTAAAAATTATATGAAGACAAGATTTTATATGCTACTTATAGGCATCTTAAATGTGTTTAATCTAAAGGCTCAGATTAAGCTTACAGATGCTGATGTACTGAATGGTGCAGAACAAACAAGTGTTTATTTAAGTGATCTTAAAGGTAAAAAAGTGGCTTTAGTTGCAAACCAAACTTCAATGGTTGGAAACCAGCACTTGGCGGATGTATTACTTCAAAATGGAGTAAATTTGATGAAGGTGTTTTCTCCAGAACATGGTTTTAGGGGAAATGTAGGAGCTGGTGATCAAATTAAAGATGGAAGAGACCCTAAAACAAAGCTCTCCATCATATCGCTTTACAGAAAAAAAAAGGCTCCTTCAATTGATGATTTGAAGGATGTGGACGTAGTAATATTCGATATTCAAGATGTTGGCGTTCGATTTTATACTTACATTTCTACTTTGCAATTGGTGATGGAGGCTTGCGCTCATTCCAATATTCCATTTATTGTATTAGATAGACCTAACCCAAATGGTTTTTATGTGGATGGGTGTGTGCTTCAGGAAAAGTATAAGTCGTTTGTTGGAATGCAATCAATACCTATAGTCCACGGGATGACGGTGGGTGAATATGCCACAATGATAGACGAAGAGAAATGGTTGAAGGACGGTGTGGACTGTAGGTTAAAGGTAATAAAAGTTAAAAATTATACCCATGCTGATTTTTATCAATTACCAGTTGCGCCATCGCCTAATTTACAAAATATGCAAGCCGTTTATTTGTACCCTTCCCTTTGTTGGTTTGAAGGTACTGTAGTGTCTGTAGGTAGAGGTACTAATGCTCCATTTGAACTGATCGGATTTCCTGGTTTTAACCATGGCGACATTACTTTTACTCCTAGAATTATTCATGGTGTGGTGAGCAGGCCTCCTTACCAAGACACGCTGGTAAATGGCATCCAGTTACATGATTTTGCTTCCGAGTTACTTTTAGATTTTAAGCAGCTATATATATATTGGTTAAAAAGTATGTATGAGTCTTATCCTGATAAGGTTAATTTTTTCACACCATTTTTTGATCAATTAGCAGGTACAGATGTTTTAAGAAAACAAATCATAGATGGCCTATCTATTGATGCTATTAGAGCTTCTTGGCAAAGCGACTTGAATAGTTTTAAAAAAATTAGGAGGAAGTATTTACTATATAAGGATTTTGAATAGAGACTAGGTTGCATCACCGTCTGACAATTCAAAAAGGAAATCATCCAAGTCTCTCCTTTCCCTTTTGGTAGGTCTTCCAGATCCTGGAGTTCTAAAGATAGAAGCTTTTGCAATTCGCGTTTTGTAAGCATCGATCTCACATTGGGGTGTATGTTCTAGCATAAATTCTGGTACGAGCTTAGCTGATAGTCTTTTATCTGATAGTTTTAATACCTCTATCGATCTGGTAAAACCCGATCTTGTGATCTGAATCACATTGCCCACCTTGATAAGCCTAGAGGCCTTTACCATTGTACCATTGATCGAAATCCGACCCTGGTTACACTGTTCGGTGGCAAGACTCCTTGATTTGTAAATTCTAATAGCCCATAGCCATTTATCTATCCTTAAGGCTGCAGAAGTATTGCCATCCATAGTTACTTGTAAAGGTAATGATTATCTTTGCGAAAAATAAAAAATAAATTTATGAAATGTGGAATCGTGGGGCTACCTAATGTGGGAAAGTCGACTCTTTTTAACTGTTTGAGTAATGCTAAAGCCCAAGCTGCAAATTTTCCTTTTTGTACGATAGAACCAAATGTGGGGGTAATTACGGTTCCTGATGAGAGATTGCTGAAATTAGAAAGCTTAGTGAAACCGCAACGTACCATACCTACCACCGTTGAAATTGTTGACATTGCGGGCCTTGTAAAGGGTGCAAGTAAGGGTGAGGGTTTGGGAAATCAATTTTTGAGTAACATTCGCGAATGCGATGCCATTATTCATGTAGTTAGATGTTTTGATAATGATAATGTTATACATGTTGACGGTAGTGTAGACCCTGTCCGTGATAAGGAGGTTATAGATACAGAATTGCAACTGAAAGATCTTGATAGTGTAGAAAAAAAAATATCCAGATTAGAAAAATTGGCCAAGACAGGTGATAAGGAATCAGGTAAAGGTGTGGAAATACTCAAGTTATATAAGCAGCATCTAGAAAGCGGAAAGAGTGCTAGAAGCATTCAATTAGAAGCTAAGGATAAAGTCTGGATTCAGGATATATTTTTACTTACAGAAAAGCCAGTAATGTATGTTTGCAATGTGGACGAAAAGTCAGTAAATACAGGGAATAAACATACGGAAGCACTTACTAAAGCAGTTTCTGATGAGAATGCGGCAAAATTAATTATTGCAGCGGCTATTGAAGCTGAAATAGCACAATTGGATACATTCGAAGAACGTTCATTGTTTTTATCAGATTTAGGATTGACAGAGAGTGGAGTAGCCAAGCTGATCAAGGCTGCCTATAAGCTTTTAAATTTGCAAACTTATTTCACTGCAGGCGAAAAGGAAGTTAGAGCCT
The DNA here is from genome assembly GCA_039806065.1 of Bacteroidota bacterium. Taxonomy (GTDB): domain Bacteria; phylum Bacteroidota; class Bacteroidia; order AKYH767-A; family 2013-40CM-41-45; genus JBDKJS01. Next base: position 6,654 of record JBDKJS010000104.1, on the reverse strand, counting down.
GGACAATCACCTCAGGTATGATTGCTCCTCAAGCCGCAGGTGTAATTCATACCGACTTTGAAAAAGGCTTCATTAGAGCAGAAGTAATAGGTTTTAATGATTTTATTGCGTGTGGTAGTGAATCAGCAGCACGTGATACTGGGAAATTAAGGGTTGAAGGCAAGGAGTATGTAGTGGCCGATGGTGATATTATGCACTTTAGATTTAATGTTTAAAATAATTTAAAATTTGTAACCAAAAAAAAAGCCCGGCATTACCGGGCTTTTTTTTATTAAAAAAACTTAGTTGGGCTTTACCACTTCGTCAGCCTTTTTTTCATGATCATGACCGTGACCATCAGCATGACCATGACCACAACCAGCTGCCTTTTCTGTACTAGCATGGTTACATGCTGCCTTTTCTTTTCCTTCACATTTTTTCATTTCAGCTTCAGTACATTTTTTTGTTGAGCCTTCTTTTTTACAACAAGCTTTTGAAGCATCAGCTCCTTTTTTACAACAAGCAGGGGTTGCGGCCTTTACATCATTGGTATTTTGTTTGCTATCAGCAGTTGTAGTTTGAGCAAATGCAAAATAGGCTACACATACTAAAGCCACGCTTAATAATCCGAGAATTTTTTTCATTTTTTTTTGATTTAATGTTATGCAAATATAATATTTTACTGTAATTGGTTGGCTAATAATACGTGAAAATCTAGATTATCGTTTGATTTTTAACTCAAAACTTGAATATATTTCATAAAAAACTAATGTTTCAGCTTGGTAAACCTTGTTGGAAGGCTTTTGGGTATTTTGAAATGGCCTGGCCAACTTATTGTATATACTTGCCGTTCATTGGTTAGCCGAGGAAGATGATGCTTGGCATGGCCAATAATATAATTTTTATGATACTATTATTTTGCAATTATCTTCATGAATTAGTGTTTAATTTTTATAAAAAAAAAAGAGCTTCACTAGTGGAAGCTCCAAAATTTTAGTTGTATCAAAGTTCAAATTTTAATACTCATCTTCATTAAAGAAGAAATCATCTTTAGTGGGATAATCTGGCCAAATTTCTTCTATGGATTCATATGATTCGCCTTCGTCTTCTAATTCTTGTAAGTTTTCTATCACTTCTAATGGTGCCCCTGATCTAATCGCATAATCAATAAGTTCATCTTTAGTGGCAGGCCAAGGTGCATCTTCTAAATGCTGAGCAAGTTCTAATGTCCAATACATAGCGCTTTTTTATTAACGTTGGTTTTAAGGATTGCAAAAGTAAAAAAATATTGATCGCTTAAACACCTTAAGTCAAAATTATCAATACGTTTATTCACAATAAAATAATTAGCTTTTTAATTACTGCATACGGGGATGCCAAGGGATTTCTGCTACTCCGGCTTGATGGCTTACGGCTCTGGAAAGAACAAATAAATAATCGCTGAGCCTGTTTAAATAGACTAAAACTAGTGGATTTACAGGGCTTTCAACAGCTAATTGGGTTGTCATTCTTTCTGCTCGCCTGCACACACATCTGGCTATATGGGTTATACTATTGGCTGCTAAGCCCCCAGGTAGCACAAAAAACTTCATTTCGGGTAGGTATTCATTCATTTTATCAATTTCACTTTCTAGGAATGATATGTCAGATTCTTTTAGATCTGGTACTTTCATTTTGTTATGGTCAGGATCGCTGGCTAATAGAGAACCAATAGTAAAAAGCCTGTCTTGAATTTCTTTGATCGTTTCGCGATGGCTTTGCATATTCAGGCTGTCGCGAACGAGGCCCAAATAAGCATTAAGCTCATCAATAGTACCATAACTTTCTATTCTTAAATGATGTTTTGGTATTCTGGTTCCTCCTATGAGTTGGGTTGTACCGGTGTCACCTTTTTTGGTATAAATTTTTAATGTCATTCTAGTATTTATTTAAGGGTAGGAGCTAGTGATCGAATCGTTTGGTTTTTTTCATCACTTTCAATAAGCCCATCACGAAGCCGTATTATTCTATGTGCGTGTTGTGCTATATCTTCTTCATGTGTTACCAAGATAACCGTATTACCAGCATTATGGATTTGAGCAAATAGTCCCATTATTTCAATGCTTGTTTTGGTGTCAAGATTACCAGTGGGCTCATCTGCTAGTATGATGGAGGGGTTATTTACCAATGCACGAGCCACGGCAACACGCTGCCTTTGCCCACCGCTTAATTCATTTGGTTTGTGCGACAACCTGTCGCCTAGCCCTACATTGGCTAAAACTTGCTTGGCTTTGACATCCCTATCTGATTTCTTGATGCCAGCATACACTAGGGGCAACGCCACATTATCTAATGCTGTGCTTCTAGGTATGAGATTGAATGTTTGAAAAACAAATCCTATTTCTTTATTCCTTACATCAGCCAATTCATTATCTGACATTGCACTCACCATTTTACTGTTCAAGGAGTAGGATCCACTGCTAGGAGTGTCTAGGCATCCTAAAACATTCATCAAAGTGCTTTTCCCTGATCCTGAAGGACCCATTAATGCTACATACTCCCCCTTTTCTATGTTAAGTGAAACATCTTTTAAGGCGTGAATAGTTTCACTACCGATTTGATATTTTCGGGCTAAATTTTTAATTTCTATAAGCGCCATCAGTTTATTTTGGTGCTAAGCTACTAATTTACTTCGCTTATTTTATCCTTTAACTTTTAATAACAATTGAGTTTGAAATGTTGTTTAGGAGTTGCAGGATCGAAAAATAAAATCCCTATGTGATATAGGTCAATTGAAATTCGCACTTCTTTTTTGTCTATTAATAAATGCCAACCATTTGCCATATCACTGCTCCAATAAATATCGTCTAATATTAAGATCGTTTTAGAATGAATGTGCGGGGCTATTATTTCGTAATAAGTTAGTAACGCTTTTGATGTGTGATTAGCATCTATGTAATATAAGTCAAAAGGGCCATCGTGCGCTAAAAATTCACTCAGGTGAAAAGCTGCCTCTCCTTTAACCGATTTAATATTTTGAATGCCTAACTGCTGCCAACCTTTTTTAGCTTGCGATAGTGTTTCCTCACAACCCTCCACGGTATATACCGTGTTATTGGTGGCTGATGCCAAGTAAGCGGTATTAATACCCAAACTTGTTCCAAGTTCTATTATTCTATTGGGCTTATAGTGCAATACCATTTTAAAAAATAACCAGCCAAAACGTTTTGGTTTTAAGAAATGTTTAGCGATGAATTTAACTTTCAACTTACGCTGATTTGCATTTACTCCTCCAGTACCCAAGTCGGTTACTAAAATGCTCGTTTGATCTTGAAGAAAAACATTTCTTAGTGATTCTATCCATTCAAATGCATAATACCGTCTATCATCAGGAAGAATGTTTGTGTAAAAATCGTATACAAAAGGTGAATGCAAATGATGTGCATTTTTGGATACAATTCTATGATACAAGTAGCTTTTTATTCTAAACCAATATTTCACCTTACAAAGGTATATTTTCGTAGAAATAATTGAACGCACTTATCTGGTAATTACCCACAACCATAGCATATTTAAATTACTTTTGCAATCATGGAAAATTCCAAGAACTATAATGTATTAGCAGCTTTCATTTCAAAAGCCAAGTTCATAGTCATTGTTACTCATTATAAGCCTGATGGAGATGCTATAGGGTCTGCTACAGCATTATACAATTATCTTTTGAAACTTGGGAAAAAGGTTTCAATCGTTATTCCTAGCGAATATCCTGATTTTTTAAATTGGATGATAGGTGCATCCACAGCCATTGACGCTGAAAAAAAATTGGATGAAGCAGTGAATGCTATCAATGAGGCTGATCTATTATTTTGTTTAGACTTCAATCAGTTTGAACGAACAGAATTGTTGGCTAGTATTTTAAAGGATGCAGCTGGCACAAAGGTTTTAATAGACCACCATATCAATCCTGATCCAAGCTTTGATTTTATATTTAGCGACACCAAGGCTTGTGCCACTTGCCAGTTAATTTTTGAACTCATCGTAGCTTTAGGGCATCAACACCTAATAGATCAAGCTATAGCAGAAAGTTTGTACTGTGGTATAATGACAGATACCGGTTCTTTTAGATTTGAAAGAATGCAGCCAGAAGTACATCATATTATAGCTGCTTTACAAACTAGTGGTGCCAGAAATTATAAAGTACACGAATGGGTATACGATCAAAATTCTTTTGATAGACTTAAATTGTTAGGTTTTGCACTAAATAACTGTTTGACAAAAATAGATGGATATGCGGTTACATTCATTGCATTATCAGCTAATGATTTAAATAAATTTGACCATAAGACAGGAGATACGGAAGGATTGGTAAACTATGCCCTAAGTGTGAAGGGAACCAAAATGGCTGCCTTATTTACTGAGAAACAAGGGGTGATTAAAATTTCATTTAGGTCAAAAGATGAATTTTCTGTGCAGGAATTTTCCAGGAAGTACTTCAATGGGGGTGGGCACTTTAATGCTGCCGGAGGTAGAAGTAATTTGTCGCTCGAAGAAACGGTAATTGAATTTATTTCAAAAGTGAAATTATATGATGTTCTTAAAGACTAGCTTTAAAAATTTAGCTACAGCATTAATTTTGATCTCCTTTTCGTGCGATGGGCCCACTTCCTTGCCACCACTTAGCGAGGCTGAAATTCAGCAAAAACTAGTAGCGGCAAATAAAATAATGGTGGCTCATGAAAGTGCAGCAATTGATTCATTTATTGCTAAACATCGTTATGATATGATGAGGAAAGGTTCGGGATTGAGGATTGAAAAAGTGATGAATGGAACTGGAAGAAAAGTAACATTGGAAGATACTTTAAATCTTGAACATAAAATTTTCTTACTAAGTGGTTCGCTTTGCTATCAATCCAATACCGATAGTTTATTGACCATGGTCATGCATCCAGGTAGCCAAATTAAAGGAATCGAAGAGGCTTTAATGGATATGAGTGAGGGTGATAAAGTTCGTTTGGTTATTCCTAGCTATCTTGCTTTTGGTATGTTGGGCGATCAAAATAAAATTCCCCCAGCCAGTCCTTTATTCGTTGAGTTAAATTTAATTGAAATTAAATAAGTTAAAATGAGATTACTGATAGGTTTTTTTGCGATAGTTATTCTTTGCTTTAGTTATGCCTGTAATAAAAATCCCGAATCTTGTTTAACCCCGCATGGTTTGGCATATAACTGTTTCACTTCTTCCAGTCAAGTTAAGGTTCGGCTTAATGAGTATGCTTTGTTTCATATCAATGCCATTGGTAGTGATGGGAAAATATATTATGATAGTCATTTAGCTGGAGCTCCAATTAGAATGCAATTGATAAAAAAGGATTCACTTTCTTGGGTCGATTTATTTTCTGTGATGCATCACGGAGACAGTGTGATTTTTCGCCCCACAATAGCTCAGTACAGAAAATTTTTTAATCATTTGGATGGTCACCAAGGTGATCCAAGTGCTAGTTGCACTTTGGCTGTTTATCTTATAGGTTCGCAACCTTCGGAAGTGGCTAGAGAGCAGATCAACGAATCATTGCAAGATCAGTTAAAAGAACAAGCTTTGCTTTTTGATTCCTTAGCGGAAAGCCAATTTGTGGATGCTGAAAAATCAGATCACTTTAGAATAAAATATTTAAAGAGATCTATTGAAAATGGTAATAGTAAACTTAAACTTCCAGTTAGACTCAGTTATAAAATTATATTGCCTGAGTTTAATATACTTGTGGATAGTGCCCAAGTGTTATTTGATGGCACCAACCCTAACTTGCCACCTATTTTTAAAGAAATTATTCCGCTTTGCAAGCCAAGTGATAAAGTGAAAATTTTAGCTGATGCACAAGTAGGTTTCGGTGAGCAAGGTGTTCGAAGAATTGATGGTACTTATATGGTAGCTCCATATGCCACTATCTTGATCGAAGCTACATTTGCCGACTAAGAATTATTTGAGCCAATTAAAAATATAGCTGGCATTTTTTCACTTGGCAACTTTTTTTTCTTCAATTCTTCAACGGTACACGATACAATGAGTTGTGTTGGCGATTCTAGGTTATAGGCTATGCATACCTGTGTATGAGGATTACAAACAGATATGATGTCTTCTACAAGTTGTATATTTCTATAAGGTGTTTCAATAAATATTTGAGTTTCTAAATGTTTATTCGCCAATAGTTCCATTTGTCTGAGTTTGGCTAATCTTAAAGTTTTTTCTTTGGGAAGGTATCCTAAAAATTTAAATCCTTGTCCATTAAATCCGCTTGCCATTAATGCTAGTGTTATACTTGATGATCCTGATAGCGGGATTACAGATATTTGGTGGTGGTGAGCAAGTTTTATCAAACGTGCACCAGGGTCGGCAATAGCGGGCATACCTGCATCGCTCATCAGGCATACATTGTTTCCTGCTAGCAGCGGTGCTAAAAGTTGATTCAATGCTGTATGTGGTGTGTGCTCATTGAGCTCTTGAAGCATTGCTAAAGAAATGTTGCTATAACCACAAGCCTTGATGAAGGCACGTGCCACTTTTGGTGTTTCTACAACGAAATGTTGTGTGTTAACTACTACTTCTTTTACCCAGCTTCCTATGTATTGTGTATTGCCAGCATTTAGCCAAGTGGGTATTAAATATAATTTACCTGCCGTTTTCATTGCGTTTAATTAGTG